>JAKAOO010000153.1 GCA_021812165.1 Pseudomonadota bacterium | reverse complement strand
AAAAGGAGCCATATTAGCGAGAAGCTTGTCGAACGCGGTCTCGCCCGAAAGTTCGCCCGCGGCGAGCCGCTCGCCGTCGGCGCCGATTTCGACCGCCTTCGCCACGAAACGTCCTTCGAGAGCGGGCTCGGCCCCTGCCGCGTCATGCGTCACCGCCGCGTTGCGGCGCCGATCCCAGAGGAGCGGTTTGAGGCTCTCGGGATCGCGCAGATAATAGCCGTGAGCGCCGACGAGATAGGGCGAAGCCGTGCGCTCGCAGAGGAACGCGAGGTCGAGCTTTTCGCGCGGCTCCTCGTGCAACAACACGTGGATCAAGGCGTAAAGGAACGCCGCATCGGTTTTTGGCCGGATCGGGACCCACTCGGCCGAGGATGCGCCGGTGATGGAAAGGTGGGGCTCGACCTGGACGCGCCGCAATCCGCGGGCCCGCGCATCCGCATGCCTCTTGACGCCGACGACGCCGCCCGAGGCTTCTATATTGCTTCCGAGCGAGATGATGTAACGGCAGGAAGGCGTGTCCGCGGAGACCGTAAACGCGCGGTGCCAGAACTCGCCGTAAAGATGCTCCGAATGGGTGCACTTGACGCCCTGGCCGCTGCCGAAGCCCATATCGACCGGCCCCCAGGCGGCAAGAAACGCGGGGAAGGTCCCCATGTAGGATTGCGGCGTCCCGCCGCCGCCGAAACTCGCCGCAACCTTGGGATAGCCCGACGCGTCGAGAAGGCCCGAGGCGCGAATGGCATTCAATTTCTCAGCAACGGTATCGAGCGCCTCTTCCCAGGAGATCGGAACGAAACCGGGATCCTCGCCTCGCCCCTTTTTCGGGTTGGTGCGCTTCATCGGCGACAGGATGCGATGGGGATTGTAGGTCTTCTCGACGAGGCCATAGGCCTTGACGCAGACCCGCCCGGCGCCGGGATGAATGGCGCTCGCGCCGAAATTGGGCTCGATCGCGAGCGCCGTGCCCTCCTCGACGCAAACCTTCAAAAGGTCCGGGCCCGCTACGCACTGGTAGCAGTAGGTGGGCACCCGGCGGGCGGTGCTCGCCGAAGCCGCTGTCATCGGAAAGCAAGGGCGATCTTCGGCAACACCCGCGCCTCTCTCTCGGAGAATTCGGTACTAGAATACCGATTTAGCGTCGAGTTTGAACCATTCCACTGAGCGCGTATTTGATCTGGATCAACGGGCGGCCGTTTGGTTCGCCGGACCGCTCGAGAGAGCGACCCGATGGACGAGAACCGGATCATAAGGCGGGTGAGGCCGGACGAGCGGGCTCGGAAACCGCGACGTCCCTGCCATCAAGGGCTTGGGCGGGAGATTGGGCGGGTGTGCGGCGACGGCGGTCGCGCTTACCTCGGGAGATCCGCGGCGCCTTCCGCAAGAGCGACCGATAACCCGCGGGTGGCGAGGGCGGGGACGGGGACGGAGATGGCGCGATCCGTGCGAAATCCTCTCCAGCCGCGTCTCTAACGCTGCCGCCAGGCCGCGCCGCCCTCTCGCGCTTGGTCGCGAGGCGGGAGAGGAAGGCGGGCTTCGAGGCGCTCGAGTTCGATCCGCGTGCGTGCTCCGGCGCGCAGAAGCCGGTCGGTCGCCTCGCGCAACAGCGCACGGCTTTCCGCCGTATCGTGGGCAAGCGCGCTGTCGAAGGCGGCGAGAAAGGCCGCGATGTCTGCGTCGACTCTCTCTCGCAGCGCGAGATCCAAAGAGCCTGCGGCTTCTTTCGCCGGGGGCGGATCGGGGTCGCGCTGCCGCATCGCCGGCTCATAGGCGCCGGCGCGACCCGAGAAGGGCGGTCCGGGTTGTCGGGCGGCGGGCGGAGCGAACGCTGGGCGGTCGCCGCCCTGGACGCTTTGCGAATGCGACAAGGGTGCGCCGGCGCCATCGCCATGCCCCGAATTGCCGAGCGAAAGATGCAGAATGCGCCGTTGCCCGCCGTTCGGCTGCGGGAAAGCGGACTCGGCCGGGCGCGGCGGAGCGCCGCTTTCAGCCGATAGGGCCTCGCGCTTTGAAAGCGGAGCGCGATCAAACGCTCCCGCACCCGGCCGCGTCCCATCGATAGGCCGCCAGTCGAAGGAGCGCGGCGATTCCCGAGGCGCCGCAGGATCGCTCGCAACCACCGGCTCTTTCATCGCCTCTCTCTTTTCTTCGCCCGGCTCCTCGTTGGGGGGAGGGGAGTGGCTTTTAACCAGTTCTTGCTCCGGCGGTGCGGCGTCCTCTGCCGCGCCTTCACTAGCGCCTTTGCGCGTCCGGGTGCGACTGACGATGTAACTGATCGCCGGAGCCGAGCAATCGTAGGTACGGGCAATGCTTGAAAGCGTTTCCCCCGCCTCATGTCGCGCGATAATCGAAGGCCAATCCTTCTGGGGGATTTTTCCTCTTCTGCTGGATCTTTCCATATCTAGACTTTCGTCCATCAAACTACGAGGTTATGTTTCGAGATTGAGGGCTCCGAACACTCGCCGGCGCTTACGCCCGGACGGCGTCGATGGAGCCCCGCGGTGACAGCAAGAAACGAGAATTAGACCGAGGCCGCGGCGTGCAGCGATCTCCACCGACGGGAGTGCCGTTGCCCCGCCTCTTCGCGAGTTTTTGCATGTTACCGTTTAATCGAAGAACAGTGAAGCATTTAATTCGTTCCACATCACGCTCAATGCGCAGACCTGTTCCTCATTTCCGCACCGTCACAGCCGGACCATCTTGCCGGGGTTGAGAATGTTGTCGGGGTCGAGCGCCTTCTTGATCGCACGCATGAGAGAGAGCGCTTCGCCATGTTCGGCCACGAGAAAATCCATCTTGCCGTAGCCGACCCCGTGCTCGCCGGTGCAGGTCCCTTCCATCGCCAAGGCGCGGCGCACCATGCGGTCGTTCAATCGGCCCGCTTCGGCAATCTCCTCCGGGCGGTTCGGATCGACCATAAAGACGACGTGGAAGTTGCCGTCGCCCACATGGCCGACGAGAGCCGAAGGGATCTTCGATTGCGCGAGGTCCTGCTTGGTTTCGCTGACGCACTCTGCAAGGCGCGAGATCGGCACGCACACATCGGTCGTCAAGCCCTTCGCTCCCGGTCTTTGCGCGAGAGCGGCGTAGTAGGCGTCGTGGCGCGCCTGCCACAGTCTTGAGCGATCTTCGGGCGTCGTGGCCCAGCGGAAATCCTCGCCGCCATGTTCGGCTGCCCAGGCTTTTACAATCTCGATGTCTTCTTCGACGCCGGTTTCCGTGCCGTGAAACTCGAAGAAAAGCGTCGGCGCGACGCGCAGTTCGAGCTTCGAATATTTGTTGATCGCCTCGATCTGAGCCGCATCGAGAAGCTCGATCCGCGCGACCGGAACCCCGCTTTGGATCGTCAGGATCACGGTTTCGACCGCGTCTTCGATCGTCGGGAAGGCGCAGCTCGCCGCCGATGTCGCCTCAGGGATCCCGTAAAGCCTGAGGGTCACCTCGGTGATGATGCCGAGCGTGCCTTCGGAACCGACAAAAAGCCGCGTCAAATCATAGCCGGCCGCCGATTTGCGCGCCCGGCGCGCGGTCGTGATGACCCGGCCGTCGGCGAGAACGACTTTGAGGGCGAGAACGTTTTCGCGCATCGTCCCGTAACGCACCGCATTCGTTCCCGAGGCGCGGGTCGCGGTCATGCCGCCGAGCGAGGCGTCGGCGCCGGGATCGATCGGAAAAAACAAGCCCGTGTCGCGCAAGTGCTCGTTGAGCTGTTTACGCGTCACCCCCGCTTCGACGGTGGCGTCGAGATCCCCGACGTTGACGCGCAGGATGCGATTCATCTGCGAGAGATCGATCGAGACGCCGCCGAAAAGCGCGGCGACGTGGCCTTCGAGCGAGGTGCCGGTGCCGAAGGGAATGACCGGCGTCTTATGCTCTGCGCAGAGGCGGACGATCGCGGCCACTTCCTCGGTCGAATGGGCAAAGGCGACCGCGTCCGGCGGCTCTGGAGGGTGATAGGATTCATCCCTGCCATGCTGGGCACGCACGGCTGCCGAAGTGGAAAGCCGCTCGCCAAGAAGCTCTTTCAATTTTTCGAGAAGCCTGCCGTCGAGAGGCTCGCGGCGAAGTGGCGATGCGGTCATGGTTGGACCTCGAAGACGATCTTTAGGCGAAGGGAGACATGAGCATTTACTCTTCGCCCGCCGCAGCCGCAATGCTCGACGCGCCGGCGCGGTCCCAAACGCTGTGAGCGGGCGGCATCCTCATTATGGAACGCTCTTTGCATAATTACCTGCTAGGATGGCCTTCGATCGCAACTCACTCGGGCTGGGGATGGCGCTAAAAGAGGTCAGCCTCGACGACAAATACGCGCTGGAAAGCGGGCGCGTTTATCTTTCGGGGACGCAAGCGCTGGTGCGGCTGCCGATGATGCAGCGCCGGCGCGACGCTCGAAGGGGGCTCAATACCGCCTGTTTCATCTCCGGCTATCGCGGCTCGCCTTTGGGCGGCTTCGATCAGAATTTGTGGGCCGCGCGGCGCTTCCTCGAAAAAAGCCACATCCGCTTCGAGCCGGCGATCAATGAGGAGCTGGCGGCGACCGCGGTCTGGGGATCGCAGCAGCTTCATCTTTTTCCGGGCGCCAAATACGACGGAGTTTTTGCCATCTGGTACGGCAAAGGCCCCGGCGTCGACCGCAGCGGCGATGCTCTGAAGCACGGCAATTCCGCGGGTTCGGCGCCGCATGGAGGGGTGCTGGTGGTGGCCGGCGACGACCATACCTGCAAATCTTCGACCCTCGCCTACCAGTCGGAATTTGCCTTTATCGACGCCCTCATTCCGGTCCTCAACCCTTCGAGCGTCGAGGACATCCTCGATTTCGGCCTTTTCGGCTGGGCTTTGTCGCGCTACTCGGGGTGCTGGGTTGCCCTCAAAGTGATTGCCGATATCGCCGACAGCTCGGCCTCCGCGGCGCTCGACGAGGAGAGAGCCGCGATCCGGCTGCCCGAAGATTTCGCGATGCCGCCCTCCGGCCTCAACATCCGCTGGCCGGACCCTGCGCTCGATCAGGAATACCGGCTGCACCACCATAAGCTCGCAGCCGCCCGCGCCTTTGCCCGCGCGAACGCGATCGATCGCACCCTTCTCGACAGCCCGCGCGCGCGCCTTGGCATTGTGACGACTGGGAAAGCCGCTCTCGATGTGCGGGAGTCTCTCGATCTCCTCGGGATCGACGAGCGGCAAGCGGCGGCGATCGGTCTGAGGCTTTTGAAGGTGGGCCTCTCATGGCCGCTCGAACTCGAAGGTATGCGCCGTTTCGCGAAAGGGCTTGAGGAGATCGTCGTCGTCGAAGAAAAGCGCGCGCTCATCGAAACCCAGATCAAAGAAGCGCTTTACAACTGGCCGGCAAGCGAGCGCCCACGGATCCTCGGCAAGTCGGACGAAAAGGGCGCGCCGCTTTTGCCGTCGAATGGCGACCTCGCGCCAGATCTCGTCGCGCGGGTTCTCGGAGAGCGCATCGCGCGCTTCGAGAACATGCCGGGTCTCGGCGAGCGCCTTCGCGCCCTCGAACCGAAAAGAAGCTCCGCCAACGTCGTTCCCTTTCCCCGCACTCCTTATTTCTGCTCGGGCTGCCCGCACAACAGCTCGACCAAGGTGCCGGAGGGAAGCCGGGCGCTCGCGGGGATCGGCTGCCACTTTCTCGCGCAATTCATGGATCGGCGGACCGCGACCTTTACGCAGATGGGCGGAGAAGGGGCGCCGTGGATCGGACAGGCGCCCTTTACCGAAACGCCCCACGTTTTCGTCAATCTTGGCGACGGCACCTATACCCATTCGGGCGTTCTGGCGATCCGCGCCGCGGTCGCCGCCAAGGTCAACATCACCTACAAGATCCTGTTCAACGATGCGGTGGCGATGACGGGAGGCCAGCCTTTGGATGGCGGGCTCTCCGTTCCCGCTCTGACGCGCGCTCTTGCGGCCGAGCGCGTTAAAAGGATCGCGGTCGTCACCGAGGAACCGTCGAAATATCCCGCGGGAACGGATTTTGCGCCGGGGGCGCGGGTGCGCCACCGTCGCGAACTCGATTCCGTGCAGCGCGAGATGCGCGAGATTCCCGGAGTGACCGCGATCGTTTACGACCAGACCTGCGCCGCCGAAAAGCGCCGACGGCGCAAGCGCGCAGAGTATCCCGACCCGGCGAAGCGCGTTTTTATCAACGATCTCGTCTGCGAGGGCTGCGGCGATTGCTCGAAGACTTCGAACTGCCTTTCGGTGATCCCGGTCGAGACGGAGTTCGGCCGCAAGAGGGCGATCGACCAGTCGAGCTGCAACAAGGACTATTCCTGCATCGAAGGTTTCTGCCCGAGCTTCGTGACGGTTCTGGGCGGGCGTCTTCGAACGCCCGCCGCGGGCGCAAGCGAAAAAGAGGAGCTTGGCGCGCTTCGAGAACCGGCGCTTCCCTCTCTCGACGCACCTTACGGCATCCTCATCACCGGGGTCGGCGGGACCGGCGTCGTCACGGTGAGCGCGCTTCTCGGCATGGCGGCGCATCTCGAAGGGAAGGGGGTGCGCGTGCTCGATATGACGGGGCTCGCGCAGAAGGGCGGGGCCGTCTGGGGCCATGTCCGCTTTGCGCAGAGCCCCGAGGCACTTTACGGCCCGCGCATCGGAGCAGGCGGCGCCGACCTTCTTTTGGGCTGCGACCTCGTCGTCTCGGCGAGTGCGGAGACCCTGTCGAAGCTCGCCCCGGGCAAGGGCCGCGCCATCGTCAACAGCCGCGAGACGATCACCGGAGACTTCACCCGCAGCCCCAATCTCGCCTTTCCGGCGCCGGCGATGATGGGCAGCATTGCCGAGGCGACGGGAGCGGACAGAACCGAGTTTCTCGACGCGACGGCGCTAGCGACGGGCCTTCTCGGCGATTCGATCGGCACCAATCTTTTCCTTCTCGGCTATGCCTATCAGAAGGGAGCGGTGCCGGTTTCCTCCGAAGCGATCGAAGAGGCGGTTCGGCTCAACGCGGTTGCCGTCGATCGGAACCTTGCCGCCTTCCGCTGGGGGCGCCGCGCCGCGCTCGACCGCGCCTTCGTCGAGGCGCGCGCCAACCCGCCCGCTGCCCGTCCCGAAAGCCACCGCCTCTCGGAAAGCTTGGACGAGTTGATCGCGCGGCGCGCGGCCTTTTTGCGGGCTTACCAGAACGAGGCTTATGCGTCCCGCTATCGCGCCTTTGTGCGGCGGGTGGAGGAGGTCGAACGCGCGCGCATTCCCGCGTCAGGCGCGCTGACGCAAGCGGTCGCGCGCGCGCTTTTCAAGCTCATGGCGTACAAGGACGAGTACGAGGTCGCCCGGCTCTATACCGAGAGCGATTTCCTGCGGCGCCTCGGCCGTCAGTTTGAAGGGCGCTACCGGCTCAACTTCCATCTCGCTCCGCCGATCCTGGGGCGCGATCCCCAGACCGGGCATCTCGAAAAGCGGGCGTACGGTCCTTGGGTTCTGGTGCTCTTTCGCCTCCTCGCAAGGCTGCGTTTCCTGCGCGGAACGCCTTTCGATATTTTCGGGAGAAGCCCTGAGCGGCGTCTCGAGCGCCATCTCATCGGCGATTACGAGCGGACGGTCGGCGAGACCCTCGAACTCCTCTCTCCGGAGCGACACGCCCTCGCCGTCGAAATCGCGCAGTTGCCGTTGGAGATCCGCGGCTTCGGCCATATCAAGGAAGCGGCCGTCGAAACCGCCAAGGCAAAGGAAGAGGCGCTTCTTGCGCGCTATCGCGCCGCGCCCGCGCCGGCGCTTGCAGCGGAATGAGGGGGGAGACCCGCCTTTCGGCGCCGGCGCTCAACTCGAGGCGACGGGCAGGGCGAAAAAGCGGGTGCTGCCGCCGCGTTCGACCCGGATCAGAACGTTCTTCTTTCCGTGCTTCTGCGCTTCGACCGCGCCCTTTTTTACTTCGTTCGGAGACGTGACGGGTCTTGTGCCGACGGCGATGACGAGATCGCCCGGCCGCAAGCCCAGCTCCGCTCCCCTGGAATTTTCCCGAACCGCGATCACGACGGCCCCTTTTGCGCCGTGCGGCAATGAGAAGCGCTTCTGCAACTGCGGGGTCAACAGGGCAAGTTTCAAACCGAGCACATCGACGCCCGGCGGAGGAGGCGGCGCCTTCGGCTCCGGCGCACTGGGCACCGGCCGGTTCGGGTTGAGTTCGGCGACCTTGAGCGCAATCACCTTCTCGCGGTTGTCACGCCAGATCGCGATCTTGACCGTTTTCCCGGGCGGCGTCGCCGCGACAAGGCGGGGGAGGCCGCGGCTTTCCTCGACCGCCTTGCCGTCATAGTCGAGGATCACGTCCCCCGGTTTGAGCTTGCCGGCTGCCGGACTGTCGGGGTCGATTGCGGCGATCATCGCGCCGCGGCTCTGTTTCAGCCCGATCGCCTCGGCGATCGCGGCGGTCACGGGCTGGATGCGGGCGCCGATCCAGCCCCGAACCACCTTTCCCGTCGTCTCCAGCTGCTCGATGATCGGCCGCGCATCCGCCGAGGGGATCGCGAAGCCGATCCCGACCGAGCCTCCCGAGGGCGTGAGGATCGCGGTGTCGATGCCGATCACCTTGCCCTTGAGGTTGAACATCGGGCCGCCGGAATCGCCGCGATTAATCGCCGCATCGGTCTGGAGAAAATCGATATAGGGCTCGGGACGGATGTTGCGCGCCGTGGCGGAGATGATGCCCGAGGTCACGGTGCCGCCGAGCCCGAACGGATTGCCGATCGCCAGGATCCAATCGCCGACCCGCACTTTTTTCGAGTCGCCCCAGGACGCCGCCGGCAGCGGCTTTTTGGGATCGACCTTCAAGAGCGCGAGATCGCTGATCGGATCGCGCCCCACGATCTTCGCCGGCAAAGTCGCGTTGTCGGAAAGCGTCACCCATATCTTGTCGGCGTTGTCGATGACATGGTTGTTGGTGACGATGAGGCCGCTCGGGTCGATGATGAAACCGGAACCGAGCGAGGCGATGTGAGGCGCCGAAGGGTTTGAAGGACCGGGCGTGCCCTCTTTGCCAAAAA
>JAKAOO010000152.1 GCA_021812165.1 Pseudomonadota bacterium | reverse complement strand
CCGATCTTGGGTCGAAGGGCTTCTCCAGCGTCTGCTTTATTAGCAAAAGGGGCTGCATAACGGTGCTCTTCCCCGCGCTGTTTTGACCAGCCAGGATCGTGAGGTCTCGGAGAGGCACTCGGACCGGCTCGATTGTCGACTTGAAACCACCGACCTCGATCTCGGTGAGTTTCGGCCCTTCAGGCATCTGTACCTCGTTCAGGGGCATCCAGCGTCTAGAGACTAAGGTCACGCAGCGGCAGTTTCCAGCATCCTTTACTAGCGCCGTTACAAAAAGGGTGCCTAGCCTGATGACCGCCCTGAACCGCAACCGGCTGCGCACGGACGGAGCGGTGCGAGGAGGCGAGATTGCAGGACAACCAGCCCACCGCGTTCCCCACCCGCTTACCTAACCTCATGACAATCATCTCAAACCGGGTAAGCTTACCGTGGCTGAAGCTGTGGTAGGGGAAAATGACGCAGCCGCTCGACCCGATCGCCGTCTCGGTGATCCAGCATCGCCTCCTCGCCATCGTCGAGGAGATGGGCGAGGCGATGCTGCGCACCGCCTATTCGCATATTTTGAATTCGAGCCGCGATTTTTCGACCGCGATCACCGATCTCGGGGGCCGGCTCATCGCGCAGGCCGAGCACGTGCCGATCCATGTGGGCGCCCTTCCTTATGCGGCAAAGGCGGTCGCCGACCATTTCGGCGACGACATCCGGAAGGGCGACGTCTTTCTCTTGAACGATCCTTATCGGGGCGGCAACCACCTTCCCGATCTGACCGTCTTCGTCCCGGTCTTCGCGGGCGAGACGCCGCGCTTCTGGTCGATCAACCGCGCCCACCAGAGCGATATCGGCGGGGCCGCGCACGGCGCCTACAACGCCGCCGCCACCGACATCTGGCAGGAAGGGATTCGTATCACCCCGTTGCGGCTTTACGACAAGGGCGAGCCGCGCCGCGACCTCTTGCAGATGCTCGCGACCAACGTGCGCCATCCGCGCGACTTCAAGGGCGATCTCGCGGCGATGATCGGCTCGGCGCATTTGGGGGAACGGCGCCTTCTGGCGCTCGCGCAGGAATTCGGCTGGGAACTCGCGGAGGCCGCCATCGAAGCCATTCTGGAGGCGGCGGAACGGCAGGCGCGGGCGGTCATCGCCCAATGGCGGGACGGCGTCTATGAAGGGGAGGCGTTCCTCGACGACGACGGCCGCGGCCACGAAGATATCGCGATCCGCGCCAGGGTGGAAAAGCGCGGCAGCGATCTCGTCATCGATCTCTCGGGTTCCGATCCGCAGGTCGAAAGCTTTGTCAATTCCTCCTATGCCAACATGCGTTCGGCCGTGGTCGTCGCGCTTTCCTATCTCATCGATCCCGAGACGCCCAAGAACGACGGCACCTTCCGCCCGCTTCGGGTCATCGCCAAAGAGGGCACCGTCGTCTGGGCGAAGGAAGGGGCTCCCGTCACCCTCGCGACAAACCATTGCGGGCAGGAGATCATGGAAGCGATCCTCAAGGCTCTCGCCCCCGCCTGCCCGGAGCGCGCGATGGCCGGCTGGGGACGCCGCTTTCGGATCGCGCTCAAAGGCCGCGACCCGCGGACGCAAAAGCCCTTCATCTGGCATTTCTTCCAGGCAAGGCCCGGAGGCGGCGCTTCCTCAGCAGGCGACGGTTGGCCGGGCGTCGGCGAATGGCAGGCCGCCGGAGGGATCAAGTTCGGAAGCCTCGAAGTGACCGAGGTGCGCTTTCCGCTTTTCTTCCGCCGCCACGAGTTCCGCCCTGATTCGGGAGGCGCCGGGCAGTATCGCGGGGGAACGGGCGGGGTCGCCGAATTGGTGGTCGAGACGACGGAGCCCGCTCTCGCCAACACCGCCGGAGACGGCGTCCGCCACGGCGCTTGCGGCATCCTCGGCGGCAAGGACGGGCTGCCGCACCGCTATCGGCTTTATTCCGAAGGCCGCGAGCCGCGGGCGATCCGAACCAAGGAAGTCGGGATCGAAATCCGCCCCGGCGATCGCTTGATCCTCGAATCGGGCGGAGGCGGCGGCTGGGGCGACCCCGCCTTGCGCGACCCCGAGGCCACGGCGCGCGATGTCGCAAACGGGTTTGTGACCTCTTCTGCGTAAAGCGAAAAGCGACGCTTTACATCTTCGACGTCTCGCCCTAATTTCCTCGGGTGGAATTCCGGCGCATCAAGCATCGGGGACTGCGTCGGCTTATCGAGGCCGACGCGCCCGAGGGGCTTCCTCCCGCCTATCTCGACAAGATCGGCAAGATATTGTCGTTTTTGCAGGAAATGGAGGGGGTTGAAGAACTGAGAGCGATCGCTGTTTGGCGCGCCCATCAAATGACTGGAGACAGACGAGGGACATGGAGCCTTGTCGTTTCTCGCAACTGGCGCATCAGCTTTAAGATCGACGAAGCCGAGAAAGCGATCGTGGATCTTGATTTCGAGGATTATCACTAGGAGACGCTCGAATGGTTCGCATGATGCGGCCGGCTCACCCCGGCTCTTTCGTCAAGACCGAGATAATCGAGCCTTTGGGGCTCACGGTCGCCGCGGCGGCCGAGGCGCTTGGCGTGACTCGCCCCGCCTTGTCGGCGCTTCTCAATGCTCGCGCCGCGCTCTCGCCCGAGATGGCGATCCGCATCGAGAAGGCGTTTGGGGTGAAGGCCGATACCCTTTTGCGGATGCAAACGGCCTATGAAATTGCCGCGGTTCGCGCTCGGCAAGACGAGATCGCAGTCAAGCCTTTCGAGAAAGCCCCGCCCGCGGAGGGGCGCTCGTTATGAGGAGCGCGCCCACCGGAAACAACCAGAAATGTCCCTTGCCCGGACTCGTTCCGGCCACGTCGTGGAAGCCGGCTTGGTCGCGCCAAGGAAGGCGTGGCTGGCCGGGACGAGCCCGGCCACGGGGCTCTCAAGTTGCTGTTGCGAACTGTTCTCCAATCGGCTTCGGCGAACCGCCGTGGATCGAGCCCGGCCATGACGAGGGCCTCGGGGTAGCGCCGTGATGTTCCGCATCGGCATCGATGTCGGAGGCACGTTTACCGATCTCGTCGCAGTCGACGACGAGGGGCGCACGACGCTGGCCAAAACCCCTTCGACCCCGGACGACCCTTCCGAAGGCGTTCTCCAAGGGCTCGAACTCTTGGGCGAAAGCCTGAAGCTCGATCGCGCGGCTCTCCTTCAATCCGCCGAGCGCATCGTTCACGGCACGACCGTCGCGACCAACGCCCTCCTCGAAAAGAAGGGCGCAAAGACGGCGCTCCTCACGACCGAAGGGCACCGCGACGTGCTCGAAATGCGCGAGGGCCTCAAAGACGATCGCTACAATCTGCGCCTGCCCCCGCCCGAGCCGCTCGTTCCGCGCCGCCTGCGGCTCGGTGTGCGCGAGAGGATGCGTGCCGACGGGCGGATCGAGATCCCTCTCGACAGGGGCTCGCTCGAACGCGCGATCGGGGTCCTCGCGCGCGAAGAGGTCGAGGCCGCGGCGGTCGCCTATCTCCATTCCTGGCGCGATCCGAGTCATGAGCGCGCAACCCGCGAGGCGCTTCTCTGCGCGCTCCCTTGCCTCCATGTCTCGCTATCCTGCGAAGTTCTGCCGCAGATCAAGGAGTTCGAACGGGTCTCGACGACGGTCGTCAACGCCTATGTCGGGCCCTCTTTGTCGCGTTATCTCTTGCGTCTCGAAACCCGTCTCAGAGAAGAGGGGTATGAAGGCCCGATCCTCGTCATGCAATCGCATGGCGGGGTCGCGCCGATTGCCGAATCCTCTCGGCTCGCCGCCGGAGCCGTGCTTTCGGGCCCTGCCGGAGGGGTCGCCGGCAGCCTTTACGCGTCAAGGCTTCTCGGCGAAGAGAACCTCATCCCCTTCGACATGGGCGGCACCTCGACCGACATCTCGCTCGTCCTCAACGGCGCGCCTTCCCTCGTCGGCGGGCGCAAAGTCGGCGGCGAGCGCCTTGCGCTTCAGAGCCTCGACATCGCCAGCATCGGCGCCGGAGGCGGATCGATCGCGCGGGTCGATCGCGGCGGGATCCTCCATGTCGGCCCGGAAAGCGCGGGCGCGGAGCCGGGACCGGCGTCCTACGGCCAAGGCGGCGAAGAGGCGACCGTCACCGATGCGAACCTCGTTTTGGGCTACCTCGACCCGGCGCGCTTTCTGGGCGGACGCCGCCGCCTCGACAAAGAAGCCGCCGCGGCTGCGGTCGAACGCGTCGCCCGGAAGCTCGGGATCGGCGTTCTTCCGGCGGCGGAAGGGATCCACCGGGTCATCAATACCGCGATGGCGGAAGGCGTCCGCCTCTTGACCGTGCGCCGCGGGGTCGATCCGCGCGAGTTCGCCCTTCTCGCCTTCGGCGGCGCCTGCGGCCTCCATGCGAGCGCCATCGCCCGCGAGCTCGGCATCCGCCGCGTCGTCGTGCCGCGGGTCGCCGCCGTCCTTTCCGCCTGGGGCATGCTCGCGACCGATCTCTTTTTCGACGTCGCGCGCACCCATATCGGCGACGCAAAGGCGCTCGACGGCGCTCAGGTCAAAGCCCTCTTCGCCGCGCTCGAAGCGGAGGGGAAAGCGCGGCTTGCGGCTTCATTCGAGGGGCCATCGCGCGCGAGCCGTTCGGCCGACATGCGCTACGGCGAGCAGGTATTCGAGATCGCCGTGCCGCTCGACGATGTCGACTGGTCGCTGCCCGATCCCTTGCCGCAGATCGTCGAGCGTTTCCACCGCCGCCACCGCGAGCTTTTCACTTACGCGCTTCCCGAAGAGGAGGCCGTGCTCGTCAACGCCCGCGTCGCCGTCCGCGGAATCCTCGCCGAATTGCCGCAGGAGCCGCAGCTTCCCGAGCGGCCTCCCGCCGCGCCCCAAACGGAGCGGCCGATCTGGCTGCAAGACTGGGTGACAGCTCCCGTTTATGACTTCGCTGCGCTCGCGCCGGGACAGGGGATCGAAGGCCCGGCGATCGTCAAAAGCGACATCACGACCGTGCTCCTGCGCCGCGGCGAGAAAGCGGGCGTGACGCCGCAAGGCTGGCTCGACATCGCCGTCGCGCCGTAGGGCGGGCCGAGACCCGCCCTATTCGCCTACCGCTGCCGGCGGGCGGCTTTGAGCCTCAATTCATGCGCCGGATAGGAGCCCAAAATTTTGACTTCGCGCGAAAAGAAGCGGAGTTCCTCGAGCGCGAGTTTGAGCGGGCGCTCGTCGGGATGGGCTTCGACATCGGCATAAAACTCGGTCGCCGTAAACGCGCCTCCGACCATGTAGCTTTCGAGCTTCGTCATGTTGATGCCGTTCGTCGCAAAACCGCCCAGGGCCTTGTAAAGCGCCGCCGGCACGTTGCGGACGCTGAAGAGAAAGGTGGTGACGGTCGGCACCTCGGAGGGCGGGATGCGCGGCTCTTTCGCCATGACGATAAAGCGGGTCGTGTTGTGGTCCGCGTCTTCGATGTTCGCCTGAAGCGAGACGAGCCCGTAAATCTCTCCGGCGAGTTCCGAGGCGATCGCGGCAACGCTCGGGTCGCCGCGCGCCGCGACCTCGGCCGCCGCTCCGGCCGTATCGGCCGACACCACGGGTAGGAAGCCGCGCGCGCGAATAAACTTCCGGCACTGGGAAAGCGCGTGAACGTGGCTTTCAACCGTGCGCAAGCCTTCGAGGGTTGCACCGGGGACGGCGAGAAGGTGATGGCGCACCTCTTCGAAATGCTCGCCAACGATCGCGAGCCTCGAATCCGGCAAGAGGTGGTGGATGTCGGCGACGCGTCCGGCAAGCGAATTCTCGATGGGAATCATCCCGAGCGCGGCCCGGCCTTTACGAATCGCCGCAAAGGCGTCTTCGAACGACGCGCAAGGGAGCGTCGCCATCTCCGGGAAGACGCGGCGGCAGGCGAGATCGGAATAAGCCCCGGGCGCGCCTTGAAAGGCGATGGTGCGGGCGGGATCGGAAGGTTCGGAAACCATGCTCAACTCTCTCTTCGCAACAACTCTCGGGCGCGTTCGAGATCGGCCGGAGTGTCGACTTGCACTCCGAGGCGTCCGGGCGCGACGAGGCTTACCGAAATCCGCATCCCCGCTTCGAGCGCGCGCAATTGCTCGAGCCTTTCGCGCCTTTCCAGAACCCCGCGAGGAAGCCTCACAAACCGCTCGAGCGCGTCGCGGCGATAGGCGTAGAGCCCGATATGCTCATAATGCGGTCCCTCGCCCCAGGGCACCGCGGCCTTCGAGAAGTAAAGCGCGCGCGCCGGACGCGCCGGATCGCCAAACCCGGCGACCACCTTGTTGACGCTCTCGTCGAAGAGCGCCTTCTCCTCTTCGATGACCGCGGCGAGGGTCGCGATGTCGGTCTCGGGATCTTCGAGACCCGAGAGGCCGATGCGGATGATCTCGGGATCGATCAGGGGAAGATCGCCTTGAACATTGACGACGGCATCGTAAAGGCGCCCGGGATCGAGGCGCGCGATCGCCTCATAAATGCGGTCGGAACCGCTCGGATGCGAGGGGTCGGTGAGAATGGCGCGCCCTCCCGCCCGCTCCACCGCATCGGCAATTTCCGGGTCGCCGCAAGCGACGACGACGGGCCCGATGCGCGCACGCATCGCGCGGCGCCAGACATGGACGATCATCGGGCTGCCGCCGATATCGGCGAGCGGTTTGCCCGGAAGCCGGGTCGAGGCAAGCCGCGCGGGGATGAGGAGGATCGGGTTCGATGGCGGGCTGCGGCTCACGGGGATTACCGGGCGCGGAGAAGGAGGGCGACAAGATGCCCGGTTCGTGCGCCTGCCGGAAGCGTGATAATTGATTTGAAATGCCGCGCGATCTCCGGGCAACATGCCGGAGGGGGCCGAGGTCTGTCTTCTGCGGGGCCGAACTGAGAGCGCCCCGGCGGGAAATCCGGAGAGAGGGTGCACATGCGGGCTTTCGAGTGGACCAAGATCCTGGCCTCGATCTTGACCGCGCTCATCGTGGCGATGGTCTCGGGCATTCTGGCCGAACACCTCTACCGCACGGCAAAACCGGCAAAGCCGGCGTTTGTCGTGGCGAGCGCCCGCCACGCGGCGCCGCAACCCGGTCCGCCTCGGGCGCCGAAATCGATCGTCCCGCTCCTCGCCAAAGCCGATGTCAAAAAGGGCGAGAGCCTGACGACGGTGTGCCAAATATGCCACACGTTCAACAAAGGCGGGCCGAACAAGATCGGTCCCAACCTCTATGGCGTATACGGCGGGGCGATCGCCGAGGACCGCGGCGGCTTCGACTTTTCCTCGGCGCTCGCCAAATACAAGGGCATCTGGACGCCGGACCTTTTGAATGTCTGGCTCACGGACCCGGCGAAGTTCGCGCCCGGGACCAAGATGACCTTTGCCGGCATCCCGAGCGAGAAACAGCGCGTCGACATCATCGCGTATTTGCGGTCGCTCGGCGGCAAGCCGGTTCCGATCGCAAAAGCCGCCCCGCCCTCGGTGCCGTCGGCGAAGGGGCCTGCCGGCTTTGCGGCGCTTCTCGCCAAAGCCAGCCCCCAAAAGGGCAAGAGCGCCGCGGTCGTCTGCGGAATCTGTCATACGCTCAACAAAGGCGGGCCGAACAAGATCGGCCCCAACCTCTACGGCATCGTCGGCTCCAAGGTCGCGGAAGACCGGGGCGGCTTCGCCTTTTCTGCGGCGCTCAAAAAGAAGGAAGGGGTCTGGACGCCCGAGCTCTTGAATGAATGGCTCAAAGACCCGGCAAAATTCGCTCCGGGCACCAAGATGGCCTTTGCCGGCATCCCGAGCGAAGAGCAGCGCGCCGACATCATCTCCTATCTTGAAACGCTGGGCGGCAAGCCGAAAGCGGCGGCGAAAGCGCCGGCCCCGGCGCCGGCAAAGAAGGCAGCCTCGGGATTTTCGGCCCTTGTCGAGAAGGCGAGCGTCGAGCAGGGCAAGAGCGCCGCGGTCGTCTGCGGAATCTGTCATACGCTCAACAAAGGCGGGCCGAACAAGATCGGTCCCAACCTCTACGGCATCCTCAGCGCCAAGATCGCCGAAGACCGGGGCGGCTTCGCCTTTTCCGCGGCGCTCAAAAAGAAGAAGGGCGTCTGGACCCTCGATCTCTTGAATGAATGGCTCACGAATCCGGCAAAATTCGCTCCCGGCACCAAGATGGCCTTTGCCGGCATTCCGAGCGAGAAGAAGCGCGCCCAGATCGTCGCCTATCTCAAAAGCTTGAAATAGGGGGGAACGCGATCGAGGCTTATCTCGAACTGGCGCAGGATTTGGCGGATGCGGCCGGAGCGGCGGTCCGGCCCCTCTTCCGCACGCCTCTCGCGGTCTATGACAAGGAAGACCGAAGCCCGGTGACGATCGCCGACCGCGCCGCCGAAGAGGCGATGGCGGCGCTCATCCGCGCGCGCTTTCCCGCTCACGGCATCATCGGCGAAGAACTCGGGCGCTCAGGGGGCGAGGCCGAATTCGTCTGGGTCTTGGATCCGATCGACGGCACCAAGTCCTTTATCAGCGGCATCCCCTTGTTCGGAACGCTGATCGCGCTTTGTCGAAGGGGCCGCCCGGTCCTCGGCCTCATCGACCAGCCGATTTCGCGCGAGCGCTGGGTCGGCGCCGAAGGGCGGGCGACGACGCTCAACGGCCGCAGGATCTCCTGCCGCGCTTGCGCCGCGCTTTCCTCGGCAACGCTCTTCGCGACGACGCCCGAGATGTTCGCAGGCGCGGAAAGAGAGGCGTTCGGCCGGGTTGCCTCGGCCGCGAAGCTCGTGCGTTTCGGCGCCGACTGTTACGCCTATGGAATGCTCGCGGCGGGCTTTATCGACCTCGTCGTCGAGGCGGACCTCAAGCCCTACGACTTCTGCGCCATGGTGCCGATCGTCGAAGGCGCGGGCGGGATCGCGAGCGATTGGGAGGGAAAGCCGCTCACGCTTTCGTCCGACGGCCGCGTCCTCATCGCCGGCGACCGCCGCGTCCATCAGGCGGCTCTGGCGCTTCTCAAGGGCTGACACCGATCGCTGCGATGCCGGCGATCCGCCGTGCACGGCGGCGGGATCGGGTGTATGCTCGCGGGAG
>JAKAOO010000151.1 GCA_021812165.1 Pseudomonadota bacterium | reverse complement strand
GAGCTGATAACCGGATTCCGGTTGCTTCTTGCCGAATCGCAGCAAGCAAATGGCGCGGCGGCCGTGAGAGAGATGCTGGACGCTCGTTTCAAGAGCATCTTTCCAGGTTGGAGACAAATCAAATCTGGCGGCATTGATTGGACGAAATGCATCATTCACAACGGAGCCCAAGTCTGTATGGGGGTCGAGCTGCAGATATCGGCGCGCAGCGATCTGCTGACGAACGACCTGACACATCTGATGAGAGCCATTGAACTCGGGAACATCGATGTTGGTGTAATCGTGGTCCCCGCCGACAGAACGGCCTATTTCCTGACCGATCGGTGCCCCCGCTACAGCTACGCGATCGACCACATAGAACGGGCCAAGGCGCAATTCAGCCCGCTCTTGCTCCTCTCTATCGGCCACGATGGCGTGGGGCCGGCGCTGGCAAAAAAGGGTCACAAACCGGGGGACAGGAAGGCGCCGACAACAATCTTCCGAGTGACGCGAGCCTAATCTGCCGCGGCAGGCCAGCCCGTGATTTGGGCATGCGGTTCGTCGATCGTATCGTCGTTGCGATGATGGTCGATTGCGCCGCGCTCGAGCCGCTCGACAATCTCCGGGCAAAAATCCAGTTCGACGCCGATCCAGCGGCGTCCTCGTCGCTCGCAAACTGCGCATGTGGTGCCGCTCCCTCCGAACGGATCCAAGACCAGTTCGCCGGGTTTTGTCGTCATCTCGACCACCCGGTCGAGGATCTTCGTAGAGAGCGCATTCGACAGCCGTTTCCGGCTTTTGAACTTCCAATGACGAACCGGAGGGATATCGGTCCACACGTCTTTCAAATTAACCCCGAGCGGGTTCATGGCGCCGCGGTGTCCGCCATAGTCGCGGATCTCGCCGCCGCAGTGGCGGCACGTCTCGATTGGAGTGCGGATCTTGCGAAAAGTCTTTGGCTTTCCTTTTGTGAAGTAGAGAAGGCTGTAATGAGCCGGGTATAGCCGACCCGGGATAGGCAGACAACTTTTCATCTCGATCGCGATCGAATGGCGGAATTGCATACCTGGCAATCCCATCAGGTAGGCGCCGAGCGGGATGCTCCATCTGGGAAGATTATAGACGAAGAGAGCCCCACCGGGCTTGAGTACGCGCCCGCACTCGTCGAGCCAGCTCCGGCACCAATTGAGATACTCCTGATCCGTGCGGGAATCGTTGGTTCGGTTGCCATAGGTTTTGCCGAGGTTGAACGGCGGATCCGCGAAGATCGTGTCGGCCAGATCGGACCGGAACCTGCCCAGATAATCAAGGCAGTCTCCCTCGAAAAGAAGCCCGTTTTCAGTAGCGTAGACAGGCTCGACCGTCACCGCCGAGGAGCGCGCGATCGATGCGGCGTCGATCCCGGCGTGTGCCCTTGTTCCCTTCCTCATGGGGGAACCTTGTGCGACTTTTGCGCGAGCGGCAAGGGGCGCCCCGATCGGTGCCGGCACGCTTGGTTCTAACGTCGCGGGAGGAAGCGGGTCGTGCCGAATCAGGAGATCGAGCAGATCATCGTTCGAAAGGCCGTCGAAGAGCTTCGTCATTCCGCCTCCGCATCTCCCGCAGGCATTGAGAGATCAGCCAAAACTCGATACTACCAAAAATTGCACGAGCGTTAAGAACAAAAAAGCAACATGCCGCCTGCGATGATGGAGGTAGAGAGATGGAAGGCAAGGACCTCGCAGGGACGATAAACCACTGCCCCGTGTGCGGCCACGAGAAGCTGAGCGTCCGCATCGTCAAAGAAGACGGGACGACGGCGATCGTCTACACGCCCGTGCGCATGATCCGCCGGCGCGAGAGGGCAGTGGCCAGCGCTTAGCGAACTATCCTTTGCGGCGCCGCGCCGGCGTCGAGGGCTGACAGGACTCGATGAACGCCTGAAGATCCCCGAGCCGGTGAGACCAGAAAAGAAAAAGTCCGGCCTCCTGCGCCGAGGCGAGATTGGGCGGGCTAAACACGCCACTCAAGACGGCCGCGGGGACGACGGCGGCGGTGCCGAATTGGCTCACCCATCGCCGCGCCTTGCCCAAGGCTTCGTGGTTCACCCGCTTGAAGCTGTTCACGGCGCTGTTCGAGACCTTGCACTCGACTGCCAAATACCGCCGATCCCGTAACCTCACTACCAGATCCGCCCTGCTATCGCCCAATTTACTTTCGCCGCAAAACTGGCCGGGTTCGGGACCGTATTCGAGTAACGGGATGTCGCGCGGCCCTACCTCGCTAAACCCAATCTGGGAAAGCAGTCCTTTGACACGTTGTTCCTGCTCGCGCTTGGCATTGGTGCGCCGTCCGGTTCCGACCCTTTGCGTCGCGACCAGAACCGCCGAGGCGACGATTGCAATCTCGCGTTCGCGCCCGCTCGGCGAGCGGTCCGCTCCGACCCAAGGAAATCGATGGGGATCGATCACGTTCAGCACTGCCTCGCGCACGCGCTCTGCTTGCTCGACATCCGTCCGAAGCGCCCTCGCCGATAGGGTGCTCTCAGCAAGCGTCCTCAGGTCATCGTCGGAGATCGGCGGGGCAGCCAGATATCTGAACGCTATCCGCGCCTGCTTGTCCGAGGCGATAGATGCAAGGAGCTCCTGGTCTACGGGGTTCTCCGTTGCAGCCAGGATCGGCAGCTTATTGTCAATGAGGTCTGCGAATACCGGAACGAACGCCTCAAAAAAATCCGAGTACACCACCCCCGGCTCGCTCGCGCGATCGTGTCGAAAATGCTCGACCGCCTCCTCAGCGATCCTTCCAAGCTCGTCGGGCGACCAACGCCTCGGATCAGCCACCCGATTCGCCCCAAGGTATCAAGACGCGCTCAAGTTCCCGAGGCTCGAACTTTGTCAGACCGCCCGCATAGGTGCGCCCTGCACTTTGGCGCACTGTCGCACGAAGCATGGCGATGAGCGCGATCAACTGCTCCTCGGTCAGCGGCTCACGGGGATAGATGCCGTGAGCGATGTTGAGTAGCCGGGCCCCGACACGATTTCGAGCAAAGACCGGCGGCCGCCGGCCCATATAGGTGCAAATGATCGGCGCCGGCTCGGCCAGGCGGACGGCCCACCACGGCGTGCGGTGCCGGGCGATGTAGCCGTCCGCGGCGCTCATGTTCCTGGCCCAGGCGAGAAACCGGTCCGCCGCCTCTCGCTCCGGCTGCGAGAGGGAGTCGAGCTCGGGCGGCAAGTCTACGACTCGGGACAGGTGCTGGTCGTCGTCGAGGACCGGTTCGGCAGCGATGATCTCGGAGGCCGAGGTTACGGTCGGCTTCAAGACGCAGTTTGGCAGCCCTCGCGCATGCGCGCCGGCGACCCAGATCCGATTTGCGCCGGTCACTTGCCCGCGGTGAACCCGGCAGAGCTCGCCGAGCTCAACCGAACCCGGCGGCGCCGGCTCACCCCCGCGCACTAAGACCGACCAGCGCGGCGTTCGCGCTGCCGTTGTCCATGGAACTGGTGTCCCCCCCTCGAGACGGGCGAGGTCGGCAGGCTCCACTGCCCTGCCGACGGCCACGGTGTCGGGCCGCCGGCCGATGCGGAACCCCGTGATCGCCGCCGTCGTCATCGTGCCAGGGAAAGCTTCGGCCGTCGGTTCGAGAACATGGATCTCGCAACCGCCAAGCGAGCCCGCCAAAAGGGCTCGCAGCGCCGCCCCATAGGAGACATCCAGCCATTCTGCCGCAGTGATGAAGCATCCGTAATCACCCGGGCGCCCTATCTCGGCGACTTTGGCGAAGAAATGCAGGTGCAAGCCGGCGAGGCGGCTGGCGACGATACCATGTCGGGCGCACGCCGCGGCGTACCACTCCTTCCATTTCCGGCTGATCTTGTGGTGCCGGACGTAAGGAGGATTGCCGATGAAAAGGGTCGGGCCCTCCCCGGGCGGAAGGTCGATTGCGCGGAAATCCGACGGGAGGACGCGAACTCGTTCCGATAGGTCGAGCGCGTGCAGATTGGCGCGCAGCAGCAGAACGAGATCCGGATCGTTTTCGACGGCGATGATTTCCGCAGCGGGGAATGCCCTGGCGGCCGCTATGGCAAACCGGCCTGTTCCTGCGCCTGCGTCCACGACCCGGATCGGCTTGCGGCCATTGCGCGCTGCCCATAGCACCATCGCTCCGACGATGTCAAACGGCGTCAATGTGATCCCCGCGTCCCGTCGCTTCTCAGGCGGGCGCAGTCGCGTGTAGCACTCGCCCAATGGGTCGCCACCTGCGGAGATTTCCTCGCGCAGCCGCCGGCAGCGCTCCCGCTCGGGAGGAGAGAGGCTATCCGCATCGAGCGCCAAGGCGCCGGCCGACGCAAAGAGCTGTTCCAGAGAGAAGATTTTTTGGCTTTTTCCAGCACCTCCGTCGGCCGCCGGCATCCCCAGCAGGCGGTCTATCAATTCATCGTCCGACACAGCATCGTAATTGTGCGCCACTTTGCCCCCGCCGCCGCAGCAGGCCCGCAGTCTCACCCCTGACCAAGTCGCAGTCCCGCCTCCTTGCGAAGACTAGCGCGAACAAGGCGACCGGTCAAGAACAAAAAGCGAACCCAAGCCGATTTCGAGACGAATCGAGTGCGGTAATGCCTTCGGTGTGCTCCGGCGTCGTGAGCGCGTAATCCGCCCCTCACCCCACCCCTCTCCCCGCGATCCCCGGATCAAGTCCGGGGAGGGCGAGGGAGAAGGTTACTCCCGCAATTCGGGGACGACCCAGAGGGGCTTTTCGCCGCGCGCGACGCGGCCGATGTTGTCGAAACAGTTGCGGAAAGCCTTGGTCCAGTTCTCCCAGCTGGGGCCCGCGAAATGCGGGGTGAAGGTGACGCTGCGCAATGAGAAGAGCGGATGGTTTTGCGGCGGCGGCTCCTCGGCGAGGACGTCGAGACCGGCGCCGAAGATGCGTTCGTTCGCGAGCGCGTCGTAAAGCGCCTTCTCCTCCACGACCGGGCCGCGGCAAGTGTTGATGAGGATCGCCGAAGGCTTCATCAACGAAAGCTCGGAGGCGCCGATGAGGTTGCGCGTCGAAGCGTCGAGAGGGACGTGGAGCGTCACGATGTCGGAGGTTTTGAGAAGCTCGGGGAAGAGCGTGAAACGGACGCCGAGCTGATCCTCCTCGTCGCCCGAGAGGCGCCGGATGTCGTAATACTGAACGCGCATGTCGAACGCCTTGGCGCGGCGTGCGACTTTCTTGCCGATATTGCCGAGGCCGACGATGCCCAAGACCTTGTCTTCGAGCTCGTAGACCCGGGTCGCCGTGAAATCGTTGCCGTGCCAGCGCCCGGCAAGAACATTCTCGTGCTGCGAGACGAGACGGCGCAACACGGCGAGCATCAAGAGGATCGCGTGCTCGGCGACGGCGACCGAATTCGAGCCGCCATTGTTGGCGATCGGCACGCCTGCCCGTCGCGCCGCCTCGAGATCGAGCCGGTCGTAGCCGGCGCTGAAGAGCTGCACGAGTTTGAGGCGCGGCGCCGCGCGATAGAATTCGGCGCCCAAAGGAAAGCGCGGGCTGCCGATGTAATATTCGGCCTCGCGGAGCGCCGCGAGAAACGCTTCGCTGCCGAAATCGGCGACTTGGAGCTCCCAGCCGGGAGGCAGGACCTCTCGCGCGATCGCGAGAACCGGTTCGCCGAAAAGGGTCGGCATGACGATGCGGATGGGCATTCTTGGCTCCTATGATTGTGGGGCGGGGACCGCCCCTCACCCCAACCCTCTCCCCGCAATGCGGGGAGGGCGTGGGCTACTCGCGCAATTCGGGCACGATCCAGAACGGCTTTTCTCCGCGCGCGACGCGTTCGATGTTGTCGAAGGCGTTGCGCCAGCGTTTCCAGTGATTATCCCAGGTCGGCCCGGCGGCGTGCGGCGTGAAGACCGCGTTTTTCAACTGAAAGAGTTCGTGGTCGGGCCGCGGCGGCTCTTCTTCCAGCACGTCGATGCCGGCGCCCAGGATCTTTTCCTCTCTGAGTGCTTCATAAAGCGCCTTCTCATCCGCGACCGGGCCGCGGCAGGTATTGATGAGGATCGCCGAACGCTTCATCAGAGAAAGGGCGCGCGCATCGATCAGGTGCCTCGTCGAGCGGTCGAGAGGAACGTGGAGGCTGACGATGTCGCAGCTTCGGAGGAGCTCGGTAAAGAGCGCGAAGCGCACCCCCAATGCGTCCTCTTCATCGACGCTGAGGCGGCGGATGTCGTAATAGAGGATGCGCATGTCGAACGCCTTGGCGCGGCGCGCGACCTTTTTGCCGATATTGCCGAGCCCAATGATGCCGAGCACCTTGTCTTCAAGCTCGTAAAGCCGGGTCGAATGAAAATCGTTGCCGCGCCAGCGTCCCGAAACGACCCCTTCATGCTGCCAGATGAGCTTTCTTGCAACGGCCAGCATCAGGAGGATCGCATGCTCGGCGACCGCCGTCGCATTGGCGCCGCCATTGTTGCAGATCGGCACTCCCGCCGCCCGCGCCGCTTCGAGGTCATAGGTGTTGTAGCCGGCGCTCAAGGTCTGGACGAGCTTCAGCTGCGGCGCCGCCCGATAGAATTCCGGTCCGTGTTTATACTGGCCGACGCCGATATAAAACGGCGCCCCTTTGAGGAGATCGAGAAATTCCGGGGATCCGTGCCGGGCGGTCACCAGCTCGAACCCCTGCGGCACCAGCTCGCGGGCGATTGTGAGCGTGTCTTCGGAGTGGCTGTCCGGCGTCAAGATGCGGGCGGGCATCGTTTTCCTCTCTGTTGCGCGGGTCGCGTTCCCATCCTAGCGAGCGAGGGGACGGGCGAGGAAGTGCAAAAAGGCGGGATTGCTCTTCGTCACTCTCGCAGGTAAGAGGGACGCGCTGCAACCCCAAGGGTCACGCCCAGAGGTCACACCATGTCCCTGCCGCTCGACACCCGCTTCGAGACCCTGCACGAGTTCGTCAAGAGGGCGCGCGCCAATCTCGACCGCAACATCTGGGATTATCTCATCGGCGGCGCGGAAACCGAGACCTCTGTCGCCCGCAACCGCCTCGCGCTCGATTGCCTCGGCTTTCGCCCGCGCGTTCTGCGCGACGTTCGCGAGATCGATATGAGCGGCAGCCTCTTCGGCAAAAAGCTGCGGCTCCCGGTTCTCTTGGCGCCGGTCGGCTCGCTGCAAGCCTTCGAGCCCGCAGGCGGCGCCACGGCTCTACGAGCGGCGGCCGAGTTCGGGATCGGCATGATCCTTTCGAGCGCTTCGGAGCCCGGGCTCGAAGCGACCGCCGCGGCGGCGCCCCAGGGTTTCAAGATCTTTCAGCTTTACGTGCGCGGCGAGCGCGAGTGGGTGGCGGACCATTTCCGGCGCGCAGCCCTTGCGGGCTACGACGCTTTTTGCCTCACCGTCGACAGCGACTATTACGGGCGGCGCGAGCGCGACATCGCAAAACGCCACCGCCGCGGCCCGCAGAGCCATGAGACCTTGCGCCTGCAGCAGGCTCTCGACTGGGCGGATGTCGAGCGCTTTAAGAAGGAGTTCGCAATCCCTTTGATCCTCAAGGGGATCGCGACCTGCGAGGATGCGCGGCGCGCGCTCGATCTCGGCGTCGATTGCATCTACGTTTCGAACCATGGCGGGCGCCAGCTCGACCACGGGCTCGGGACGATCGACATTCTGCCCGAGATCGTCGAGACGGTCGGCGGGCGGGCGAAAGTCATCGTCGATGGCGGGATCTGCCGCGGCAGCGACGTTGTGAAGGCGATGGCGCTCGGCGCCGATGCCGTCGCCGTCGGCCGGCTTTACCTCTACGGCCTCGCGGCGGCGGGAGGCGCGGGCGTCGTCCGGCTCCTCGAAATCCTCGAAAACGAGATCCGGATCGTGCTCGGCCTTTTGGGCGTCACATCCTTTTCCGCGCTCGACAAATCCTACGTCGCTCCGGCGCGCCCGACGGCGACCCCGCACGTCCTCTCCGCCTTCCCGCTTCTCGACCTGCCGCGCGAGGGGTATTAGCGCACGACGCCGCCGTCGGCCGGGCCGGGAGCCTCGGCGGCGGCACGCGCGGCGGGCTTCCGCAGTTGCCTCGAAGAGCGTAGGGTTTGACCACAACCCGCAGCGCGCGCGAGGAGGGAGAAGTGGCCGAGGAGCTCATCAACCTTTCCGCCCGTGAGGCCGCGCGGCGGATCGCCGAAGGCCGGCTGAGCGCCGAGGCGCTTGTCGCCGCGCTCCTCGATCGCATTGCGCTGCGCGAAAGCGCGGTCGAGGCCTGGGAATATCTCGACCGCGGGAAGGCGCTCGAAGCGGCGCGGCGGCGCGACCGCGAGCCGAGACGCGGCGCCCTCCACGGCGTTCCGATCGCGGTCAAGGATCTGATCGACACCTCCGACATGCCGACCGCCTATGGTTCGCCGATCTATCGCGGCCATCGTCCGGTTGCGGACGCCTCCTGCGTGGCGCTCGCGCGCGAGGCCGGCGCGATCGTCCTCGGAAAGACCGTCACCACCGAATTTGCGACGTTTTTCCCCGGCAAGACGAAAAACCCGCACAACCCCGGCCATACCCCCGGCGGCTCTTCGAGCGGCTCGGCGGCGGCGGTCGCCGACTGCGAGGTGCCGCTCGCTTTCGGCACCCAAACCGCGGGTTCGGTGATCCGCCCGGCCGCGTTTTGCGGCTGCGTCGGGTTCAAACCGACATTCGGCGTCTTGGGCCGCGCCGGCGTAAAGCCTCTTTCCGAAACCCTCGACACGATCGGCGTCATGGCGCGCCAGGTCGAGGATGCGGCGTTTTTTGTCGGGGTGTTGAGCGGCCGCGGGGCGCTCGTCGATCTCAGGGCGCCGCCCCGATCCCCGCATTTCGCCCTTTACAAGACCCCCTACTCCGAGGCGGCGGAAAGGACGACGGAAGAGGCGCTCGAAGCCGCCGCCGAAGCGCTCGGGAGAGCCGGAGCGCGCGTCGGCGAACTCGCCCTCGCGCCCGAACACCGCGGGCTCAACGAGGCGCAAAATCGCATCATGGGCTATGAGATCTTCCGCTCGCTTGCCTATGAGCGGATCGAAAAGGGCGGCTTCCTCTCGCCGCGATTGAAGGAAATGCTGGAGGCGGGAGCCGCCGTCACCGCCGCCGAGTATGACGCCGCCCTCGCTGAGGCGG
>JAKAOO010000150.1 GCA_021812165.1 Pseudomonadota bacterium | reverse complement strand
GGACCCGCAGCGAGCGCTCGACCTCGATCGTGAAATCGACATGGCCCGGGGTGTCGATGATGTTGATGCGGTGGTCGCGCCAAAAGCAGGTGGTTGCCGCCGAGGTGATGGTGATGCCGCGCTCCTGCTCCTGCGCCATCCAGTCCATGGTGGCCGTGCCTTCGTGCACCTCGCCGATCTTGTAGGAGCGTCCCGTGTAATAGAGGACGCGTTCCGTCGTCGTCGTTTTGCCGGCGTCGATATGCGCCATGATGCCGATGTTTCGGTATCGGTGGAGCGGGGTGGTGCGGGACATCGGAAAAACTCCGGGACAGAAGGCTTTTAGAGCGGACCTGCGGCAGGCGTCCTACCAGCGATAATGCGAGAACGCCTTGTTGGCGTCGGCCATCCGATGGGTGTCCTCGCGCTTCTTGACCGCGGCCCCGCGATTGCCGGCGGCCTCGATCAATTCGCCCGAGAGCCGCTCTTGCATCGTGTTCTCCGAGCGGCCGCGCGCGCTGCCGATGAGCCAGCGGATGGCGAGCGCTTGGCTGCGCTCCGTACGCACTTCGACCGGCACCTGATAGGTCGCCCCGCCGACCCGGCGCGAGCGCACCTCGACGGCGGGCCGGACATTGTCGAGCGCGTCGTGGAAGACCTTCAACGGTTCCTGGCCCGAGCGTTTGCCGATGCGCTCGAGCGCCCCGTAGACGATCCGTTCCGCAACCGATTTCTTGCCCTCGTGCATCAGGCAATTCATGAACTTGGTGAGGACGCTGTCCCCGAACCTCGGATCGGGCAGGACCTCGCGTCTTTCGGCGGCGCGCCGGCGCGACATCAAAACTCTCCTTATTTCGGGCGCTTGGCGCCGTATTTCGAGCGGCGCTGGCGGCGGTCCTTCACTCCCTGGGTGTCGAGAGTGCCGCGGATGATGTGGTAGCGCACGCCCGGCAGGTCCTTGACGCGGCCGCCGCGGATCAGCACCACCGAGTGTTCCTGAAGGTTGTGGCCTTCGCCCGGGATGTAGCTCGTCACCTCGTAGCCGTTCGTCAATCTGACGCGCGCCACCTTGCGCAGCGCCGAGTTCGGCTTCTTCGGCGTGGTCGTGTAGACCCGCGTGCACACGCCCCGCTTTTGCGGGCAGCTTTCCATTGCCGGCACCTTGTCGCGCGCGGCCTGCGGCCGCCGGCGGTTGGCGATCAGCTGGTTGATCGTCGGCATCCTCGTGCCCTCGTCAAACGCGCCTCCGCCCGACGCGTTTGCCGCGGCGGCACGGAGGCGCACCTTCACCCACTCGCTTGATGCGCCCTCTCGCAGGGGCGCTGAGCCATCGACGGATAGGAAGGGCTGCGTCTAGGTGGCCTCCTACCGCCAGCCCCGTCGGAAGCGCGCGATACTATTGATCCTCTGGAGCGCGGTCAAGGGCGGTGTCAGCGAATTGCGCCCGCCCGTTCGCGACGCGAGCGCTCAGCCCGAAAGATGCCGAGAAGCGCGCGGGCGGATCGCCGCCCCCCTTGTCGGAGCACGGGGCAGGCACGGCCCCTCTCAGCGGATCTGCGGCAAGGCGAGGTCGAGGGCCGCGCCGTCGAAAAACACCGAGAGGCGCACGTCGCGCGAAGGCAGCATCACCGTCGCGAGGCCGGGCGTCGTCACCTCGCCTCTCTGGTTCTCGCCTCGGATCTCGATGTCGACGAGCGCGCACCCGTCCTTGACGTATTTCCGCGCGACGCGGCCGCGGCCCCAGGTGCAGTCGCCCATGGTGTTGAACCGCCGTGTCTCGCTGCGCACGCGCTTCAAGAAAGCCGCGTCTCCCATCCAGTTGGTGACGAGGGTGCACATCCAGGCCGAACGCTGCGGCCCGTAATCATAGACGCCCGGCACGCCGACCGCGCGCGCCACCGACTCGCGATGGTGCCCGATGCCGGTGTATTCGAGCCCGCCTCCGGCTTCCGGATTGCGGAAAAAGTGGCCCGGATGCCGCGCCGCTTCCTTCCACACGACGCCATGGGTGTGGCCACGGCCGCAGCCGACGAGGAAGCCCATCGTATCCATCAAGGACAGCGGGCCCCGCACGATCGGCGGCAGGTCCTCGCCCTCTTTCACGTCTTCGAAGTAGCGCGTCTCGCCGCCGCGAATCGCTTTCTCCTCGCCCCGAATGGCCTCGTCGATGCGCGCGTATTCCTCGGGCGAATAGGCATAAGGCTCGGCTTCGCGATATTTGCCGGCTTCGCGCGCGGCGCGCCGTTCGTGGCGCGTGCACCAGCCGAGCGCGCGGGCGAGGAGTTCGCCCCTCTGATTGGCATAGCTTGCCTCGACATATTGCAGCACGAGGCGCCCCGAAAACTTGCTCTCTTTTTCCTCGACCCCGACCACGCGCTCGATCGCGCTTACCCGGTCGCCCGGACGCAGATGGCGGAAAAGTTCCCAATCATTCCCGGCGTAGAAGCCGTGCACGCCGGGAAGGCCCCAGCGCGTGCGCCCGATCCAGCCATACGCCATCGGGAACATCGGATGCGCCAGCATCGTGCCGTGGCGGGAGAGGCGCCCATGCTCTTCCTCGCGGTAGAGCGGGTTGAGGTCGCCGATGCCGTTGCAGAAGTTCCTCAGCGTGTCAGGGGTGGCGTCCTGGAGATACGGCCCCTCCGGGCGCAGCTGCAGGCCGATCATCGTTTTCGCTTCGGCGATCGCCTCGTCGGTAATCTTGCCCTCGGCCGGCCGCGATCCGACCGCGCTCTCGATGGTCTGCGCCATGGTTTCCTCGTTTCCTCTGTTGTTCTTATCTCGAATGCGCCAGCGCGCCCTCGGCTGCCGCCGCCAGAGCTTCCACGCTCCGCGCTACCCTCACCCCGGCCGCCTCGAGCGCGGCGACCTTGGCTTCCCACGTGTCGGATGCGGCAGCGATGAGAGCGGAGGCGTGGCCCATCTTGCGGCCGGCCGGCGCGGTGCGGCCGACGATGAGCGCCGCCACCGGTTTCGCTCCGGGCGTTTTGGCGTATTGGGCGACCGCATATTCGTCGTTGCCGCCGATCTCGCCCAAATAGACGATGGCGCGCGTCTCGGGATCTCCGTCGAAAAGCGCGAGCGCCTCGGCCGCCGTCACGCCCTTTACCGGATCGCCGCCGATCCCGAGGGCGGTCGTCTGGCCGAGCCCCTTCTGCGAAAGGCGCCAAGCCGCTTCGTAAGAGAGCGAGCCGCTCTTCGAGATGAGGCCGATCGGGCCGGGCCGATAACAATCACTCGGCATGAAACCCAATTTCGCCTTTCCGGGCGAGATGAGGCCAGGCGAATTGGGGCCGACGAGAACCGCGCCCTTCGCGCGCGCCGCCGAGCGCATCTCCAGGGCGTCCGCAACCGGAACGCCATCCGCGGGATAGACGAGGAGGCGGCAGCCGGCATCGATCGCATCGAGCACGGCGTCGAGCCCGATCGGCGCCGGCACATAGACGAGGGCGGCGTTCGCCTCCCTCTCGCGCACCGCCTCGTGGGCGGTCGCGAAAACCGGCACGTCCCCGATCGCCTCGCCCGCGCGGGTCGGGGAGACGCCGGCGACGAGGCGCGTTCCGGAACGCGGCAGGTCGCGCGCCGAGAAGCTGCCGAAACGGCCGGTAATGCCGAGGATGACGACGCGCGCCCGCTCGTCGAGAAGGATGCTCATGCGCGCGCCCGCGCCACGGCTTCGGCGACCGCCGCTTCGAGGCTCTCGTGGTTCCTGAGCCCGGCCGCGCCGAGCAGCCGGCTCGCCTCCTCCCGCCCCGTGCCGTGAAGGCGCAGCACGACGGGCTTTGCCGCTTCCCGCGCGCGCAAGATGTCGATGAGGTTGCGCGCGACCCGATCGACATGCGTGCCGCCGCCGAAGATGCTGACGAGGATCGCGCGCACCTCGGGATGGTCGTCGAGAACGCAGAAGGCGTAGCCGAGGGCGGCCGGCGTCAGATTGCCGCTGACATCGAAGAAGGAGGCGGGGCGCCCGCCGGCGGCGTCGATCGCGTCCATCGCGGCCATCGTCATGCCCGCGCCCGTCGACATGAGCCCGATCTCTCCGCCAAGCCAGACGAGGTTGAGGCCGATCTCGGCGGAGCGCCGCACCGATTCCGGCTCCGCCGCGAGGGCGCGCTCCAGCGCCGCCGCCAGGTCGGCATGGCGGTGCGCGCTGTTGTCGTCGCGCACCAGCTTCGCGTCGGCGGCGAGGAGCGTGCCGTCCCCAAGGAGCGCGAGCGGATTGATCTCGACGGTCAGGCATTCGCGGGCTTCAGCGAGGCGCAGAAGGCGATGGGCGAGAGCGATCAGGCGCTCGCGCAGGCCCGGGTCGGGCTCGGCCTCTTTCAGCACGCGGCGCAGAGCCTCGGCGCGGAAGTCGCGCGGCAGGCCGACCGGGTAACAGAGAGGGGACGGACCCCTTTCGACATCGACGCCGCCTTGCGGCGAATACAGCACGACATAGCCGCCCGACCCGCCCTCCACCGCGACGGCGAGGTAGAGTTCGCGCGCGATTGTGAGCCACGGTTCGACGAGAACGCAGAGCGGCGCCTCGCCCGCAAAGCGGGATCCCATGATCGCCGCGAACGCCGCGAACGCCTCCGCCGCATTGTCGCAGCGCAAGACGCCCCCCGCCTTGCCCCGTCCGCCGCCGCGGATTTGCGCCTTGAGCGCCAGGGGATAGGCGAAGTCGAGCGCAGAGAGATCCTCCTGCCGCGAGAGGCAGCGGGCAGGCGGCACCGGGATGCCGGCATCCGCGAAGAGAACCTTGCCCTCGGCCTCGGTCAAAAGCATGAGGGCACAATCACATAATACTTTCCGGTAAAGTCAAGCTGCGGCGACGCGAGCGGGCGCGTCCCGCGCGACAGCGGGCCGCAGGCCTGCGGTCCAAACGCCGAGAACGACGGAGAAGCCTGGCGCATGCGCTTTTCCTCATCGTCAACGGGACCGAGCGCACACGCGCAGAGGCGGTGAGGTGACCCTCTTACGCCGTCCTTTTCTCGGCCGCGACGGGCTCGCCCTCGGCTTCGGATTCAGCCGCGATGCGGGCGAGCTCGCGGTCGCGATCGCTTGCAACCTCGCGCAGGCGGGCGATGACGCTGCCCGTTCCCGCCGGGATCAGGCGGCCGACGATGACGTTCTCCTTCAATCCCGTCAGCATGTCGACGCGCCCGGAGACCGCCGCTTCGGTCAAGACACGCGTCGTCTCCTGGAAGGAGGCGGCCGAGATGAACGAGTTCGTCTGCAGGCTCGCTTTGGTGATGCCTTGCAGCACCGGATGGGCGACGGCCGGGTGCGAGCCTTCCTTTTCGACCTTGGCGTTCTCGTTGTCGAACTCGATGTGGTCGACCTGTTCGCCGATGAGGAAGGTGGTGTCGCCGGGGTCGTCGATCTCGACCTTCTGCAGCATCTGCCGCACGATCACCTCGATGTGCTTGTCGTTGATCCTGACGCCTTGCAGGCGATAGACCTCCTGGATCTCGTTGATGAGGTAGCTCGCGAGAGCCTCGATCCCGAGAATTCTGAGGATGTCGTGGGGAACGAGGTTGCCGTCCATCAAGAGATCGCCCTTCTGGACATAGTCGCCCTCTTGGACGCTGATGTGCTTGCCCTTGGGGATCAGGTATTCGAACGGCTCCCCGCCCTCGCCGTCTTGCGGCGCCACCAGCACCCGCCGTTTCGTCTTGTGGTCCTTGCCGAATTCGATGCGGCCTTCGGTTTCGCTGATGATCGCGAAATCCTTCGGCCGGCGCGCTTCGAAGAGTTCGGCGACGCGCGGGAGACCGCCCGTGATGTCGCGGGTTTTCGAGGTTTCGCGCGGAATGCGGGCGATGACGTCGCCGGCTTTGACGTGCGCCCCGTTATCGACCGAAAGGATCGCGTCGACTGAGAGGAAGTAGCGCGCTTCGAGACCGTTGGCGAGAGTGAGAACCTGTCCCTCTTCGTCGCGCAGCATGATCCGCGGCCGCAGATCGGCGCCGCGCGGCTGCTGTTTCCAGTCGATCACGACGCGCGCGGAAATCCCCGTCGCCTCGTCGACGAGTTCGCGCACCGATACTCCCTCGATGAGATCGACGTAATGGGCGATGCCGTCCTTCTCGGTGATGATCGGGATCGTGTAGGGGTCCCATTCGGCGAGGCGCTCGCCGCGCGTCACCTGCGCGCCTTCATCGGCGAGAAGCCGGGTGCCATAGGGGAGGCGGTGGCGCGCCTTCTCGCGGCCCGCCTCGTCGAGGAGAACGAGTTCGCAATTGCGGCCCATTACCACCGGAACCCCGACCGAGTTGACGACGACGTTGCGGTTCTTGACGCTCACCGTGGCGTCGAAAGCGGCCTCGATCGAGGACTGCTCCGCGCCGCGCTGCGCCGCGCCGCCGATATGGAAGGTGCGCATCGTCAGCTGCGTTCCGGGCTCGCCGATCGATTGCGCAGCGATGACGCCGACGGCCTCGCCGATGTTGACGACGGTGCCGCGCGCCAGATCGCGTCCGTAGCATTTGCCGCAAAGGCCGACCTTCGACTCGCAGGTCAAGACCGAGCGGATCGTCACCTCGTCGAGTCCGGCCTGTTCGATGCGATCGACCGCATTCTCGTCGATGAGTTCGCCCGCCTTGAGCAGGAGCTCGCCGGAAACCGGATCCACGATGTCGACGGCCGCGCTGCGTCCGACAATGCGGTCGGCAAGCGGCGCAATGACTTCGCCGCCCTCGACAACCGCGCGCGCGAGGAGCCCGCGGGTCGTGCCGCAATCCTCCTCGGTGATGATGGCGTCTTGGGCGACATCGACGAGACGGCGCGTCAGATAACCGGAATTGGCGGTCTTGAGGGCCGTGTCGGCGAGGCCTTTACGCGCCCCGTGAGTGGAGTTGAAGTATTCGAGGACGGTGAGGCCCTCTTTGAAGTTCGAGATGATCGGCGTCTCGATGATCTCGCCCGAGGGCTTCGCCATCAACCCGCGCATTCCGGCGAGCTGCTTGATCTGCGCCGCCGATCCGCGAGCCCCCGAATCCGCCATCATCCACACGGAATTGACGGGTTCCCCAGGCTTTGGCGAACGCAGCATCCGCAGCATCTCGTCGGCGACCTTGTCGCTGCAGCGCGACCACACGTCGACGACCTTGTTGTACTTTTCGCCGCGGCTGATGAGGCTGTCCTGATACTGTTGTTCGTACTGTTTGACCTGCGTCTGGGCCTCGGCGATGAGCGTCTTCTTGGTGTCGGGGACAATGAGATCGTCCTTGCCGAACGAAATTCCCGCCTTGCACGCCTGCTGGAAGCCGAGGCTCATCAGACGGTCGCAGAAGATGACGGTCTCCTTCTGGCCGCAGTGGCGGTAGACCTCGTCGATGACGTTGCTCACCTCCTTCTTCGTCAAGAGACGGTTGATGAGGCCGAACTCGATCGCCTGGTGCCGCGGCAGAACATCCGAAAGCAGCATCCGCCCCGCGGTCGTCTGGACGCGCCGAACCACCTCCCGGCCGTCGGCGTCGAGAGCGCGGCGGCGCGCGATGATCGGCGAATGAAGGGTCAGAGCTTTCGCTTCGAGCGCCTGCGTGATCTCCGCTTCGCTCGTGAAAGAAGGCGTCGGATAGACGACCGCCTCCTCCTTGGCCACGGCCTCTCGCAGCTCGTCGATATCCTTAGAGTGCAACGGCTGGTCCGGCTGTCTCACGTTGAAGACGCGCAGATCGCCGCGGTGCAAGGCGGCGGTGAAGGCCGCGACGGCTTTCGCGTCCTCGGGCGCAGGCATCGGCGTCACCCTGTGCAGGCTCGCTTCGCCGCGCGTCACCCTGTCGATGAGCGAGGACCCGTTGGCGTGCTGCCGCGCGAGCCCCGCCGTTTTCGAAGGCGCTTCGCCGAGCGCGTAAGCGATGATCCTCCCGGACACAATCGCCTTCTTGAGCCCATCGAGGATCTCTTCCTCGCGCTTCTTTAGGGTCTCTTCCTCGCGCTTCTTTGCGCCGGTTGCGCGCGGCGGCACCACCTCGTCGATCTTGAGGCTCATGCCGGGGCGTTCTTCGCGCTCCATCGAGATGTAGTAGAGGCCGAGGACGATGTCCTGGGAGGGCACGATGATCGGCTTCCCGTTTGCCGGGCTCAAGATGTTGTTGGTCGACATCATGAGGACGCGCGCTTCGAGCTGCGCTTCGAGCGAGAGCGGCACATGCACGGCCATCTGGTCGCCGTCGAAATCGGCATTGAAGGCAGTGCAGACGAGGGGATGAAGCTGGATCGCCTTGCCCTCGATGAGCACCGGCTCGAAGGCCTGGATGCCGAGGCGATGCAGCGTCGGCGCCCGGTTCAAGAGCACCGGGTGTTCGCGGATCACTTCTTCGAGGATATCCCAGACCTCCGGACGCTCCTTCTCGACCATGCGCTTTGCCGCCTTGATCGTGCTGGCAAGGCCGTAAAGCTCGAGTTTCGCGTAGATGAACGGCTTGAAGAGCTCGAGCGCCATCTTTTTCGGCAGCCCGCATTGGTGGAGCTTTAATTCGGGACCGACGACGATGACCGAGCGGCCGGAATAATCGACGCGCTTGCCGAGAAGGTTCTGGCGGAAGCGGCCCTGCTTGCCCTTGAGCATGTCCGACAAGGACTTGAGAGGACGCTTGTTGGCGCCGGTGATGATGCGTCCGCGCCGCCCGTTGTCGAAGAGGGCGTCGACCGCCTCTTGCAGCATGCGCTTTTCGTTCCGCACAATGATGTCGGGCGCGCGCAACTCGATGAGGCGTTTCAGACGGTTGTTGCGGTTGATGACGCGGCGGTAGAGGTCGTTCAAATCGGAAGTCGCAAACCGCCCGCCGTCGAGCGGCACCAAGGGCCGCAGTTCCGGCGGGATGACCGGGACGACTTCGAGAATCATCCACTCCGGCCGACTGTTGGAGGCGATAAAGGCCTCGACGAGCTTCAGGCGTTTGACGAGCTTTTTGCGCGAGGTCTCCGAGCCCGTTTCGCGCAATTCGGTGCGCAGCCTCTCCCGCTCCTTTTCGAGATCGATCGCGGAGAGCATTTCTTTCATGGCCTCGCCGCCGATCGCCGCCCGAAACTGCTCTTCGCCGTATTCCTCCTGCGCCTTCAGATAATCTTCTTCGCTCAAGAGCTGGTGCAGTTTGAGAGGCGTCAGCCCCGGCTCGATGACCACGTAGTTCTCGAAATAAA
>JAKAOO010000149.1 GCA_021812165.1 Pseudomonadota bacterium | reverse complement strand
TCTTCTTCGACGCTCATCTTCTCTTCGGGCGTCAGAGCAAGCGCCGCCCAATGGCGCGTATCCTCCCTCGCGCGCTCAAGATCGCTGTCGAAAGAGACCTTGACCTCGATCATTCGCTCGACCGCGCTCTCCTCTCTCGAGGCGCGCTTCAAGCCTTCTTCGAGTTTCGGCAGCAGCGTGTCGCGATAAAGGGCGGGGTCCTTGCCGCTGGTGCAGATGAAGCCCTCCGCGACCTCGCCGGCAAGGCGCGCGGCCGTCGGGCCGGAAGCGGCGATCCAGATCGGCACCGGTCTCTCCGGGCGGTCGTAAATCGTCGCGCGCGCGGTCTGGTAATACTCTCCCTCGAAGGTGACGCGCTCTTCCTTCCAGAGCTTCTTGATGAGGAGGGCCGCCTCGCGCAGCCGACCGAGGCGCTCTTTGAAGGGCGGCCATTCGATGCCGAGCGCCGGCACTTCGTTCAGCGACTCGCCGGTGCCGATGCCGAGAACGACGCGTCCCGGAAACATCGCCCCCAACGTTGCGAAAGCTTGCGCCACGATCGCGGGATGATAGCGAAAGGTCGGGGTGACGACGGAAGTGCCGATCTCGATGCGGCTCGTGTGAGCGCCCAAGGCGCCGAGCCAGGCGACGGAATGAGGCGCGTGACCGTCCGTATGCTTCCAGGGCTGGAAGTGGTCGCTGACAAAGACCGAGTCGAACCCCACCCTCTCCGCAAGAGAGGAGAATTCGAGGAGTTCGCGCGGCCCGAATTGTTCGGCGGAAGCCTTGTAACCGAGTTTCAACAATACCCGCTCCCTTCAAGCTTTGAGGGCGAAAGCGGAGAATGCGGCCGTCATCCCCGCAAGAATGGCTTCGTGGCGATTTCAGACTTCTGCCAGAACCGCCTCGCGCAGGCGGCGCATATCGGCAAGCATCGCCTCGGCAGTCTCCCCTTCGAAACCGAAATCCACATGGCCGATCCCAAGCGCGCCCAATGCCCGCAAGTCTTCCCTGATCTCGGCATCGCGCCCCGAGAAGAGCCGCCTCTCGCCGTCGCCCGCCTGCTCCGGCACCCCCTTACCCCAGGAGGAAACGCGATAGGCGAGCGCGATTTCCCGCGCCTCGCGCCCGGCCTCACGGGCAAGCACATGGAGGCGCTCGATCCCGGCGCGAAGCCGCTTCAACGAGTCGAGAGGGTGCTGCGGGTTGGTGCCGATCGGATACCAGCCCTGTCCGAGCCGGACCGCGCGTTTGAGCGCCGCTGCGCTTTCGCCGCCGACCCAGATCGGCGGATGCGGCTTTTGCACCGGCTTCGGCGCGAAGACGATGTCGGCGAATTTGACGAAGCGCCCCTCAAAGTGCGGGTCGTCCTTCGTCCACAACTCGCGGCAGGCGAGAAGATATTCGTCGGTTACCGCGCCGCGCTCGGCATAAGGCGGCAGGCCCAGAGCCTCGAACTCCTCCCTCATCCAACCGGCGCCGACCCCGAAGACGAGCCGCCCGCCCGAAAGGACATCGATCGTCGCCAGCATCTTGGCGAGAAGAACGGCGGGGCGATGCGGGACGACGGTGACCGAGGTGACGAGCCTCAGGCGCGAAGTCTTGCCCGCGACATAGGCGAGAGCCATCAGCTGCTCATAGCGCTCGCCGCGCGAGCGCGAAGGAAATTCCCCGGTCTCGCTGTAGGGATAGCGGGCGTTGATCGATTTCGGGATGACGACGTGATCGCTCAACGAGGCGTAGTCGTAGCCCATCGCCTCACCTTCGGCGGCGATGCGCGCCAGGTTCTCGGGGCTCGAAAGCGGCCCGCTAATGGGCGGGCTGAAACCGAACTTCATCTCTCCCTCCGGAGTCCTCTCGTTTCGCCGAGCGTAGCAAGCTCGGATGGGTTTGGCTTCAGCAATCGCCGCCGAGAGGGCAGCAGCCAAGTCGGAACGCTGGGATCTTGCCGTCATTCCGGGGTGCGGGCGAAAGCCCGCGAGCCAGGAATCCATGCACATCGGCCCCGGAAATCAAGAGCTTGGCCCGGTGTTCATAGGTTCCGGGCCCGGCCCTCAAAAGGCCGTCCCGGAACGACAGCGAAGTTTCTCCGCATCCTAATCGCGCGCGAGGCTCTCGGCGAGAGCGCGGCACTGCGTCCCTTTTTCTCGTCAATGCGTGCCGGTGCGCATGAGGCGGCGGGCGATCGCCCAGCGATGCACTTCGTTCGGCCCGTCATAAATGCGGAACGGGCGGATCTCGCGGAAAAGGCGCGCGACGATCGTGTCGCCGGTGGTTCCGAGGCCGCCCAAAATCTGCATGCTGCGATCGACGACCCGCCAGATCGCCTCGGAACAGATGACTTTCGCGAGGCTCGATTCATGGCGGGCGTGAAGGCCCTGGTCGAGCACCCAGGCGGTCTGCCAGATGACGAGGCGGCTCGTCAAAATATCCATCTCGTTGTCCGCGAGCATGAAGCCGACCCCTTCGTGTTCGCCGATCGGCTTGCCGAAGGCGGTGCGGTGGCGCGCGTATTGGCTCGCCACATGATGGGCGCGGCAGGCGGCGCCAAGCCAGCGCATGCAATGGGTGAGGCGCGCCGGGGCAAGACGCACCTGGGCGTAGCGGAAGCCTTCGCCGACCCGCCCCAGAACCTCGCTTTCGGGCACCTTCAATCCTTCGAACCGAATGACCGCATGGCCGCCGCTGAAGCCCTGGTCGAGGCTATCGAGGATGCGCTCGATCGTGATCCCTTCGGCGTTCATCGGCGAGAGGAACATCGTCGCCCCGGCCGGACCCATGCCGTCGCTTTCGTTCCGTGCCATGACGATGCCGAGATCGGCGCCAAGCGCGCCCGTGATGAGCCATTTCCTGCCGTCGATGACGAAATAGTCCTTTTCGCGGCGGGCGGTGGTGCTCAAGAGCGAAGGGTCGGCGCCCGCCCCGGGAGGCGGCTCGGTCATGGCAAAGCACGACCGGATCTCGCCGCGGGCGAGAGGCAGAAGCCAGCGCTCCTTGTGCCGCTCCTCCGCGATCTTTTCGAGGAGGTGCATATTGGCTTCGTCGGGAGCGGCGATGTTGAGCGCGACCGGCCCCAACGGCGAATAGCCGGCGGCTTCGAAAATGACCGCCATGCCCCTTGTGTCGAGCCCGAGCCCGCCCCACTCCCGTCCGATGTGCGGCGTGAGAAGGCCCGCCTCGCGTCCAAGCGCCAAAAGCTCGCGCCGGAGCTCCTCCGAAGGCCCGTGCGGGCCCTGCCGCGGATCTCCCTCGAAAGGAAGGATCTTGTCGCGAATAAAGCGCTCCGTGCGCTCTTTGAGCGTGTTGATCTCTTCCGGCAAAGAAAAATCCATTCTTTGGCTCCCCTTCGGGTCGCGCCGCCGATCGGGTGTTCGGCGGCGGCGTTACGATAAAGAAAGCCGCGGTTGCCGCACAAGAGCGGCCGCGCAGCGGCCGCAATCGCGTTCCTGTTTCTCCTGTTATTCCAGGAAATCCAGAGGCATCGGCGAGTGAGCCAGCTTCCCCGTGTCACCGGTCGCGTCGCGCTTTTGCGAAAGCAACATAGTTGTAATATCACATTTTTGCTAACATGGTAAGACCACTAACGCGGTACCAGGTGGAAGACCGGATCTCGCGGCGACAAGGGGGACCGCTCCCCTCTACTCTCGCCGTTGACGCCGAGCATCAGGGTGGTTGTGAAGAGGAGAATGGTTGTTCTGGAGCTGGTCACGGGCGGAGCCGGCTTCGAGGCTTGCCTCGGAGCGTCCGCGCCTCAACGGATCGCCAGGGCAACGGACCTGGCGCTGGCGCTCGAAAATCTCCGTATGGTACAAGATCGCATGACTAATCTCGTCGCATCAGACCCAACCGAAGCGGCAGGTTCCGCGAGCGGCGAATCCATCCTCGGGGAGGCGTTGCGCATGGGTGTTCCCGTCGCCGCCGTCCTGGGTCAGCTCACGGGATGGAGCGATCGCCATCCTGATCCGGTTCTGAAACTAGCTTTGACAAAAGCGGCTAGACCGGGAGAGGATTGGAAGAGTCTTCTTACTCGAGACCCGCTACCGGAAGGTTTCTATGAATGGTTGGGTGAAAGATTTCTGCACCGCGCTCCATCCACGGAGTTGCAATGTATAGCTGACGCGGCTCTTAGCGCCGTCTATACTTCCTCGATTGACCCTGGGCTACTGAACCTCTTCTCGACCGGGGGCCGTCAACCGGAGGCAGTTCTTAGCGGCGATCCGCCGCCTCCGATCCTACGAAGCCGCCGGCGCGTGCCCGTTTATTACCTCTTCGGCCGCGCAAGCGCCGGTATCGCGGAGTTTGTGCCACCAGGCACCAATCAGTCGCTTTCGCAGCGGCGACTGCGTCACGCCTCGGCGATGCTCAAAACGCTAAACGAGACCGCTACGGCGCTCGGCCTCGTCGTTGTCGACGGCTACGATCCATCCCGGGATTGGCTGCGCGCAGAGGATTTGCTCGCGGTCTTGGGAGGGGCGCCAACCGGCGGGGTTCTTTGGTGCGGGAGGGAGCCAGAGTTCTCGGGGGACGACGCAGAAACGTATAATTCTCTCGTTTCTGAGGGTGTAGTCGTCAGAGACGGCCGATCGTTAGCCCGATTGCTCGCAACTCTGAGGGCAAGCGGCCAGGACATCGAACAGGAACGCTGGGACGAACCAGGAATCATCAGCTTTTCAGACGGGAAACAGCTGATTACCACCGCTCGCCTGAGGCTTTCCACGCAGGCGACCGCGGCGATCGTCGATGACGGTTGGCTGGGCTTCCTACCTCCGCTTACTGACGATGCTGGGCGGTCTGCCTTCGCAGCATTTCACAGCGTCCCAGCAAGCCCTCTCGGGTTGATTGAGGGTCTTAGAAGAGGCTTTGCGATAACGCGTGAGTTCGAGGAACAGTTGAGCAAGCGCGTTAATCGAGCCATCGCGCAGCATCACCAAGAAATGGGAGCGATCATCCTCCACGGTCAGTCGGGCGTGGGGAAGAGTATTGCGCTGGGGAGGCTTGCGCTTGCGATCCGGGAAAATCGATCGGCAGCGGTCTTGTTCGCTTACAACCGCCTACCACAGGCTACCGATGTTGCCGATTTCCTTGCAGAAGTGGACAAGATGGGGGGTGTCACCGTCCTCATAGCAGACTCGACCTCTTTCTACCAGCGGTACGACGATCTCTTGCAGGCCTTCCGAAGCCGGGGTCATCGCGTGGTTGTCGTGGGGTCGTCCTACAGGCTCGACTCCCTGCCCCAACTTGCGCGTGATCGTTTTTCGGAAGCACATGCGGAATTGTCGCAATCAGAAGCTGAGGCGCTGGTCCAACTTTCGCAGCGGTTCGGCGCAGTCGACAGATCACGCTTTGCCAAATTGGTCACGGAACCCCATGCTCTCGCTCGATTTTTTTGGGAACTACCCAGCAGCCGTACACGCCTCTCCGAGGGGCTTGGCAGGGAAGCCCGTACGACCGTGGCTGCCCTCCGAGCCCGGGGGACATCCAAGCGCCGCGTCGAGGCCATCGGGGGTCTTGGGCTGGCGTTGATTCGCGCGGGCTACGAGGCACCCACCACACCGCTGATTCCCGAGACTGAGGGAGAGGAATTAGGCAATACCAGCCTCGCAGAACGCGTGATCGACTATGTGATGGCGGTGTCCAGGTTGTATAGATGGGTGCCCGTTAACCTTCTTCTGCGCGCAGTTTTGAGCGAAGGGCTCGCAGGCACAAGCAACGACATCGAACTGATCCGGGAACTATTCGAAGGCTTAGACATATTTCGCTGGCGGTTCGCGGACGACCAGGGCGAGGAATTGCTGGTAGGGGCACGGCTCCAAATTGAGGCGGAGCTAATCTGCAATCGGCGACTCGGAGGGTCTGCCGGAGAGGCCCAACGGGTGGTCGAACTTTTCCGATCTGCAGTCCGAGCCGGGGCCGAGGGTAACGAGGAAACCAAGTTCCTGGTCGAGGTGGCATACGCGCTCGGCCCCGACGGGCCATTTGGGGAGCGGTACCGGGACAGTTACGCCTTGATCGCCCGCGCTCTCACCGAGCTTCGCCGAAGGCATGGGGTGCTTAATGCCCGGTTGATGCTCCAGGAATCTACGCTCCGTCGGCACTATGTCCGAACGCATTCACTTGACCATGACGAGAAGGCAACTCTGCTTGACGAAGCCAGGGCCGCAGTGGACGAAGCGCTTCAAGCGATCGAGCGGTCGTCTCAGCGTCGGCTCTACGCGTCACGCCGCACGCGAGATAACCTGTGGGTGGAACGTGCCGCAACGTACGGCTTCTTGGCCACAGATAGCGCCCAGCACGGGGCAGACAACCGTGAAATCTGGTCAAGCTATAAGGCGGCACGGGACGCCGTAAGGATCGCTACGGGCCGAGTCGACACATACTTTCCCCTCGACATCGGTCTATGGCTTCCCGCTGACGTCTTACGAGACGCCCGGAGCCTCGGGCCGAGTGAGAAACTGGAGCTTGAGGCCGATATCCGCTCGACGCTGGACGAGATAGATCCAGAAGCACTGGATCCTGCGCAGTTCGAAATGTTTCAGCGGCAGCGCTTCCGGGTCGGTGCGGTTCTAGGCGACGCGCCTCTCGCGGAGGAAGCGTTCGCTGCACTTGCCGCGGCCGGGTCAGCCGCGGGCTATTATCTGCGTGCTAGAGCGTTCGCGCCCAAACGACCCGAGACAGGCGAAGTCGTCACTCCCGAGGCCCAAAAGGCAGCTAGGCGAGCAGTCAAATACCTCCAAAGCGTATACGACAAGATCGCGGCGGATTTTCGGTGCCTGACCCTCTTATTATGGTGTGAATGGGTTTCGACCACGGGCCGTTGGCTTTTTCGCGGTCAGAGGCAGCCGCTTCCCTTTCGAGCGGAGGACCGGCTCAGGATACGGAATATCCTTTTGGATTTGCTTGTTTCTGCGCCCAATGAGGTTCAGGCGCGGTATCGCTACCTGGACGCCGTCCTCAATTGGTTGACGACAGATGAGGCCGGAGCCCGACAAGCCTTTAGAGCCTTAGCCGCCGAGACCGAATACGTGGAGCGCGCTCGCGTCGTCGCGAGGAACACAATAACGGACGAGAATGGCCAACCGGTGCTGTTCAACGGTATCGTCGAAAGGCAGCTGGCCGACCGGCGGTGGTCCGTTTTTGTCGAGCAGATGTCTAGGCGAGTGGACTTCGTCGAGAGCGAACGAGGGAATGCAAATATAGCAGTCGGGCGCACGCTACGGGGCTTTGCAATATCATTCAATTATCTCGGTCCGATTGCTGATTTGTACGCCGGCCGGATTTCACGATCGTGACCTTTGCTGAGCTAAAGGCCATATGCGACCGCTTCCGTACCATGTTGCATACGACTACGGGACGCGAATTGGTTGACCCTGTTTCGGTGGAGGAACCTCGTGAACCTTGCGACGAGCTCCATTTTGTCAAGCTTGTTGCGTGGTCCTACGTGTTTATCTTCGAGGCAAGTCAACCTGCGACGCGGTACATCCTGTCTTTGTTAAGGACCACGACACCTGATGAGCACAGACGGGTGAGCTCCGCGTTTGAAAATGTGAACAACCTTCGCACGGTTCGCACTCATAATCTACTACCAGAAAATCGGCGGGACGATTACAAGAAACGGCAGGCGCATATTTGGCTCATTCGAAACGGCGGCGAGCCGCCCGACTGGTTAAAGTGTTGCTGCTCGTTCGCAAAGGAAGTGGCGATGGCGGTCGAGCGCCTCCTCCATAAGTGGGCCGAGGTAATTGCAAGCAAGGAGGACGCTCAGATAGTCATCGACGAGTTAATCCTGGCCATTGACCGAGATTGGCCCCCGCACGCCTTCGACCGGATCGTGGAGGCGGCGGCATCCGAGATCGGACTTTCCGGTCTGGACTACGTAAAATATCGCGAGAGCAGATTGGAGAGGTGGCGAGAGATCGTCGGTTTCTTTGAAACTCGGGAGCATGCTCAGTCAGCGATCGCGTCTGCGATCCGCATTGAGCTGGAGCAGCTCTTTGGGAGCTCGAGGGCAGCTGCGGGTCCGCCTTGACTTGCTAACCACGGGCGTTCCAGCGATCGCATCGCCGCGAGCGCTACGTTCCCGGGACTGCCAACGACGCTCGGTTCGCTTATTCCACCGCAATTTCGAAGGCCGCCGGTGCCGCGGTTCCTCCATCTGACGCAACCGGCGTCGGCCCCACGCCATGAGAGAACGACCAAGCCGCTGTTCTGCCGGCCCATCCGCTTGCCGAAGGCCGCCGTTACGAGAGGGAAGCAAGAGGCGCCTTCGCTGGCGCCGAAGAGCGGGCGGGACGCCCGCGGCTCCGGCAATTCGGGGAACGAGCAGGATCCCTTTATCGCGCGTCTTCGCTACCCGGCAAGGATATCCATCGCCTGTCGTTTGAGGGCGATGAAAGCGGGGTCGAGACTCATCTCCCAATCGCGAGGTCGCGCGAGCGGCACCCGTTTTTCGAGAACGATGCGGCCCGGCCGGGCGCTCATCACGACCACCCTGTCGCCAAGGAGGATCGCCTCGTCGATGTCATGCGTGATGAAGACGACCGTCGCTCGGATCTTCTCCCAGAGATCGAGCAGAAACCGCTGCATGTTGTGCCGGGTCTGCGCGTCGAGTGCAGCGAACGGCTCATCCATGAGGAGAACCCGCGGGCTCATTACGAGGGCCCTCGCCAGCGCCACCCGCTGTTGCATTCCGCCGGAGAGCTCGTAGGGACGATGCGCTTCGAAGCCGCTCAATCCCATCACGGCGATCACCTCGTCGACGCGGGTCCACTCGATGCGCCGCGGCGACCGCATGCGCAGACCGAACGCCACGTTGTCTCTGAGATTGAGCCAAGGATAAAGCCCCGGCTGCTGGAAGACGACGACGCGGTCGGGACCCGGCCCGGCAATGGGCTTGCCGTCGAGAACCACTCGGCCAAGGCTCGGAGCGCTCAGTCCGGCGATCATATTGAGGAGCGTCGTCTTCCCGCATCCCGAGGCGCCGAGAACGGTGACGAACGTCCCGTCCTCGATGAGGAGCGAGACATCATCGAGCGCTCGGAGCGCCCCGAAGTTCTTGCAGACGTGCTTGATCTCGATCGGCATTCCTGCCTTGCGGTTCTACTTCGCCGCTCCTTTCTCTGCCGCTTCGGCAAAAGCGGGATCGACGGCGGCGGTTATGTCCTTCGGCATTTTCGAGATGCGGCCAATCTTCAGCAGAACCTTTGCCGTATTCGCCAGCTTTAGCGT
>JAKAOO010000148.1 GCA_021812165.1 Pseudomonadota bacterium | reverse complement strand
GCGCAACGACATGATCGACACTTCCCCCCACGGCATCGACAACCCCCTTCCCGAGGCCGTCCATAATCGTGGAATGTGTTCACCATGTCCCCGAACAGCCGTTCACTATCTCCCCGGTCCATACACCTCGGGGGCGGAGAGGGTTGGGGTGAGGTGGGGGACTGGAGAACGCCGGCGGGCGCCCACCTCACCCTCCCATCGCTGCGCGATGGGCCCCTCCCTCTCCGCCCTCAAAGGGCGGCGAGGGCAGTCGTGTGGGGATCACCGCGATGCTGTTTGGGGTGCTCATGGTCACCGAGCCTCGGCCGCGGCGCGCACGGCCTCGATGATTTTGACGTAACCCGTGCAGCGGCAGAGATTGCCGGAAAGCGCCTCTCGGATCGCGGCCTCGTCGGGTTGAGGATTGCGGCGCAACAGCGCCTCCGCCGCCATGATCATGCCCGGGGTGCAGATGCCGCATTGCGCGCCGAGCTTTTCGTGAAAGGCCCGTTGCAGGCGCGAGAGGCGGCCGGGAGCGCCGATGCCTTCGATCGTTTCGACCCTTTGCCCCTCGCAGCGCGCGGCAAGCGTCAGGCAGGCAAGCCGCGGCTCGTCATCGACAAGCACCGTGCAACAGCCGCATTCGCCGCCGTCGCAGCCTTCCTTGGTGCCGGTGAGCCCGGCGACCCCGCGCAGATAATCGACGAGGAAGAGGTTGCTCGCGACCAGGTCCGCGCGCGCTCTGCCGTTCAAAGTCAATCGAAGAACCCCGCTCACAGGCGGAACTCCCGCGCCACATCTTCGAGCGTTTTCTTTTCCCGCACGGTTTGCGGCTGATAGGGCTTGCGGCTGCCGCAATAGAGGACGCCGAGGTTGAAGCCGTCGTCGGTCAGGATGCGCCGCGCCGCGCGCGCCGGGTCGTCGGTCGCGCCGACGGGCGCCGGCCGAACCAGCTCCTTCCACTGCCGTTGCTCGGGACGATAGGTGACGCAGGGAGAGAGGATCTCGACAAAGGCGAAGCCCGGCGTCCTGATCGCCTCGGCGATGATCTCGGCGCTGCCGACGATGTTTCCGGAAAAGGCGCGGGCAACGAAATTGGCGCCCGATGCGAGCGCGATGACGAGAGGCTGGAACGGCCGGACGCCGATGCCGCCGGGGGTCAAGGGATTGTCCCAATCGGGCTCGGTCGTGGGCGAGGCCTGGCCCTTCGTCATGCCGTAAACGTGATTGTCCATGACGATGTAGGTGAGATCGACATTGCGCCGGCAGGCATGGAGAAAATGGTTGCCGCCGATCGAATAGCCGTCGCCGTCGCCGCCGAGGGCGATGACGGTCAAGTCGGGCCGCGCGATCTTGAGACCGGTCGCGAGGGGAAGCGCCCTTCCGTGGACGCCGTGGAATCCGTAACAGGTCGTATAGGCGGGCAGGCGCGAGGAGCAGCCGATCCCGGAGACGAGCACGACCTCTTCGCTCCGCAGCGAGAGATCGGCAAGCGCGCGGGCGAGCGAAGTCAAGACGCCGAAATCGCCGCAGCCCGGACACCACACCGGTTTCGTATCGGATTTGAAATCCTTGGCCGCGAGAACGATCGCAGAGGGCGCATTCATCGGCGACTCCAACGCATGAGAGCATCCAAGATATCGCCCGGACGCAATGGCAATGGCCCGGGACGGGAGAGCGAGCGCAGTTCGGCATCGAACGCGTGCTCGGCGCGCAGATAACGGGCGAACTGGCCGCTGTGAGTCTGCTCGACGACGAGGACCCGCCGGGTCCCTGCGAGCGCGGCGGCAAGGCGCTCCCTCGGCGCCGGCGACATGAGGCGCAACGAGACGAGCTTCACCGCGAGCCCGAGGCTCTTGGCGCGAGCGATCGCCTCGCGCGCGGGAGCGGTGCACGAGCCCCAAGTGAGGACCGCGATCTCGCCTTCGCCTTCGATCATCGCCCAATGCGGTCCGAAATCGACCGATTCGATCTTATTCTGCCGCTTGTCGAGCTGCGCGGCGTGGTCTTTGGCTTGGCTCGAAGGCGTCCCGCGCTCGCTGTGTTCGAGACCGTCCGCCGTATACATGAGGCCCGGCATGCCGGGGATCGCCATGGGCGAGACGCCGGAGGGCGTCAGCGCGTACCGCCGGTAGGCCTCGCCATTGGCGCTCGCGAACCGGCGTTCGCCGGCGAATGTCGTTTCCGGCGGGCGTTCAACGACCATCCGGGTCTGCCCCATCAACTGGTCGCAAAGCACCACCGCCGGCACCTGCAGCGCCTCGGCGAGCTTGACCGCCCACTCCGTCGTCAAGAGGCAATCCGCGACACTGTTGGGCGCCACGACAATGTGAGGCGCATCGCCGTGCAGCCCGTAAAGCGCGATGTTGAGGTCGGCCTGTTCCGACTTTGTGGGGATTCCCGTCGACGGCCCGCTTCTCATGACATCGACGACCACGACCGGCACCTCCGCGGCGACGGCAAGACCGAGCGATTCCGTCATCAGCGAAAAGCCCGGGCCCGAGGTCGCGGCGAGCGCGGGCACGCCGCCGTAAGAGGCGCCGATCGCCATGTTGATCGCGGCGAGCTCGTCTTCGGCCTGCATCAGAGTGCCGCCGATTTCGGCGATCGCCGGCGACATCCACTCCAGCATCTCGGTCGCCGGAGTGATCGGGTAGCCGGCGACAAAGCGGACGCCGCCTTTGAGCGCGCCGAAGCCGGCCGCCTCATTCCCGGTGAGGAGCCAGCGCTCGCCGAAGCGAGGCGTCGCGAGCGGCAGCTTCCATGGGCCCTCGACCGCGGCGGCAGCGAGCCGTCCCGCCGCGATCGCGGCGACGCTCGGCGCCAGGCGATCGCTTTCGGCTGCGAAGCTGCGTCGCGCCGCCGCTTCGAGCGCGCCATCCGCAAGGCCCAAAAGCGCGGCGGCAAACCCGAGCGCCACCATGTTCGGCCGGCCTGCCGGGATCGTTTTGGCGATGGCCTTCAAGGGCAGATCGAAGCGCCTCGCCCCCGGCGCGGCCATCGATTGCGGCGGTTCTCCGAGGCTCGAATCGCCGGCGATGAGGCTTTGGGCGGCGAGCGGAATCTCGGCGGCGAAGCGTTCGAGACCCGCCCAATCGACCGCGATCAACAGATCAAAGCCGTCGCCATAGCCTTCGACGGGCGCATCTGACAGGCGCAGGAGCGCCGCCGCCTCGCCGCCGCGGATCTGCGGGCCGCTGGTGCGGCCCATAAGGCCGTAGAAACCGGCAAGAGCGGCCGCCTCAAGGAGAATCTCGCCGGCGGTCATCACCCCGCTGCCGCCGCTTCCGGTGATGGCGATCGAAACCGAAGAGAGAGTGGGTCGCGCCGCCGTCATCATTCGCAGTTCCTCCGCCGCTCCAAAATTCGTCGTACCGCGCGGCTGGACATTGATCCCGATCAAACGGAGGCGCCGCCATAGGGGCCATGCTCGATTCCGCTTGACAGGCTAACCGGTAAATCGGTACGATAATACCAAAATAGCCGCGCTGGTCAAGCCGGAATCGCGGGACGCAGGCGCCAAGCCACCCTCCCCCGACCCGCTGCGGAGCAAGAAGAGAGGATCATCGCCATGCCGCCATCGACGCTCGCCATCGCCGCCCGGACAAAACCCGCCGCGCTCAAGGATCACACCCTCGTTCCCGAGTTCTCCGTCCCCGGAGTGCGCTTCGAGAAGCGCCCGGCGAAAGGGCCCGACGGCAGGGTCGTGCCCGGGCTCCACAACGCCTGGATCGTTCTCGACAACCCGAAGGAGTTCAATTCCTACACGACGGAGATGGCGAAGGGCGTGACGCTCGCGTTCCGCGCGGCAAGCGCCGCGCGCGATGTCGTTGCCGTCGTCTTCACCGGCGCCGGCGACCGCGCGTTCTGCACCGGCGGCAACACCCGGGAATATGCCGAGTATTACGCCGGCAATCCCCAGGAATACCGGCAATACATGCGGCTTTTCAACGACATGGTCTCCTCGATCCTCGGCTGCGACAAGCCGGTCGTCTGCCGCGTCAACGGCATGCGCATCGCCGGAGGGCAGGAGATCGGCATGGCCTGCGATTTTACGATCGCGCAGGATCTCGCCCGCTTCGGACAGGCCGGCCCCAAACACGGCTCCGCCCCGATCGGCGGCGCGACCGACTTCCTCCCGCTTCTCATCGGCGCCGAAAGGGCGATCGAAGCGGGGTCGCTTTGCGAGCCGTGGTCGGCGCACAAAGCCTACCGCATGGGGATGATCAGCGATCTCGCGCCGGCGCTCAAAGTCGACGGCGAATTCGTCCCCAATCCGCTCGTCATCACCGAGCGCTATCTCGACGCGATGGGGCGGATCGTCTTGGGCGAAGCGAAAAGCGGCGCCGCCCTCGCGGAAGGAAAGGCGCTTCTCGCCCGCGGCAGCGTCGATCTCTCGCTCCTCGACGCCAAGGTGGACGCGCTTTGCGCGAAGCTCCTTTTGACCTTCCCCGAATGCCTCACCAAGACCTTCGAGGAACTGCGCAAAGGGAAGATCGACGCCTGGAACCGCAACAAGGAGAATTCGCGCGCCTGGCTCGCCCTCAACATGATGACGGAAGCGCGCGCCGGTTTCCGCGCCTTCAACGAAGGACCGCGGGATGAGCGGGAGATCGATTTCGTGGCGCTGCGGCAGTCTCTCGCGGACGGCGCGCCCTGGAGCGAGGAACTCGTCGAAAGCCTCGTGCCGAAGGCGGGAGAGGGGCGGTGAGCGAGCCCGCACCTCTCACCGTTTCTTTGGAAGAGGAGGGCCGGCTTCTGCGCCTCTCGCTCGCGCGGCCGAAGGCGAACATCATCGACGCGCAAATGATCAGAGCGCTCGAAGCCGCGCTCGACGAGCATCTTTTTCGCTGCGGGCTTCTCGGCACTCTCCTCACGGCCGAGGGGCCGAATTTCAGCTTCGGCGCCAGCGTCGAAGAGCATCTGCCGGGAGCGTGCGCGGCGATGCTCAAAGGGTTCCACCGCCTTCTCCTTCGCCTGCTCGAGGCGCCGACCCCGGTTCTCGCCGCGGTCAAGGGGCATTGCCTCGGCGGCGGGTTCGAACTGGCGCTCGCCGCAAATCTCGTCTTTCTCGCGCCCGACGCCAAGCTCGGACAGCCCGAGATCAAACTCGGCGTCTTCGCTCCCGCGGCCTCCTCTATTCTGCCGGAACGGACCCATCGCGCCGCCGCCGAAGATCTCCTTCTTTCCGGGCGCAGCATCGGCGCCGAGGAAGCGCGCGCGCTGGGCCTTGCGAGCGCCGTTGCCGCCGACCCCGAGGCGGCGGCGCGGTCCTGGTTTCGCGCGCATCTCTTGGGGAAAAGCGCCGCCGCCTTGCGCTGTGCGCAGCGCGCCCAGCGTCTCGATTTCGTCCCGCGCGTCAAGGAGAAGCTGCTGCGCGTCGAGAGGCTTTATCTCGAAGAGCTGATGGCGACGCACGACGCCGTCGAAGGCCTCGAAGCCTTTCTCGAAAAACGGCCGCCACAGTGGGAGCACCGCTAGTGCCCCGAGCCACAAATTCGCAGCGTTATTCGCCGTCATTGCGAGGAGCGGAGCGACGAAGCAATCTCGACCAATCCCAAGGCCATCGAGTGCGGGATTGCTTCCCCCCGGAACGCCCGCAGGGCGGCCGTCCGGGGGTCGCAATGACACCGCGGATATATGTCGCGAACTGCGCGGTCAGGACACCAGTGCCCCGAGCCACAGACTCGCAGCACTATTCGCCGTCATTGCGAGCGAAGCGACGCAATCTCGCGCCGCATCCCGTGGAATTTCTCCGAGATTGCTTCCTCGCCCTGCGGGCTCCTCGCAACGACGCTCGCGGCGGGGCATGTTGGAAACTATTGGAGACGCATTGGAGATGACCGGCACCCGCGAAATCATCGCCCGCTGCGAGAGCCTTTTCGAGGATCTCGATTTTGGGTATGCGCGCGAATGGAAGGCGGCGCAAGCCGGCCGCAAGGTCGTCGGCTACATGCCCTTTTACGTTCCGCGCGAGCTGATCCACGGCTCGGGCGCCTTGCCGTTGGGGGTCCTTGGAGGCGGCGACCAGCTCGAGGTCATCCAGGGCGACGCCTATTACCAGAGCTATATCTGCCGCATCCCGCGCTCGACGATCGAACTCGCGCTATCCGGCCGGCTCGACTGTGTCGACGCCATGCTCTTCCCGAGCATCTGCGACGTCATCCGCAACCTTTCGGGAATGTGGAAGATCCTCTTCCCGAAAGTGCGGAGCTTCTATTTCGACCTCCCTCAGAACTTTCGCGACGAGGTGGGCGGCGCCTTCTACATCCATGAGCTCGAAGAGCTGCGGGGGGTGCTGGCGGAGCTGCGCGGGCGCGGGATCGGCGACGAAGAGATCCGCGCCTCGATCGCCCTTTACAACGAGAACCGCCGGCTGGTGCGCGCCGTCTATGGGCTGCGCTCGCGAGAGCCCTGGAAGGCGCCCTCCTCGGAAGTCTATCTCCTGATGCGCGCGGGCATGATCCTCGCGGTCGAGGAGCACAACCGGCTTTTGCGCCAATACATCGAGGCCTCTCAATCCGAGGAGCGGCCGCGCCGCGACAACGCCCGCGTCGTCGTGGTCGGCGCCTTTTGCGAGCAGCCGCCGCTCAATCTTTTGAAATCGATCGAGCTTTCCGGCTGCTACATCGTCGACGACGATTTCATGCTGGTCAACCGCTGGGAGCGGGGGGACGTGCCGGAGGACGGCGATCCCGTGCAGGCTCTCGCGCTCTCCTATCTCCACAATTCCGGCGACACTTCGGCCAAATACGAGCCCGATCAATCGAAGAAAGGCCTCTACCTCGTCGAGGCCGTCAAGACGAGCGGCGCCGAAGGCGTCATCATGGCGATGCCGAGCTTTTGCGATCCCGCGCTCTTGGAGCGGCCGATGCTGCAGTCGGTTCTCTCGGCGCACGGCATCCCCTACATCGCCTTCAAATATGCGGAGAATTCCGGGCAGATGCAGCCGATCCGCGAACAGGCCGGAACCTTCGCCGATTCGATCAAGCTGTGGAGCGAACAATGAGCGCCGTAAAAGAGGCGGTCAAAGACGCCTCGATGCAGAAGCAGAAGGAGATGATCGCCGGCAATTACGAGCGTCTCGCAACGGCCAAGGAGACGGGGACGAAAGTCGTCTCCACCTTCGTTCCCGGCAATCTCAACGAGCTCATCATGTGCTTCGACATGGTCAACAACCTGCCGGAGATCAACGCGATCCAGAACGGCATGCGCAAGAAGACGGGCGCTCTCATCCTGGAGGCGGAAAAGCGCGGCCATTCCGAAGACGTCTGCACCTATGTGAAGGCCGATCTCGGCATGCTCGCCAAAGGCAATCTCGGCCCCGACGGCAGGCCGCTTCCCGATCCGGACCTGCTTCTGCTTTCCTATACCGGCTGCTTCACCTTCATGAAGTGGTTCGAGCTTTTGCGGCACCAATTTGGGTGCGAGACGGCGATGCTGCATGTGCCCTATGAAGGCGACGGCAGCTTTTCCGCAAACATGCGCGACTATGTCGTGCGGCAGTTGAAGGAAGAGGTCATCCCGAAGCTCGAAAGGGTGAGCGGCGTCAAGTTCGACATCGACCGCCTGCGGCAATACCTCAAGGAATCGGCAAGGGCTGAAGAAGATCTGGTTTGGGTCCTCCAATCCTCGAAGCACAAGCCCTCCCCGATCGACGCCTATTTCGGCGGCACCTATTACATCGGGCCGATCTTCACCGCCTTTCGCGGCACGGCGGACGCGGGTGAATTCTACCGCCTTTTGCGCCAAGAGATCGCGGAGCGCATTGCGAAGAAGGAAGGGCCGGTGACGCCCGACGGCGAGATTCATGAGGAACGCTATCGGCTCGTCGTCGAAGGCCCGCCCAACTGGACGAGCTTCCGCGACTTCTGGAAGATGTTTTACGACGAAGGAGCGATCGTCGTCGCCAGCACATACACCAAGGTCGGCGGCGTCTACGATCTGGGCTTCCGCCACGATCCCGAACACCCTCTCGAAAGTCTCGCCGAGTATTGCGCCGGCTGCTACACCAATCGCAATCTCCCCTCGCGCATCGACCTCATCGAGACCTACATTCGCGACTACGACGCGGACGGCCTTCTCATCAACTCGATCAAAAGCTGCAACAGCTTTTCCGCCGGCCAGCTTCTCGTCCTGCGCGAGATCGAGAGGCGCACGGGCAAACCCGCCGCCTTTATCGAAAGCGACCTCGTCGATCCCCGCTACTTCTCGCCTTCGAACATCCGCACGAGGCTCGAAAGCTATCTGCAGATGATCGAGCAGAAGCGTTCGACCGCCGCTGCGGCCGCGTGAAAGGTTCGCAAGCAATGGGCTCCATAAACCGCGTCATTCCGGGACGGCCTGAAGGGCCGGGCCCGGAAACCATGAACACCTGCTTATCGAGAACGCTCGAAGGCCCGTGTTCCTGGATCCCGGGCTCGCGGGCGGCGCCCGCGCCCCGGGATGACAACGCTTTGCTGTTCTTCCACGCGCTCTAGGCGGAGGAGGAGAGGATGCGCTCTTTCGTCGGCGTCGATCTCGGCTCGACCACCACCAAAGCCATATTGATGGACGAGAATTCCGAGGTCTTGGGACGCGGCATCACCAATTCCCGCTCGAACTACGATACCGCGACGCGGGTGGCGCGGCACGAGGCGCTCATCAACACCCGCTTCACTCTCTTCCGCCGCGCCCTTGCCCTTCTATCCGGGCTCGGCGACGCGCTCGAAGACCTCCTCGCCGATTTCGAACGCGGCTTTCGCCTCGAGCAGTTTTTGGAAGCGCTCGACGACCTCAAACGCACCTGCCTTGGAAACCTCGGCGGCGAGCGCTTCAAGGGGACCGAACGCGCCTTTCGCGAGGCCCTTCAAAGGATCTTCGCGCGCCTCAGAGCGGAAGCCCCGCCGCTTTTTGCGCGCGGCGCCAAGCGCAAATCCGACTTTTTCCGCGACATCGCGGGCTCGCGCTTTATGGCGGTCGCGCAGGAGATCGCGAAGGAAGCCCAAGTCTCCTACGACCTCCTTCTCAACATCTACGACAAGGCGATCATCGAGGTCGAAAACCGGCCGCCTTCCGGCGAGAGTGCGGACAAGTATCTGCGGGCGCTCGATCGCGTCATCGCCGATGCGCCGCAACGTGCCGGCCTTCGGGGCCCCATTGCCGGGGCGCTCCGTGAGGCTCTCGGGATCCCCCTCGAAGAGAGCTATCTCGTCGGCACCGGTTACGGGCGGGTGACGCTCCCCTTCTCCAA
>JAKAOO010000147.1 GCA_021812165.1 Pseudomonadota bacterium | reverse complement strand
GACGCCCGCGTCGAAGGCCTGGGGGGTCTGGACGGCCACGAGCTCCTCGCGCCGCAGCGTCTCGAGGACGTCCCCCTCGGCGACCCGCTTCACCGTGTCCCGGACGGCGACGCCGGGCACGGCGCCGTCCGCACCTGCCAGGACGGCGGCGACGACCGCCTCGAATGCGGGCAAATTCTCGAGATCGATAAAAGGCGGCTTATTGCTGCGCGCCGCCTCGCCGCCGGGATACATGCCGAGCGTCGCCCTTTTGACGGCGCCCCACATCTCGTTGTTCATGACCACGAAGAGCACGGGAAGGCGGTGCATGGCAGAAGCGTGGTGAACCGCCAACGGATTGGCGAAAAGATAGGCGCCGTCGCCCAAAACCGCGATGACGAGGCGGTCGGGCTCGGCGAATTTGGCTCCGAGCGCCGCGCCGGCGCCCCAGCCAAGCCCGGAGGCCGGGCTCGATCCGAAATACCCTCCCGGCCGCGTCGGCCCACAATGATCGAGAAGGAGGGTATATTCGTTGATAAGAATTGCCTCCTCGGAGGCGATCGCGGCGATGGCGGCGCTGACCCGGGCGGGGTGGAGCGGGCGCATCGCCGCCGCCGCGCTGCGGATCTTCTCTCGCTCGGTCAAGAGCCCTTCGCGAAGCACGCCGATCCGGCGCCGCCTTTCGGCGACCTTTTGCGGGATCGAGTGGCGGGCAAGCGCCTCTTCCAAAAGCGGAAGCGCGGTCGCGGGCGCCGCCGTTACCGCGAGATCGCAAGGGAAACCGCGGATCGGGTACCGGCTGAAAAGCGGGTCGAGGCCGAGATGAATGACCCGGCATTCTCTCGTCGGCGCTTTGAGGCTCGGGATCCAGGGAACATCGCATTCGAGGACGAGGATCGCGTCCGCCCCTTCGAGATAAGGGGAAGCATCGTAGCCGAGATGGCAGGGGTGGTCGGCGGAAAGCGAGACGTGGCGCGGCCGATGTTCGACGACGCCAATGGCGAAATCTTCCGCAAGGCTTGCGAGCGCGGGCACGGCCGCCCTATCGCGCCCGGCGCTGGCGGTGACAATGAGCGGATTTTCGGCGGCGGCGAGGATGCGCGCGGCCTCTTCGATCGCTTCGGCGTCGGCGGCGGGCGGCGAGGCGGCGAGGAGACGCGAGGGCCAATCATAGGCAAAACCGGGAAGGGGCGAAGCCAGCACTTCGCGCGGCAAGGAGAGATAGACGGGACCACGGGGAGGAGTTGTGGCGATGGCGAGAGCGCGATCGACCACCGTTTCGAGTTGGGCGCCGTTGCGAAGCTCGTATTCCCATTTGATGCTCTCGCGCACCATCCCCGCCTGGTCGAACATCTCTTGCGCCCAGTGGATGTAGACGTCGCGCGAGCCCGCCATGCCGCCTTCGGTGAGGGGCGTGCGCCCGGCGGTGAAGAGGATCGGAACCTGCTCGCGGGCGGCATTGAGCGCGCCGCATACGCCGTTGGCGGTGCCGACATTCACGTGCAGCATGACCGCGGGGACCCTGCCGGAGGCGATCGCATAGCCGTGCGCCATCGACAGAACCACGTTCTCATGCGCGGCAAGAATGGGCTGAGGCACCTTTCGGCCGAGCCGCGTCGCCTTCGCGTACGCTTCGACGAGAGGCGCAAAATCGGTTCCGGCGTTGGCGAAAAGGACCTCGATCCCGCGCTCCGCCAAAAGCGTGAGATACGCCTCGGCAACGCTTTCGACCGCGAGCTCGCGGCGGGCCATTCGCTCCTCCTCGCAGATTCAGATCTTCAGATGCTTGTCGAAAAAGCCGACGACATCGGACCAGAGCGCGAACGCCGCGGCTTCGCGGTAGCTCGGCCGGTAGTCGGCGAGGAAGGCGTGGCCCGCCTTCTCATAGATTTTGACGGCCACATCCTTCCTGGTCTGTGAGGTGCGCGATCGCAACTCCTCGGCTTCGGCGACGCTCGGGTTCTGGTCTTCTTCGCCAAAGACCGCAAAGAGCGGACAGGAGAGGCGGTCGATCAGAGTCATCACCGGAGCGGGACGCGCCGCCGTCGTCGGCGCATCGGGCGTTGCCCGGCCGATAAACCCGCCCCAGCAGTCGATCGCAGCGTCGGGCTTGTCGCTGCTGCACGCGAAGAGAAGCGTGTGCCGGCCGCCGGAGCAAAAGCCGATGCAGCCGACCTTGCTTCCTGCGCCGGGAAGGGAGCGCAGATGAGAGGCCGCCGCTTCGAGATCTTTGACTGCCTGGCTGTCGGGCAGGCCGAACATCACCTTGAAAACGGAATCCATGTTGTTCGGGTCGGGACCTCCGGTGCGGCAATAGAGATCCGGAGCGAGCGCGTTGTAGCCCAGATTGGCGAAGCGGCGGGCGACGTCGCGAATGTGCTCGACAAGCCCGAACGCCTCGTGGATGACGATGATCCCGGGATAGCGTCCGGGCGCGCTCGGCCGCGCGAGGTAGCCTTCTATCGTCTCGCCGCCGCTTGGAAAGCGGATCGATTCGCCGCTGACCCGTTGCGGATCGGTGACGGCGCCAGGAACATTCGCCATAAACTCCTCCCTAAGTTTCGCAGCCACGATAGCATCCTCTCGCGCGGCCGGTGAAGCCGCTCGACGCCTTGCACTTGTCGGGGCTCCTATGCAATGGTCCGGCGACCGTCCGGCGGCCGTCCGAGCGCGGCGTGCGGGCGAGAAGGGGCGGGGGTGATGGCATCCCGATGATCGGCGCCGATCGGCCGAAAGGCGAGGGGAGTCGACGCAATTCGGCGCGTGCCCTTTTACGGCTTTTGGCGCTTGGGTGGGCGCTTCTCTTCGCTGCGGCCTCACCGGCCGCGGCGCAGGCGCAGGCGTCGGCGCCGACAACGCCGCTGCAGGCCCTGACGCCGCTCTCCCCGGGTCAAGCGCGGCCTGGTCGCCACACCCCGCCTTACGCGATCTTTGCATTGCCGACCGACCGATCTTTGTCGCGGATGGCCGGCCGCACGCCCTCGATCCTGGCTCCGGCTCCCGCGCCTTCGCCCGTTCCGGCGGCGGCGCCGACGGCACCGACCACGGCGCCCGTGCTAGGCTTTCCCGCGATCACGAGCGCTTCGCCGGCGGGCGGCGCGCCGCCACTTCCCGGGCTCCCCAATCCGCAAGCCCCGCCGGTGACGACCTCGGCAATGCCGTACGGTTCGCAGCTCTTCATCGCACAGCCGCAGCTTTTCGGCCCCGTCGCCCTCAACCGCGATTACATCATCGCTCCGGGCGATCAGATCTCGATCTATATCTGGGGCGCTTACGCCTATAGCGGGGTGCAGGGGGTCGACCCGCAAGGCAATATCTTCATTCCCCAGGTCGGCGCCATCCGCGTCGCCGGAACGACGAGCGGCGCCCTCGACGGCGTGGTGACGAAGGCCGTGACGCGCGTTTTCACGCACAACGTCTACGTCTATGCGAGCCTTCTCAGCAAACAGCCGGTGGCGGTTTATGTGACGGGGGCTGTCGAGCATCCCGGCCGCTATTCGGGAGACCGTCTCGATTCGCCTTTGCAATTCATCGCGCAAGCGGGCGGCATCGATCCGACGAGCGGCTCCTATCGCGATATCCGCATCATTCGCGACGGCAAGACGCTCGCCCATATCGATCTTTACGCCTTCCTCCGCGGCGCCTCCTTGCCGACGATCGAATTTCGGGTGAACGACATGATCGTGGTCGGTCACCAGCGGCCGACAGTCACGGCCCTCGGCGATGTCCAGAACAGCTATCGTTTCGAGATCGAACCCAGTTTTACCGGGGCCAACCTCGTTGCGCTCGCCCGCCCCGACCCCATCGTCTCCGACGTCGCGATCCAAGGGATTCGCGACGGGAAGCCTTACGACGCTTACGTCCCGCTTTCTGAGTTCGAAAGGATGCGGCTGGCAAGCGGCGACACCTACAGCTTCGCCTCCGACTATGTCAGCAACACGATTTTCGTCACCGTGACGGGGCAGTCGGCGGGGCCGTCCTCTCTCGTCGTGCCGCGCGGCGCAACCCTTGGAGAAGTCTTGAAGCTGATCGAGGTCGATCCGAGGGTCGCCGATCTCGGCGCCATCTATCTGCGACGGCAAAGCGTGGCGGTGGCCGAGCAGCAGGCGCTCGACGAATCGTTGGCGACTCTGCGGCGGGCCGTCCTCACCGCGCGTTCGGTCAGCACCAGCGATGCCGCGATCCACACCGAGGAGGCGCAAATGGTCGAAGCCTTCATGCAGCAGGTGCGCCAGTTCAAGCCGCAAGGCCGAATCGTGCTGGCAGGCGCCTCTGACCGCGACAACCTGATGTTCGAGCCAAACGACGAGATCGTCATCCCCGCCAAGTCGGACGTCGTGTCGATCAACGGCGAAGTCAGAATGCCGCAAACCGTGATCTGGAGCCCCCACCGCGATGCGGCCCGGTATGTCGCGATGGCGGGCGGTTACACGGAGCGCGCCGACCCTTCGGATGTCCTCGTCATCCGGCCGAGCGGGGCGGTCAAGAAAGGCGGTGCAGCGATGCCGATCGGGCCCGGCGATCAGATCATGGTGATGCCGCAGGCCGGCCCCCACAAATTCGCGATATTCGAAGACGTCATCCGCATCCTTTATCAGATTGCAGTATCAACGGGCGTCACCTTGCGCCTCACGCATTGAGGCGGCGGAGGGAAGGAGGTTGCTATGCACCCGGTGGGAACCGGAAGCGGGCGTGTTCGCACGGGAAAGGGGGCGTCAATTTGCGCGTGCCGAGAAACCCTTTAAGAGCGCGGAGCGCGGTTTTGGGCGCTCTCGTTATCCTCATGCTGTTGTCGGGCTGCGCGTCGGTGCGCTCCTTCGGCTTGGCGGCCACGGGAAAAGGCAAAGAGACGCGCGCGCGCGCCGCGCCGGCCGAAGCATTCGCAGAAAGACCGGAACCGCAAGGTCTTCTCGCTTTTCTCGTGAAGGCTTCGCCCGGCCAGTCGCGGGTTTTCGAGGACGGCGCAAAGGGCGCGGTCCGGGTCTCGATGGGGCAGCAATATTATTCTGCAGACGCTGTCGTCTGCCGGCACTTCACGCTCGCCCCCCTGTCGCCTCACGCGGCAAACCAGATCGAGACGCGAGCGGTCTGCCGCGAGCCCCGCGGCTGGAGACTCGATCCAGTCGGCAGCACCGGCGCCTTCGCCATTGACCGCTGAGGCTTCTCTTTGTTGCGAATCGGAATCGGAAAACGCCGTGAGCCCGCCCGCGCTGTCGCTTCCGGTGAAGCAAATGGTCAAAAAATCCTGTTGTTACAGATTGACGCACATCGTAATTCCATTGGAGTTTTCATGTTTCTTTTCTCTTCGATACAATTCGGTCCCGCTTGACAAATTTCCCAATCTCTGCCACAAGAGACTTGATCGCAGCTACCGCAAAATGGGCAGGAATGCCCGGACGCGAATAAAGCTGTGACAACTGTGTGGCGTCGGCGGGGGGGCAAGAACGGATGTTCCTGCGGAGCGTTCACGAGGGTAGCGTGTTCCGGGTCGATCGCACGTTGATTAACTGTACTGTTTTGAAACCCAATGCTACCGCAAGCGGGGACGCCCAAATATGATCCCCGCGGCGACAAGACCCGAACCGGCGCTGCGCGGGCCTCGCTTCGGTGCCCGACATTGGCGCCGCGCATCGGCCGGCAAGCTGCGAGCGAGGCTTGGTCGGGTCTCGGAGATGATTCGATTCAACATTGGATCCTGGGTCCGCGCCTATTGGAGCGGCGGAGACCTCGTCCATCAATGCGGGGCGAGGGAACGCCGACGGCGCGGCGGAGCGGTCGCGGTGGTCCCGTATTACGGCAATGAGACCCTGCTTCCGGCCTTTCTCGACCACCACCGCGGGCTTGGCGTGGGCGAGTTCGTCTTTCTCGATCTCTCCGCTTCCGGCAGACTTGCCGCAATACTTGCGGGCGAGAGCGATTGCGCTGTCTGGCGGCCGCGCCTCGGGAGCGGGCCGCAGCGCGCGATCTGTTGGCTCAACCACCTGCGTCGGCGGTATGCGACCGGACGCTGGTGCCTTTCGCTTAACCCAACCGAGTTTTTTGTATTCTACCGCTGCGAGACGCGGCAGATCGGCGATCTGACCGATTTCATCGAAGCCGAACGCCGCGATCACCTGTACGCCCTCCTCGTTGATCTGTACGGCGACGAGCCGGCGGCCCGCTTGCGCCTTGATACGGAGGAGCATCCGCTCGACGTCTTGCCGTATTTCGATGCTCTCGGTTATGTGACGAGCGGTCCCCACCGCTATCGCAATGTCGTCGTGCGCGGCGGCGTAAGGCGCCGTGCGCTTTATTCCGACAGTCCTCGCAAAACTCCTGCGTTGAGCCGCATTCCCCTCGTCAAATGGCGCTGGTATTATGTTTATATCGATGGGACACAGCTTCTGATGCCGTCCCGGCTCAACACCTCGCACTCGCATTGGCATTCTTCGCCGACGGCTTGCCTCTTGTCGCTCGCTCTCCTCGACAGCGATGAGCAAGTCGTTCTCGGGTGGCTCGCGGAAAAGCGGCCGAGCATCTCTGCGAGGGGAAGAGCATTGGGGCCGGATCTCGTGGAAATGCGCCGGCGCCGTCTCAAAGAGGATCTGAGCGAACGCTTTTGCGGCAGCGAATCTCTCGTGGACTGCGGCCTCATTAATCCCGGCCAGTGGTTTTAGGGAGGGCCCGTGAAGCTCGCCTTCGCGTTCCTCGCGCATGGCAATCGCCACCTCGTCGAACGGCTGGTGTGGCTCCTCGTCGCGGAGGGGCACTGTGTTGCGCTCCACTATGACCTGAAGTCGCCTTCCGCCGACTATGAAGCGCTCGTGCGCGCTTTCGCGGATTGCGAAGCGGTGCGGTTCGCGCGGCGCATTGAGGTTCGCTGGGGCGAGTGGTCGATCGCCGCGGCCACCCTCAATTGCCTTGACGCCATCGACGCGGCCGGCTGGGAGCCGGATTACGTCTACCTTCTGAGCGGGATGGATTACCCGATCCGGTCTTCCGCGGAACTCCTCGCCTTTCTCGATCGGCATCACGGTACGGAGTTTATCGAAAGCGTTCCGGCGGACCGCGTGCGCTGGGCGAGAACCGGGCCGCAGGAGGAACGCTACCAGTACTACTTTCCTTTCAACTGGCGGGACCAGCCTCGACGTTTTGCCTTCTTTCTCTCGCTGCAAAAAAAGCTCGGCGTCAAACGGAAATTCGTGCGCGGCATGACGCCCTATATCGGGTCGCAATGGTGGGTCTTGACCTGGTCGACCTTGCAAAAGATCCGTGGACTCGCGCGAGAGCGCGATGTCGAACGCTTTTTTCGGTCCACCCTCGTTCCCGACGAGCTCTTTTTTCAGACCCTGGTGCGCCACCTCGTACCGCATTCGCGCATCTCGAACCGCATCCTCACCCTTTACCAGTTTTCCGATTACGGCGTACCCGTCGTGCATTACCTCGACCACCTCGATTATCTTTTGAAACAACCATTTTTTATGGCGCGGAAATTGTCGCCGCACGCCAATCAATTGCGCGACATCCTCGACCAATATTGGCATGGCGAGCGCGCGCAGCCCCGCTTGCCGGACGCCGAGGCCGGCAAGCGCGGGACCGAATACGAAACGCATCGCCTCAGCTACCGCGACGGCGCGCCGGGGCTTCCGGTTGCGGGCCGCGCCCTGCGCCGCTGGTACGGCGAATTGGAGCGCCTTGCGCTTCCCTATTTCGCGGTAATCGGCAGCAGCGCCGCGGAGTTGGGCCTCGTTTATCGGCTCTTGTCGCGGCATCCCGAACTGCGCTGCCACGGCCAGCTCTTTCATAAGAAACGGATCGAGTTCGCCGAAGGGCGAACCTCTTTCGGGGGTTACCCCGCGGCAGGGTTGAGGCTGCGCGCGCTCGCAAAAGCGAACTTTCTTGCCGATGTCGTGCGCGCCGAGAAAGAACGGCTCAGCGGGTTTATGCTGCTTTGGGGTCAAGGCGGCGAGATCACGCGTCTGATGTTCGAGCGCCGGGGCGTCCGCCTCGTGCTGCTTCAGGGCGACCCGGTCGTCGCCTTTAGCGAAGAGATCCTGGGGCGCGAGCTGTTGCTTGACGAGCCTTACGACCCCTCCGCTCTGGACGCCATCCCGCCAGCTCTGCTCGCCGCCCGATTCCGGCAGTTCCTGAAGGAATTCCGGCGATATCGCCGGTGGCTCAAGCGCCAAGCCAGAAAAGCCGTCGATCTCAGACCGAAGGGTTGGATCGGCGAGATCAGCCTCTGTCCCCCCGGCGGGTCTTTCGATATGAAGCTCGGCAGCGCGCCCGAAATCGGCCTCAGGCGCTCCCGCGATCGGGCCTTGAGGCTCGAAAAAGCGCTCAAAGGCAGGCTCGTTCAGCATCTGGAGGCGATCGCCGGCCGCGCTCATCAGCTGGCGCTTTTGCAGCCTCTCGCAGCTTCACGGTCTCCTCAATCCTGGCAAGGCGAGAGGCCGGCCAATGACGAGCTGCCCGGCCTCCCCGGGTTTGCGCCGGGGCTCGCCCTGGTCTCCGAGACGGTTCCTGCCGGCGATCTCTCGCTAGAGCTCGCGCTGCTCGAGGAACGGCGTCGGATGGTGCTGAGCCGGCTCCCCCTCGCCGATCGCGCGGCTTTGGCGCCTGCCGCGGCGGATCGGGAGCGGCAGCTCATCGCTCTCGCCGGCAACTGAAAGAGGCCTGCCGCAAAGGGGTCAAATCCCCGCGTGGTCACGGAACGCGGCGGCGATCAGGCTGCCGATGCCGAACAGGACCAGAGAGGCGATAAATACGGTCAGTGTATAGACGACGGGTATCGTCAGACTAGGCTTGTCAGGAACGTAAGGCGGCGCAAAATCCACGAGGTAGCTGACCTGCCGCGCGGCGTCGGCGTGCGCCACTTCGAGGCCCTGTTGCGCCGCCTGGTAGGCGTTTTTCGCAAACTCCTCGTCCAGCTCCAGAGCGGAATACTGTTCCAATATCTTCGAGTACGGGGTGCCGTTGCCGCTGTTCGCCAGTTTCCCCTGCTGTTCGTTGAGTTGCTTCTCGAGGGCGGCGATCTTGAATTTGACGGCGGCTACCTGAGGCGAAGTGGCGCTCATATAGGCGAGCAGGTCGTTGAGTTCGGTTCGCGCGGTCGCCAAATCGGATTGCAACGTGCCGACGATCCCGGTGAGCTGACTTGCGGAGCGCGGCGGGTTGATATCGCGGTGCGCGTCCTCAAAATCGGTCAGTGCCAGGCGGGCCTTCTTGACCTGCTCTTCCTGCCGCCTGAGCTCGTCTTTTGCATACGTGACCTCGTCTTGCCGCGCTCGAGCGCTCAGATCGTTCACCATCTGGTCGGATGCCTTGACGATGGTCTGCGCAAGTTTCTCCGCAAATTGCGGATCGAAAGCCTCCACGGTGACCGTCACGTAGCCGCCGAGA
>JAKAOO010000146.1 GCA_021812165.1 Pseudomonadota bacterium | reverse complement strand
TTTCTTCGCCGCATCCTTCAGCGCCTTCGCCGCTTCATGCGGTCTCGTTACCGGCTGCCGATCGACCGAAACGATGACGTCGCCGGGCTCGACGCCGAGAGAGTGAAGCGGGCTATTCTCTGCGATCCGCCCGACCACGACCCCGTTGACGCCTTTGGGCACGGCGAGCTTGCGCCGCAGCTCCTCGTTGAGCGAGCCCAGTTCCACACCAAGTGCGCTCGCGGTCTCGTTCGCCGGGGAAGGTCTTTTCTCGACCGAAGCCACTTTCGGCGTCTTCTGCGGCATTTCGCCGACAGTCGCCTCGATCTTCAGCGTTTTGCCATTGCGTTCGATCACGAGAGGAAGCTTGCTCCCGATCGGCGCCAAGGCGACGATGCGAGGCAGATCGCCGACGTTCCGTACTTCCTCTCCCTTCGCTTCGACGATCACGTCGCCGGATTTGATCCCGGCCTTTTCGGCGGGGCTCGCCGGCATCACGGTGGCGACGAGGGCGCCCTCAGGCTTTTTCGGGTTGAGCCCGAGGCTCCTCGCGATCGCCGGCGTCAAATTCTGGATCGCAACTCCGAGCCAACCCCAGCGCATGTGCCCGCGCTTTTCGAGCTGCGCGACAACCTTTTGCGCAAGATTGGAAGGGATCGCGAAACCGATCCCGACGGAGCCTCCGGAAGGGGTGTAAATGGCCGTATTGATGCCGATCACCTGCCCTTTGAGATTAAAGGAGGGGCCGCCCGAATTGCCGCGATTCATCGGGGCGTCGATCTGCAGGAAATCCTCGAACGAATTGGACGCGATGTTGCGCCCGAGCGCGGAAATAATGCCGGCGGTCACCGTACCCCCGAGACCAAAGGGGTTGCCGACGGCCACGACCCAATCGCCGACATGAGCCTCGGCGCTGTTTCCCCAAGTCGCGTAAGCCAGCGGCTTTTTCGTGTGGACCTTCAAGAGGGCGAGGTCCGATCGTGGGTCGCGGCCGATGACGCGCGCTTCGCGCCGCGTCTTGTCATGGAAGATGACCGTGACCTTCTTCGCCTTGCCGACGACGTGCGCGTTGGTAACGATGTAACCCTGAGGATCGATGACGAACCCCGAGCCGAGCGCCACGATCTTCTGGTTTTTCGGAACGAGGGGGACTTGCGGAAGGTTGCCGCCGAATTGATGCTCGAAAAAGCGCCGCAGAAATTCGTTGAACGGCGTTTCCTGCGACGGGCTTTCCTCCTTGCCGGGTTTTCTCCCTTCGCTCAGCACGACCGATATGTTGACGACGGCCGGCGAAACCTGCTTGACGAGAGGCGCCAAGGAGGGAAGCGGGATCGCCACCGCACCCGCCGCGGATTGGGCGGTTTTGCCGGAGGGAGCTGCCGAGACCGACGGGACGGGGAGGAGTGCGGCGCAAAAAAACGCGCAGAAGAGCGCGCGGCGCACTCTTTCGGGTAAGAGCAGTCGGCGACCTGAACTGCAAGCCATGGAGCTTCGCCTCGCTAGCGAATTTTTTGGCGGCAACAGGCGCTGTTGCCCAACCACGAACCGTTGCTAAAAGGTGATAGTTCCGGTTGCCGCTTCAAGCGGCAACCGCGCTTCATAAGAGATTCGACATGATCTGTTTCATGTGTTCCAATGCCGTTTGGAACAGATGGAACAGAACCGCGCCTTTGCCGAAGAATGCGAGCGCCTCTTTTCACCCCGCTTTGGGCGGCGTTGGAAAAAGGCGGCCGCTTCTCTCCTCCTCGTCGGGCGAACGAGCCTCTACCGCTACCTGAAGGGCGAATTGCCGGTCCCCGAGGAGGTGCGGGCGCGTCTTCTCGCCTTGGCGCGCCAAACCCGCGCGGAGAAAACGCCGTTTTTCGCGACCGGCACACGCTTTTTTGGAGGGATGAGGATGTTGCCAGAAGAAAAGATCCGCGAGCCGGCGCGGCCGTTCACCGGGGCGGAATTTATCGAGAGTTTGCGCGACGGCCGGGAAGTCTATATCGATGGCGAGCGGGTCTGCGACGTCACCACCCATCCCGCCTTCAAGAACTCGGTCCGCTCGATCGCCCGTCTTTACGACGCTCTGCATGCGCCCGCGGCGCGCGACGTGCTGACGGCGCCGACCGATACCGGCTCGGGCGGCTATACGCATCGCTTCTTCCGCGTCGCTCGCTCGCGCGACGAGCTTGTCCTCCAGCAACAGGCGATCGCCGCGTGGGCGCGTCTCACCTATGGCTGGATGGGGCGCACCCCCGACTACAAGGCGTCGCTCATGAACACGCTCGGCGCCAACGCCGACTATTACGGCCAGTTCGCGGGGAACGCGCGCGCCTGGTATCGGCGCGCTCAGGAAGCCGTCCTTTTCATGAATCACGCGATCGTCAACCCTCCGGTCGATCGCGGGCGGCCGACAAGCGAAGTGAAGGACGTCTACGTCACGATCGAGCGCGAGAGCGACGCCGGGGTGATCGTTTCCGGGGCCAAGGTGGTGGCGACCTCGGCGGCGCTCACCCATTACAATTTCTTGGGCCAGAACGCGGCGACCGCAACCAACGACCCCGATCTCGCGATCATGTTCATCCTGCCGATGGACGCGCCCGGGGTGAAGCTCATTTGCCGCAATTCCTATGAAGAAATCGCGACGAGGCTCGGCACCCCCTTCGACTATCCGCTTTCCTCCCGCTTCGACGAGAACGACGCGATCTTCGTTCTCGACAAGGTCCTGATCCCCTGGGAGAACGTTCTCGTCCATCGCGACACGGAAAAGATCCTCTCTTTTTACCCGCGCTCGGGGTTTCTCAACGGCTTTTGCTTCCAGGGCTGCACCCGCTTTGCGGTGAAGCTCGATTTTATCGCCGGGGCCGTCGCGCGTGCGCTGAGAGCGGCGGGAGGCGACGAGTTCCGCGGCAACCAGGCCCTCCTCGGCGAGATCATCGCCTGGCGCAATCTTTTCTGGTCGCTTTCGGACTGCATGGTGAACGCGCCGCAGCCTTGGGTCGGGGACGCGGTGCTGCCGAACCTGCAAGCCGCCCTCTCCTACCGCGTCTTCGCCCCCGAGGCCTATTCGCGGATCCGCGAGATCATCGAGAAGATCGTCGCCTCCTCCCTCATCTATCTTCCCTCTTCCGCCCGCGATTTTCAGAACCCCGCGATCGATCCCCTGCTCGCGCGTTATGTTCGCGGCTCCTACGGCATCGGCTACAAGGAGCGGATCAAGATCATGAAGCTCCTCTGGGACGCCGTCGGCACCGAGTTCGGCGGACGCCACGAGCTTTACGAGCGCAACTACGCGGGCAACCATGAAGACATCCGCATCCAGACGCTCGCCGCGGCCAGGCGAAACGGCAGCCTCGACGCGATGATGGCGCTCGTCGATCGCTGCATGGCCGATTACGACGAGAAGGGCTGGGTCGATCCGGCCTGGAGCGAGGGTTCGCCGCGCGCGAGGGACGACTCCGCGAGTCCTGCTCGGGCTGCTCCTTGACACCTATTCCAAAGCGCTCAGCTTTTTGACAGCGGGCGCGCATGCCGACGGTTTTCCGTTTCGATGGCCGGCGCGCAGTCATCTACCCGGCCGATCATCGGCCCGCCCATGTCCATGTCATCGGCGCCGAGGGCGAGGCGACGTTCCTCCTCAATTGCCCCGACGGACCGCCGGAACTGCCGGAGAGTTTCGGGTTCGCCCGGCCTGAGCTGGACCGCGTCAAGGACGCTTTAGGATGCGGAAGAACGCTGGAATGTCGTCATTCCGGGGCGCGGTCGATCCGCGGGCTATCAGCCTTGCGCGGCCTTCGCGGCGAACCTCCGACGGCCGTGTCCGGCACGTCGCCCGCGGACGCGAGCCCGGAATCCATAAACGCATGCCAGAAAAATCAATGGCTTGGCCTGTGTTCATGGTTTCCGGTCCCGGCCCTCACGGGCCGCCCCGGAATGACAGGGGGTTTTTCCGCATCCTGTTAGCCGCGAGGATTGGCGCCTTGTGCGAGGAATGGAGGAAGATTCATGGCCGTGACTGAGCAAGAGTTCAAAGAGGCCGAAAAGCGCATGGAGGCGCTGCGGCAGGCAGGCTACGCGGTAACGGCCCGCTATGACCGGCGCCGGTCTCGGATCGTCGTGCGTCTCAACACCGGCCTTGAGATGGCGTTTCCGCCGGCGCTGGCGGAGGGCTTGGCCGACGCGACACCGGAGGACCTGACTGACATCGAGATCACCCCGGCCGGTCTCGGCCTGCATTGGCCAAGGCTCGACGCGGATTTGTACGTCCCGGCGTTGCTGCAAGGCGTATTCGGTTCGCGGCAATGGATGGCGGCACAACTCGGTGCCGTCGGCGGCCGCGCCCGCAGTCCCGCCAAGGCTGCGAGCTCGCGCTTCAACGGCCGCAAAGGCGGGCGCCCGCGCAAAAAAGCGACGAGCGGGTGAGGAAGAACGCAGGCGCGCTCGATCTCGAAATGCGAAAGCCCCGGTTTGGAGCCGGGGCCTTCATCGTAGCTGTTCTTGGACCAGCCCGACTCGGTGAGGAGCAAGCCGGTCCGTCTGGTTCACGCGAACGCTATGGCTGCGGCCAGACCCATGCCATGCCTTGCCGCGATCCCACGCCTGTTCCCCTTCTTGCCGCGCTCACCCGCGAACCGGCCGGGAGGGGTCGTGGTTATCCCCGCGCTCCGGGGTGTTTGCCGGAGGCCTTCATAAGACGCCCAAACCAAGCGCCCATTCCTGACCTCCTTTCAGCGTCGCTTGTGACGCCGGCAGTGTAGGTGGTAGATGACAACCGCGATTCAAGTGATCGCGTCGCCGAGTCTCCCCTCCCTCGTCGTCGCCGCCAGCGAACACGCCTCGATACGCTCTCTCGACTGCTTCGCGGCCGACATCCTCGACCCGCCTGCGCGCCGGTTCTAAACCCCGGCAACTGATGAATCCGGTTTAAGAATCCTGAAGCCTTCAGCGGCCGGCATGCCCGGTATCGGCCACGAGCGTCCGGCTTGACCTTTCGCCGCAAGCAAAACGACGCGCTATGGGTATCCGTACAATCTTTGCCCCCCGTGGCCGGACTTGTTCCGGCCACCCACGCCTTTGACAAGCGCCCCGCCCGCCGCAAAGAAGTCGTAGATGGCCGGGCCAAGCCCGGCCATGGGGGTTATTACTTGCTGTGACTAGGACCCTCGCAACCGCTTTTCCTAGACCGGAGAGCCATGGGCCTTGGCTGACCGCGATTTGTGCCGAGGCCGCGGCGCTCCCGAGAGAGGGCGGGCGTCAATCCGCGTAAGTGTGGATCTCCAACAGAAGGCAGCCGCCCTCTGATTTGAACGGGCCGTGTGGGGCGCCGGGCGGGCGGCAGGCGTAGGTCGGGGCGAGAAAATTCTCGCCGCCTTTCCCTTTGGCGTCTGACCCGACCGTCAGATCGCCCGAGATCAGATAGACCTCTTCGGAGTAATCGTGAACGAAAGGCGCGGTCGTGAACGCGCCCGGACGCAAGCGCAAAAGGCGCGTCCGGCTGCCGCTCTTCTTCTCCTCGTCGAGCGCGCCCGCGAGGATCTTTTGCTCGATTCCATCGGGATAACCGGGAGGAACCTCCCAGCCGCTCGTCATATCGATCGGCTGGAATTCGAGATGCGGTTTGCTGAGGGCCATCTTGCGGGTTCTTCGACAAACTGCGAGAGAAGAGAGGCTAACCCCACCGGGCGGCCGGCGGCAATGGCGTGTCGTGGACGCGACCGCGGGCGTCCTCGCGCACTCTACGCGGGGCGCGTGCGGTGCGCGAGCGACCCGATCTCCGGGTACCAGTGAGGCCGGAAAGAGCGTAGGCTTGAGGCCCGAGATTGGAACGGCGAAAGCGGAGGAAACGATGAAGGGCGCAGTCTTTATGGGCGAAAGAGAGATCGCCTTCATGGAGTTTCCGGATCCGACGCCCGGACCGGACGAGGTCGTCGTCGAGATGAAAGCTTCGGGCATGTGCGGCAGCGATCTTCACCAATATCGCCGGCCGAAAGCGGGAGCTGCGGTCGGCGGGCTTCCGGTCAATCCGAACCCGGTCATCGGCGGCCACGAGCCCTGCGGCGTCGTCGCCGCCGTCGGCAGCGCCGTCAATGAGCGGCAGGCGCGGGTCGGGGCGCGCGTCATGGTCCATCACTACAAAGGCTGCGCCACCTGCGCCCATTGCCGCTCCGGCTGGTCGCAGCTTTGCCAGGAGGTCCCGGTCACCGTTTACGGCAACAACGACCATGGCGGGCACGCGCGCTATTTGAAGGTTCCCGCCTTCACCCTCGTCCCTTTGCCCGAGGAGATGTCGTTCGAAGTCGGGGCCGCGGTCTCCTGCGGGACCGGCACCGCCTATCAGGCTTTGCGGCGCCTCAAGCTTGCGGGGAACGAGACGATCGCGATCTTCGGCCAAGGGCCGGTCGGGCTTTCGGCGACCCAACTCGCCTCGGCCATGGGAGCGCGCGTCATCGCCCTCGATGTGAGCCCCGAGCGGCTTGCGCGCGCCAAGGAATTCGGCGCCTCAGAGACCGTCAACCCGCGCTCGAACGATCCCGTCGGCGCGATCAAGGACCTGACCCGCGGCGGCGCCGATTGCACGCTCGACACCTCGAGCCAGCCCGCAGGCCGGCTTGCCGCGATCCGCGGCACCAAGGTCTGGGGCACGACCTGCTTTGTCGGCGAACGCAACGAGGTGACGATCGACGTCAGCCCCGACATGCTCCGAAAGGAGCTGACGATCGTCGCCTCCTGGACCTTTTCCTGGGCGATCCAGCAGGAGTGTGCTGAGTTCATCGTCGATCGCCGGATCCCGGTCGAGCACCTTTTCACCCACCGCTGGACGCTCGATGAGGCGGTCGAGGCCTATCGCCTCTTCGACACGCAGACGACCGGCAAAGGCGTCTTTGTCTCGTTCTAGACGGGGGGCGCCTTGCCGCCTTGCCGCCTCGCCGCCGCTGCCGCATGATGGGGCGATAGAATGACAGGGCGAGCCGAGGTGAGGGAATGAACGCTCACGGGAAAAAGATCTTTGAAAGCTTCGACGACGCCGTCCGCGATGTCGAAGACGGCGCGACGATCGGTTTTGGCGGTTTCGCCGTCGTCGGCATGCCGATCAATCTCTATGCGGCGCTTTCCCGCCAAGGGGCGAAGAACCTCACTTGCGTCTCGAACACGACGAGGGGCGGTTTCACCCTTCCCGAAGGCGCGCCCGATATGGGCTGGCTCATCAGCGGGGGGCAGGTCAAAAAGGTGATCGTCTCCTTCACCGCTCCGACTCGCGCTTCGCAAAAGCTCGTCTTCACCGAATATTACGAGAAGGGCCTCATCGAAGCCGAACTCCTCCCCCAAGGGACGCTCGCCGAGAGGCTGCGCGCGGCGGGCTGTGGAATTCCAGCCTTTTACACGCCCGCTGCGGTCGGCACCGAGCTTGCCGAAGGGCGGGAAACGCGCGTCTTCAATGGTCGCGAATATCTTCTCGAAACCGCGCTCCCGCTCGATTACGCCTTTATCCGCGCCTATCAGGCGGACGAATTCGGCAATCTCCGCTTCCGCCTCTCGCAACGGAATTTCAATCCGCTGATGGCGATGGCCGCGCGCGTGACGATCGTCGAGGTCGAAGAGGAACTCCTGCCCGTTGGCGCGATTCCGGCCGACGAAGTGCACACGCCGGGAATTTTCGTGCAGAGGCTTGTCAAGATTCCGCCGCCGCCCGCAGGCTGGTGGCCGCAGCATCCGGGGAGCATCGCAAGATGAGCGAAAGAGGAAAAGGGCTCTCGCGCCAGGAGATGTGCGACCGCCTTGCGATGGAATTCGAAGACGGCTGGATCGTCAATCTCGGCATCGGCATCCCGACCCTCTGCTCCAATTTCGATTTCGGCGAGAACGAGATCACCTTCCACGCGGAGAACGGGGTCATCGGCTACGGCCCTTTGACCGCGGCGGGCGAAGAAGACCTTCACCTCGTCAATGCCGGAGGCCAGCACGTCACCTTGACGAAACGGGCGGCGATCGTCGACCATGCGGATTCCTTCGGCATCATCCGCGCGGGGCGGATCGACGTCACCGTTTTGGGAGCCTACGAGGTCGCGGAAAACGGCGATTTCGCCAACTGGAAGATGGCGGGGCAAAAAGGCGGCGGCATCGGCGGGGCGATGGATCTCGCCTCTTGCGCGAAGCACGTCTTTATCGCGATGGAGCACCAGACCCGCAGCGGCCGCCCGCGTCTCGTCGAACGCTGCGCCATTCCCGTGACCGCCCGCGGGGTCGTCGATCTCGTCGTCACCGATTTGGGGCTCTTCGCGATCACGCCTCAAGGGATGATGCTCAAGGAAATCGCCCCCGGCGTCGGGGTCGAGGAAGTGACGGCCAAAACCGGCTGCCGCCTCCTCATCCCGCGCGAGGTGCCGCCGGTGAAGAGGGTCGGATAGAATCGCCCGCATCTTCTCGCTCTCCGCGGGGGCATTGGCTCAGAGGATAGGATGGGTTGAGCGCAGAGGCTGGGCAAGAAACTGCGGCCGAGGTCGCCCTGGTGCGAATCTGAGACCCAGCCGCGCCGCCGGGGTGCAACGGTTTGAATCTCGTCGCGGCGCCGCTTCGTACCTTTTGGTGGAGCTCGTCTTGGCGGTAATTGCCGAAAGCAGCAGCGCGACCGATCCTCTAAGCCGGGCACAGCGCCATCCAGCGCTTGAAGCCAACAATGCGCAGCACCCGGGTGAAGTTGCAGCACAGCGCCATCAGGCGCCACTCCCCGCGCACCCTCTCGAACCCGCGCAACAGGAAGTGGCGGTATCCGGCCCGGCATTTGAGGGGGCCGAACGGGTGTCCGGCCAGAGCCTTGCGGCGGCGCATCATGTCCTGGCCGGCCTCGCGCATGCGCAGCTGGTGCCGCTCGATCACATCCTCATGCACCCAGCGCTCGATCTCGCGCCTCTGGCCGTTCGGAGCCAGGCATCGCGCGCAGCGAGCAGGCCCGGCAGAGCGATCGGCGGGTGGCCTAGCGCCTCGCCATCTTGCCGCTGGCCTGACGCCTGTGACCGCGCATCGGCCGCAGCTCGGCGCCGGCCGGACAGCGATATCGGTCGGCCGCCGCCTCGTAGCAGAAATCCTCGGCGCTGAACCGGCCCTGCCCTCTCAGCCGCTGGTTGCGATCGGGCGGGGGAACGTAGGCGGTGATGGCTTCATCCTCGCACGCCTTCAAAGTCTCGCCATTATAGTAGCCGCTATCGGCGACCGCGGTCAGCGCCTCGGCGCCGAGTGCCCGTTTGGCCGCCTGCGCCATCGCGTGCAGTCGCCCCGTGTCGTTGCCGTCGTTGACCACCTCGCTGGCGGTCCCCGCGCAGGAGCGTGTGAAGGAATCGCGGTTGGGCGGGGTATATGATGCTTCCCGCGAGCATGGGGGCGGGATGATGTTGGGTGGCGCGCGTGTCTTGGAGGCGGATCGGTCGCAACTGTCGTGG
>JAKAOO010000145.1:6474-9412 GCA_021812165.1 Pseudomonadota bacterium | reverse complement strand
CGGCAACTCCGCGCTTGCCGAACTCAGTCAGGGCCTCGTGATCAAGTGCGCGACCATCCCTCTTCATACGACCACATTACCATTCGCAACCGCTCATTGCTACTATTGTAGCAAAATTAATATGTACTCGGGCGAGCAGTATTGGGCGCTCAGATCGTTCTCGATGTCGACCAATACGGCGTGGGTGAAATCATCGGAAATCAGGATGTTTGCGCATTTGATGTCGCGGTGGCAGAGGCCGCGCCCCTCCAGGAAATGCGCGGCGGACGCAATCTGGTGGACGATCGCGCGGATGCTCTCGCGCAGGACCTCGCCGAGGCGCTCGGACAAAAGCCCGCCTCTCTCCTGGCGCATCACCATGTAAAAGGTGTCGGCAAAGGGTCCGCACTCGTCGATCCTCGGCAAATGCGGGAAATCACAGCCTTCGAGCTTCGCGACGATGCTGGTGAGATGCCGGCGGCGCTGGGCGCCGACGTGGCCTGAGAGGTAGATCCGCGTGAAGAGCTTGAGGGCGCGAGGCCCTTGCGGCGTTCCGATCGCGAACACGGAAGCGGTTCTGCCATGGCCGAGGAGACCCGACAATTGCCACCCCCTGCCGCCGCAAAAGATTCGGGCGACTTCCACCAACACCTCGCGGCTGTCGCTCTCAACGGTCCGAAAATCGCCTTCGACCGGCCGGCCGTTATCGCTCGGCAAAGTTTCCAATGTTCTCGCGACCGTCAAAGCTCGTGCTTCACGATGGCGCGAGGCGAGAGCTGTTCGCGCATGTCGCGCGCGACAACGGCGAGGGTTTGCGGGTGTGCGATGCTGGCATGATCGGGGGCGACTTGCCCCACGATCGTGCCCACCCGCACGAGCCTCGGCCAACCGCGTTCGCGATCGAGCATGCGTTTCATCCGGTCTCCGGCTGCGTAAATATGAGTTTCGCCCGAGTAGCGCTTCGGTTTGTAGACCCGAAAGGCCTCCCCGAAAGCGCGCACGCTCGCCGGCGCGCCGGCAAAGCCGCGCCATGCTTCGGGCCGGGTCTCCAGCCTGCTTCGAGCGATGGCAAGCGCCTCGTCGACTGTTTGGTCGAGAAGCTCGCCATCGAGATTGGGAGGCGTGCCGATGAGGAACAAGTGCGCGACCTCGCTGCCGGCTGCGGTGAGCTGGTGCGCCATCTCCATCGCCACATGCCCGCCGACGCAAAAACCAGCGAGGAGGTAGGGTCCTTCGGGCTGGACACGCTTGAGCGCGGCGATAAATTCGGCCGCTGTTTCTTCGATCGACGCCGGCGGCGGGCGGCTGCCGTCCAAGCCCGGCGCCTTGAATCCATAGACCCTTCGCGGCTCGAGCGAACCGGCGAGAAGACGGGCAAAGGTCAAGTCGCCGTGGATACCCGGGATGACAAAGATCGGAGGGCTTTCTCCCTCCTCTCGGATTGCGACGAGACACTCGCCGCCGGCGCGGCCCAAAGCCATCGAACGCGCGCTGCGATTCTGGCGGCGGGCGGCGACCCACTCTGCGAGATCGCGGATCGAGGTCGCGGTCACGATCTCTTCTGGAATTTCCATCTCGAGACGGTGTCCAAGCGCGATCGCCAGAGTGAGGATCTGCAGCGAGTCGCCGCCGAGGGACGCGAATGTATCGTCGGCGCTCGCCCCTTCGACGCCGAGCGTTTCTTCGTAGATCCGCACGATCTCATCGACGAGCGGGTCGGCCGAGCGTTCCGACAAATCCGCCGCGCGCGCCCTATCGATCTCGCCGAGGCGAACGCGGTCGATCTTGAAATTGGCGAGGCGCGGGAGCGCATCGATCACCAAGATCGCCGAAGGGATCATGTAGGCGGGCAAGACTTCCGCGAGCATCGCGGAAATCTCGCGCGGCGAGAGCCCGCGCGCTCCCGGCTCGAGTTCGACATAAGCGGCAAGCGAACGCGGCTCACCCTCGGGATCGCGGCGCACCACCACCGCGCCTTCAGTCACGCCGGAGCAGCCTTTGAGCGCGATCTCGATCTCCCCAGGCTCGACGCTGTGGCCATGGAGCTTCAAACGCTGGTCCTTGCGCCCGCGGAACTCGAAAAGACCGTCCGGCCGTCGCACGCCGAGATCGCCGGTCTTGATGCGTCGGGTCTCGCCATCCTCGGCAAGCGAGAAATTCTGGGCGGTCAGCTCCGGCGCCCGCCAATAGCCGAGAGCGATATACCGGCTCTCAAGGACGAACTCGCCTACCTCGCCGTCGGCAACCGAGCGGCCTTCAGGATCGATGATCGAGAGATGGCGATCGGGGATCTCCCGGCCGACGGGAAGCCGCATGCTCGTTCGGCGCAAGCTCTCGTCGGCGAACCAGTGACAGCAGGTCCGCGCCGATTCGGTGGAATTGAGCGCAAGATATAGAAAGGCACTCGGCGGAAAGCCGCGGCGGAAGACATCGACATCGCTCCAGTCCACGCGATCGCCGGACAAATAGCCAAGGCGCACGGTCTCGAACCGCTCTCCGGCACCGAGCGCCTCGACGATGCGGCAAGCGAGCGTCGGCACCGAGTGGTAGATCGTGATGCGGCGGGTGCGGATTTCCCGCACCAAGCCGGCAGGCTGCAGATCCCGAGGCGGCAGAACGTGGAGCGAGGCGCCATTGAGCAGGGCGCCGTAGATGTCGGGGATCGCGCCTGCGACGCTCGGCGAGTAGAGGAGGGTCAAGCGATCCCCACAATCGAGATGCAGCGCGTTCGTATGCTGCATGACGTCGTGCAAGAGATTTCGATGGTTCTGATAAACGCCTTTGGGCGCGCCGGTCGATCCGGAGGTGTAGAGAATGTAGGCAAGATCGAGGGGGCCCGGCCGGGCGCCCAGTTTTTTCTCCCTCTCCCCTTTGGGGGAGAGGGTTGGGGTTGGGGGGTGATGGTCGAGGCCGGTCTCGCTTCCCCCCTCACCCTGCCCTCTCCCCCCGATGGGGGGAG
>JAKAOO010000145.1:0-6464 GCA_021812165.1 Pseudomonadota bacterium | reverse complement strand
AGCCTGCAGCCCGTCGAGATCGAGAACCGGCACTTCTTGCCGGAAAAGCCTCCGCGCCCCTTCCGCGAGTTCGCCAGCCGAGACCACCGCCGCGACCCCGGCGTGGCTCGCGATGAGCCGGTTGCGCTCGAAGGGAAAGCCGGCGTCGAGCGGAACATAACCGCGCCCCGAGGCGAGAACGCCGAGCATCGCCGCCGGAAACCGCGCCTCGCTCGAAAGGAGGATGGCGACCGGCCCTTCCCGCCCTTCCGCCGCCCTTACCGTCGCTCCGGCAATGGCAGCGGAAAGCACGCGAAGCTCGGCGTAGGAGAGGCCGCGCATCTGGTCCGAAACCGCGAGGCGCTCCGGAAAGCGCCCCGCAATTTTCTCGAAACGGTCGACCACCGAGCCTTCGAGAGCGGCCTGCGGAAAAGGCTCGAACGGCCGATCCACCGGCCCGCCATAATCGACGGGTAGAACCTCCGATGCGTCTGCACTCGTCAAAGCTTATCCTCCCCGCCCGCAAAAGAGGGACGAAGCCACGCCTCCCGCAAGAGCCGCAAAAGCGTCGATCCCGGAAAGGCTCGCTGCGCTTCCCCCGATGGGATGCCACCGAAGATAGCGAACGCGAACCACTTTGTCACACGGCATCGCGGGCTCGCGGCCTTTCGCTTATGGCGGTATTCATATCCAGACGCAAACAGGCGATGCGGCCCGGGCAAGGACAAGAATGAACAACCGCTCCATCTTGGTTGAAGGCTGGCTCTTTTATGGCCACTCCTTCTCGATCGTAAACGAGTGGCAGCTTTTGGAATTGACGAAGCGTTCCGGCATCGACCTCTATTTCAAGGCCTCGCCTCCAGTCCATCCGGCTTGGCGGGCCCGCCCAGGGCTGAGGACCGCCGAAGAGATCCACGCTCTCTGCAGTCTGCGCTGTCCACAAAAAGGGGCGACCCTCGACTTCACCTTTCGCATCGCGGTGCCCATTTCGTTCGAAGCCGCGAAGTTGGGGCGAACCTACGTGTTCTGCGTCGCCGAAAGCGGCTGGTTTCCGAGACGCTATACGAGAAGCGGGCGCACGCTCTCCGATCTCCTTGGCGACAGCGATGCCCTTCTGGTGACCCCCTCGCTGTGGTCGCGATGGGGCCTTTTGCGTGCAGGCGCCGATCCGGCGCGCGTCCGTGTCGTACCGCACGGCACCGACACCGACACGTTCTACCCCGGAGAAAGCGCGGAGCGCGAAACAGATCGGTCGAAACGCGGGTGGAGTGGCCGATTCGTCTTTCTCAACGTCTCCGCAATGTCGCTCAACAAGGGCGTCGATCTTTTGCTCAAGGCATTCGCCCGCGTCGCGATGCGGCGCCCCGAGGCGTTGCTCGTTCTCAAAGGGGCCGACCCCGTATACGGCTCGAGTAATTGGCTTCACCGATGCTGGCGAGAAAAGCTTACGCCCGAGGAACGCAAAGCCTGTCTCAGTCGAGTCCAATACATCGGCGGCCTCGGCAGCTTCGATCGCGTGGCCGGTCTCTTTCGCGCCGCCGACGCCTATGTCACGCCTTACCGTGCCGAGGGCTTCAACTTGCCGGCGCTCGAAGCCGTCGCCAGCGGCCTTCCTCTGATCTGCACCGAGGGCGGTCCGACAAACGAATTTACGACCCCCGACTTCGCCTGCCGCATTCCCGCTCGCCTCGTCCCAGAGGGATGGCGCGATCCGGAAGAACTGGTGCTGGAGCCGAGCCTCGACGGACTCTCGCAGGCGATGATGGATGTCATCGAAAACGCTTCCTTTCGAGAGCGCGCCCGCGTCCTCGGCCCCGCCTTCGTGCGCAACGCCTGGACATGGAAAGAAGCCGTGGACAAGCTCTTGGACGCATTCGGGGCGGCGTGATTTCCGCGTGCCCTTCCGACTTACGGTTCATAGCCGAGAAGCCGCATCTCGGTGCCGGCAATCTCGGCGTAGATGCGGGCCAGAGAAGCGTCGAAATGGGCCCGCCAATTGCCGCTTTCGCCTTTTCGGAAGTGCGAGTTCGGGTCTTCGGTCCCGATCGCTCGGCCCGCAGCTCTCTCAAAGCTTGAAGCCTCGCGGCAGCGAGAAACGATCTCGCTGTCCGCAGGCGATCCGAGAAAGCGGAGTAGGCCAAGGAACGCAGACTCGAATTCGGCCGAAAGCGCCTCGTAGGCGACTTCGTAATAGCTTTGCGGATGAGCCGAGGCGAAGCGCCGAGCCGCGACCATCCGGTTTGCCCAGGACCGGGCGTGGACCGGGACATAACCTGCAAAATCCCGCCACTTCTCGAGAGCTTGAGATCGACCCATCCGCAAATTGTTTATCCACGCCGAAACGCATACATCGCGCGGATCGCGATAAACGTGAACGAATCGCGCATCGGGGAAGATGCGCGACAGCCGGTCCAGGAAGAAAACATTGTCCGGCGTCTTCTCGCCAATCCACAGACTGCCGGGCCGCCCGTTGCGTGTCATCAACAGCAGCACCGCAAGGCTCAGCAACTTGTCCGGCTCGTCGAAGGGCAGGAAGGCGAGCTCGTCGCCGAGCGAGAGCTTGCTGCGAAATCGCACGTTCTGACCGTAGGCGCCGAGCGCGCGAGCCAAAGGCGGTGCCAGCTCGTCAAGGAAATGGCCTTCCCCGACACACGAGATTTGCGGGTGAGCGTCAAGCGCGCGCTGGACCCAGGTCGTCCCCGAACGCGGTGCTCCGACGACGAAAAACAATTTCGCTCGCGCCGCCGCCAGGACGTCGCTGAGGCCCAAAATGCCGATCTCCGGATCTCGCCCAGAGGGATGCGCGCCGCTCATTTCATGTCGCGGCACGATCGCCGCCTCCAAAACGCAGAAGGCCGCCGAGATAGCGGTTGTCGAGGTGGCGGATTTCGAGAAACCCGGCATTGGCGAGCGCGGGTTTATAGACCTCGAAGGTTCGCATCACGCCGAGCGTCGCCGCGCTCTCGAGAGGGCCCCAGAAGCCGGCGGCGCGGTCGAGGAAATAAGGCGCCTTTGCCCATCGCGCCATCTGCGCGTCCGTCAGAAAAAAACATCCGGAATGCGGATTGTCGGCGCGCTCGAAGGCGATCTCGACGCCCAGGCAACGGGCGCGGATAAGCGGCCGCACGCTCTTGTCCTGAAAGCGCGGCGCGATCGTCGGGTCGACGATCGGACCGTCGATATAGAGCTTGTGGATTGGTAGGTCGAAGGCCAATTCGAAGCGCTGCGGCTGGAGAACCGCGCGATCGCCGGCGGCGCTGCTGAACCAGCGCTGCTTCCAGAAGAAAAGCGCATCGGTCAACACGAGATCATCTTCGAGAAAGCAGTAATAGTCAAAACGGCCGAGGTTCTGGGCCAGCACGGCATGGCATTCATAGCCGAGAAACCTCGGCTCGGCGTCGGTCTCGTGATATCGGAAGAGATTTGCGGGCAGATGCCTGAGGAGATGGTGCCCGCGCGTCGTGCAAACGATGACGGCGATCTCGGCGGCAATCCGCGCGTTACAGGGCTCGGGGGGCGCGGCCATATAGGCCTGCCGGCCGCCGAAAGTCTGATGGAGCGCGCTCAAGCAGGAGAGAAGCGCGCGCGCCCGCACCTCGGCTCGGGCGCCTTCGGAGCCGTGCGGGGCGTCCGCCCCGGCGGGCGGCCGCGGATTCGGCCGGTAGAAATGAGGGATCGTGAACAACAGACGCATCGGATCCTCACACCTGCCTGATCAGCAGGCCCTGCCCCGTCGGGAGCTCGAGGATGCGCTGGGCGCGAGCGTTCATGAACGCGTCCTCGGCACGCTGCTGCGCCTCGTAGCCGACCCAGCCGTAATCGTCGAAGACGATGACGCCGCCGAGACTGACGCGATCGAACAGGACCTCGAGGGCAGCGATTTCCGATTTCGACGAGTTCATGTCGAGGTGCAAAAAGGCGACACGTTTCGGCACGGCGTCGGCAAAGCTGTCCGGCACCACCCCGCGCACCACCCGCACATTGGGATAGCGTGAAAACCGGTCGACGACGCGTTCGTAGAGCCCTTCGTCCCGGAGCACCGGCGAATCATGACCTTCGCTATCGTACTCCGGCGGGATGCCCGCGAAGGTGTCGTAAAGATAAAAGGTCTTGTTCACGCGGTCGAAATCGAGGTAGTCGGCAATCACGGCCGAACAGAAGCCCCGCCAAACCCCGCATTCGACAAAGTCGCCCGGCACCTTAAGGGCGTGGTTCGCTGCCCAGGCGAGGGTGTTGAGCCGCAACATCAGCGAGCGCTCCTGGGCGTTCCCGGCGTTACGGCCGCAGGCCTCGACGAATTTGCGATCGCGCTGGAAGCCGAGCGAGCGATTGAACAGGATCACGTTGTCGTTCGCGTAGACCGAGGTGAAAATGCGCCGGAACCGTGCAATTGCCGCTCCCAGGAATTCGCGGTTCGCCGGATCGTTGAAGCGACCATAAAACATCGGAAGAACTCTCGTCGGACGTATCTGTCACAGGGTGCGGCGCGCGGCGAGGAATGTCCCGCGAGCGCCGGAATAATAGTCCTCGCACTCGGTAAAATCGGCGACCCGGTCCCGCCAATCGATCTCACCAAAGTCGAATCCGATCCAGTCGAGCATCAGCCTCAACGCCTCTCGGCTCGGCAACCCGACCGGAACCATTCCAGCGCCGGAAGAGCGATGGTCGACCGCATTCCTGATGTCGTTCGCATCCTCCAGGCCGACCCGAATCACCGGCTCCTCGTCGGCAGCCACGCCCGTGTCGATAATGATGAGGCGAGCGCCCGTTCGCTCCACGTTTTCGAGGATCTCCAGATGCTTCAGCGTGTGATAAAAGAATCCGAGAAGGAGAACGATGTCGAATTGCGGCAAGCGACTCGCGGCGAGGTATTGGAGGGCGTCTTGGCAGAGGAAGGAATAAGCCGACTGGGCGATGCCGTAATAGGGGAAAGTGTGCCGGGCACGGGCAACGAGTTCCGGCCTGGCTTCGACACCCTCGACATAGGACGCCCCCGCCTTCAGGACGGCAAAACTCCAGCGCCCGTCATGCGAGGCGATGTCCAGCACGCGCGCCCCGCGCAATACGGCCTTGTTTTCATCGATGATGATCCGCCAGCGCTGCTGAAATCGGTTGGGTTTCAAGAGCGTCCCAGTCGTCTCGTAGAAGCGTCTGTATTGGTCGAAGAAACGCATGTCTAATTTCCCAGGCTTTTTATTCAAAGCGCGCGGAGGCGCCGCGCAATTTGCCAAACTCCGTTCGCGATGTCCACAAGCGGGCCCGACCCCCCGCTCGATGTTGACATCGGGCTTGGCGGCGTGTCAAAGCTCGCGCCGCCCGGGAGGATCGAAGCGGCTTTCGCGGATCTCAAGGTTTCTGGAAATGCTCTTTCGAATGGACAACAAGACGCCGCCGCCAGTGGCGATTGGGGGGATCGGCGGCAGCGGTACGCGACTCTGCGCCATGTTGCTGCACGCTTGGGGGTACTATTTGGGCGACGACCTGAACCAGGCCATGGATAACCTGTGGTTTACATTACTCTTCAAGCGACGATCGGTGCTGTTCGATCCTGAGCCGACTTTCCAGCGTTTGGTCTCGTTATTCTGTCGGCGGATGGAGGAAAGCCTCTCGCTCTCGAACGAAGACTTGACCTGTTTGGTCCAGCTGGCGGGGGCGGGACGGTTGCAGGATGGCCAGGATTGGCTCTTGCAGCGCGCCTCTTCCTTCGCCGGCGACCAAAGCTCAAAAAAGCCCGGGCAGCCTTGGGGATGGAAGGAGCCGAACACGCATGTGGTGATCGACCGAATCCTTCCGCTCCGGCCGGAGCTGAAATATATCCATGTCGTCCGGCATCCCTTGGAGATGGCGGTGAGCAAGAACCAGAACCAGTTGGAAAACTGGGGACCCATCTTTCTCGACCGCGAGATCGTCATCGGGCCAAAGGACTCATTGCGCTATTGGTGCATGGCGCATCGACGGATGCTGGAGATCCGGGGAAGTTGGCCCGACAGAATAATGCTGGTGCAGGTCGAGCAACTTTGCGCCGATCCAAGGTCATATGGTCAGAAGATCGCAAATTTCCTTGGCACGAGCTTGGACGATGCGGTGATTGCCAGGTTTTTCGGTTTCCTCAATCGAGCAGCGTCTTTTGGACGGTACCAGGCGGTCGATGTTCGTCAATTCGACGCCGCTGATTTGCACTACGTGGCGGAGCTCGGCTACGACCTGCCTTGCTAGTACCTAATCGCGTAAGTTAGCGTATTTGGATCGCGGGTGTTTTGAGAAGACGACCTGCTTTGTCCATTCGAAGGGATGGGCGTCTTGGTTGTACGCGGCGATGAAGGCATCGATGTAATTGCGGACCTGCTGCGGCGAGGTAAAACTGGCGCCGGCCAAGGCTTTCTGCGAGAGGATGGAGAACCAGACTTCGACCTGATTGAGCCAGGAGGCGTGGGTCGGGGTGAAATGAAAATGGACATTCTTGTGCCGCGCCAGCCAGCGATCGT
>JAKAOO010000144.1 GCA_021812165.1 Pseudomonadota bacterium | reverse complement strand
ATCGGTACACAGACCTCGCCGCCCTTCAGGGCGGAGAGGGAGGGGCCCATCGCGCAGCGATGGGAGGGTGAGGTGGGCTTTGCCGGCGCGCTCGCAACCCCCACCTCCCCCCGGACGGCCGGCCCGTCAAGGGCGGGCCGGTCCGGGGGCTGCCCTCTCCGCCCCCAGGGGCGGAGAGGGTTCATCGGGCGCTGCAGACGTATGTGTACCAACCACCGCAGGTTTGCTTAGGACCGCGATGAGCGCCCTTCCGTAGCGGTCGAGCTTGCTGCGGCCGACGCCGGGGACGAGAGAGAGGGCGGCGAGCGAGTCGGGGCGGCGGCGGGCGAGTTCGACAAGCGTCGTGTCGTGGAAGATCACGTAGGGCGGCATCTCCTGCCGGCGCGCCTCGCCGAGGCGCCAAGCGCGCAGCGCCTCGAAGAGCTTGCGCTCGGCGGGATCGAGCGTCGCGGCGGCGCTTGCCCCGGACCGCGACTCGCGCGGCATTGCGCCCTTCTTCTCGCGGCGGAGGCGGATCGTGGCGGCGCCGCGCAGAATGTCGGCCGCCGGCGGGGCCAAAGACAACCCGCCATGCGCGAGGTCGGGCTTGACGATGCCCTGGGCGACGAGCTGGCGAAAGACCGAAAGCCACCCCTTGCGGTCGAGTTCGGCCCCCACGCCAAATGTTTTCAGCCGATCGTGACCGAGCGCGCACACCCGCTCGGTGGCGTTCCCTAGGAGAACATCGGCGAGGTGCTGCGTGCCGAAGCGCTGACCGGTGCGGTAGATCGCCGACAGCGCCTTCTGGGCTGAGACCGTGCCGTCCCAGCTTTCGGGCGGCGCGCGGCAATTGTCGCAATTCTCGCAAGGCGGGTGGTCGCGCTCGCCGAAATAACCGAGCAGAACCTGGCGGCGGCAGGCGGTCGTTTCACAATATCCGACGAGCGCATCGATCTTGCGGCGCTCGATCAGGCGCCGCTCCGGGGCGGCGTCGTCGAGAAGGCGGAGCAGGTTCATCACGTCCCCGATGCCGTAGGTCATCCACGCATCCGCCGGCAGCCCGTCGCGCCCCGCGCGGCCGGTCTCCTGGTAATAGGCTTCGAGGTTTTTCGGTGGGTCGAGATGGGCGACGAAGCGGACATTCGGCTTGTCGATGCCCATGCCGAAGGCGATCGTGGCGACGACCACGACGCCTTCCTCGCGCAGGAACCGTTGCTGGTGCCGCTCGCGCGTCGCTGCGTCGAGACCGGCGTGATAAGGCAGCGCCTCGCGCCCGTGTACCGTAAGCCAGCCGGCAGTCTCCTCGACCGCGCGCCGGGTAAAGCAATAGACGATCCCGGCATCCTCGGGGTGCTCATTGGCCAAGAACCGGCGCAACTGTTCGAGCGGGCTCTTCTTGTCGACGACTCGGTAATAGAGGTTCGGCCGGTCGTAACCGGCGGCAAAGATCGGCGCCCGGCCGAGTCGTAGCTGAGCGACGATGTCCTTTCGCGTCGGCTCGTCCGCAGTCGCGGTCAAAGCGATGAGCGGCACACCCGCAAACCGCTCCCGCAGCACCGTCAGCTTTTGGTATTCGGGGCGAAAATCGTGTCCCCATTGCGAGATGCAATGAGCCTCGTCGATCGCGAAGAGCGCGATGCGGCAGTGCGAAAGGAGATCGAGACAGCGCTCCGTCAAGAGCCGCTCCGGCGCCACGTAAAGAAGGTCGAGGGCGGCGGCACGCGCCGCGCGCTCGGTCGCCGCCGCCTCCGCCGGCGGCTGCAAGGCATTGAGCGCGGCGGCCCTCACCCCGGCCTGCCGCAGCGCGTCTACCTGGTCCTTCATCAGCGCGACGAGCGGCGAGACGACGACGCCAAGGCCCGGCCGCAGCAATGCCGGGATCTGATAGCAGAGCGACTTACCACCGGCGGTCGGCATCAGGACGACGGCGTCGCCTCCGGCGAGCACGTGGTCGATGATCGCCTGCTGCTGGCCGCGAAAAGCGTCGAAGCCAAAGACGCGCCGCAACACGTCGAGCGGGCTTTCTCCGCCCGCCGCAACGCCGCCGGAAGGCGCGGCGGGCATTTTCCCTAGTCCATCGGCAGGCCCGCATGGACATTGCGGGCGTCGAGCGCGGTAAAGGCGTTCGCAAGAGACGGCATGGCGACCTCGGCGATCGCCTCCGGGGTCCAACCGCCTTGGCGGTGAACCATGCGCAAAGGCCGCATGGGCCCGTAGATCGAAAGCTCGGCCGCGCGCTGGTGAAACACCTGGCCGTTGACGGTGCCCGCTCGTTCCGAGGCGAGAAAGACGCAAAGCGGCGCGATCGCGTCGGCGCGGCTGCGTCTGAGGCGCTCTTCGCGAAGGGCCGCGGCTTGAGGGTCTTTCGGGGTCGGCACCGAACGGGTCATGCGGGTGTCGGCCGAAGGGCAGACGACATTGGCGGTCACCCCTTTTTGGGCGTTCTCCATGGCGACGACCCGGGCAAGCGCGACGATGCCGAGCTTTGCCGAGGCGTAATTCGCCTGGCCGACATTGCCGAGAAGGCCCGAGGTCGACGACACCATGAGGATCCGCCCGTATTGCTGCTCGCGGAAAAGGTTGATTGCCGCGCGGGCGATGTTGAAATGGCCCGTCAGGTGAACATCGATGACCGCCTGCCAATCCTCGGGGAACATGTTGTGGAACATCTTGTCTCTGAGAATGCCGGCGGCGTCGAAGACGATGTGAAGGCCGCCGAAGGTCTTTTTCGCCTCCTCGACCATTTTGAGGCAGTCGTCGAATTTCGCGACCGAGCCGTAATCCGCGGCCGCCTCGCCGCCCGCCTTTCTGATGGCGGCGGCGACTTCGGCGGCGGGGGCCTCATCGAAGCCTTCGCCGCTTCCGCTCGTCCCCGGATCGTTGACGAGAACCTTGGCGCCCGCTGCGGCAAACGCCTTTGCCACCTCGGCGCCGACGCCGCGTCCGGATCCGGCGCAGATCGCGACCCGTCCTTCGAGCATGCCCATCGCTTTCCTCCGAGAGAGATCTTCCCCGAAAAGCTTGTCGCGGCGGAATCGGGCTTTGTCAATTCATGCGCTGGTTGGCCGCTAGCGCCGATGGAAAAGGCGTTCGATATCGGCGAGATCGAGCGCGACGAAGGTGGGGCGGCCGTGGTTGCACTGGCCGCTGTTCGGCGTCGCCTCCATCTGGCGCAAGAGAGCGTCCATCTCGGCCTCGGAAAGGCGGGTGCCGGCCCTGACGCTCGTATGGCAGGCCAGCGTCGCGCAAAAGCGTTCGATCCCATCGAGGGCGAGACGGCTCTCGCCCCATTCGCCGATCTCGTCGGCAAGGTCGCGGACGAGAGCCTTCACATCGAGCCCTTCGAGGAGAGCCGGGACCTCGCGAACGAGGACCGCTCCCGGGCCGAAGGCTTCGAGGAGGAGCCCCATCCGCAAAAGCTCCTCGGCATGCGCCGCAAGGTTTGCCGCAAGCTCCCTCTCCAACTCGACGATCTCGGGAAGAAGGAGGACCTGCCGGGTGACGCCGCCTTCGTCGAGAGCCTTTTTCATGCGCTCGTAGAGAAGCCGTTCGTGCGCGGCGTGCTGGTCGACGAGGACGATTCCCCCTTGTGTTTCGGCGAGGATATAGGTGCGGTGAAGCTGTGCGCGGGCGCTTCCCAAAGGAAGAGGCTTCACCTCACCCGCGAGGGCAGCCTCCGCTTCTCTTCTCTGAAAGCCGGGCGCGCTTTCGGCAAAGGCGAAGGAGGGGGCGGGCGGCGCCGACGCGAAGAGCCGCGGCTGCGCGCGGAGAGTGGGCGACGCATGCGGCCGGAAGGCGGCAAGCGCCGCCTCGGAAAGGACGTTTGAAGGACGCGCTCCCGCGGTTGCGAGCGCCGCCTTCAAGGCGCCGACGATGAGGGAGCGCACGAGCGCCGAATCGCGAAACCGGATTTCGGCCTTCGTCGGGTGGACGTTGACGTCGATCTCCTCGGCCGGGCCTTCGATAAAAAGGGCGACCATCGGATGGCGCCCGTGCGCCAGCACGTCCTGGTAGGCCGCGCGCACCGCGGAGAGGAGGAGCTTGTCGCGCACCGGCCGGCCATTGACGACGAGATATTGCTCGCGCGGCAGCGCCCGGTTGAGGCTCGGCAGGCCGATCTCTCCCGAAAGGCGAAAGGCGCCGCGCGCGGCTTCGATCGAGAGCGCGCTTTCGGCGAAATCGCGACCCAAAAGCTGGGCGAGACGGAGAGCGCGCGATTGGGCGGCAAGGCGCAGGACCGTCCGGCCGCCTTCGCCGGTGACGGTAAACGCGATCTCGGGATGGGCGAGGGCGAGACGCCGCACCGCATCGAGAGCGGCCTCGCGCTCGCTCCTCGGCGATTTCAAGAATTTGAGACGCGCCGGGGTCGCAAAGAAAAGGTCGCGCACCTCGACCCGGGTTCCCTCTCCGTGGGCGGCCGGAACGGGGGCGCTTTTCCTGCCGGCTTCGACCGCGATTTCCCAGGCGCCGTCGGCCCCTCGGGCGCGCGAGAGGATGCGCAGGCGGCTGACCGCGCCGATCGACGGCAAGGCTTCGCCGCGAAAGCCGAGCGTGGCGATGCGCGAGAGATCGTCGCCCGGAAGCTTCGAGGTAGAGTGGCGTTCGACCGCGAGGAGCAGCTCCTCGGGGGTCATGCCGATCCCGTCATCGGCGACGGAAAGACGGCTCTCGCCACCTTCTTCGATCAGAATGTCGATGTGGCGGGCCTCGGCATCGATCGCGTTTTCGACGAGTTCCTTGAGCGCGGCTGCCGGTCTTTCGACGACCTCGCCGGCGGCGATGCGGTTGACGACGAGAGAAGGGAGTTGGCGGATCGTCATTCCTTCATCTTACGGCATTTGTCTCGAAAAGAGAAATCGCCTGAAAGTTGCAGCCGCGCCAGGCGCGCTGAGGCGGCGCCAAAACAAATGAGGCGGGAGGGCCGCCCGATTGCAAAGGAATCCGCGCGAATGCTTCCCGATCCGGTAAGAAAACGAGCAGCCAAAGAGATCGCAGTACGCGAAATCAAGGAACGCTGTCGACGAATAACCGCAAATGAGTAAAATACAAAAGAGGCTTCGGCGTCCCGGGGGTTGGATCTCTACGTAACCGACGGGGAGCGCGGGTTTCGCTCTCGCTCCCGTTCATGGAGGGACGCACGAAGAAGCTTTTGGCGTTGGCGGCCGCGTTGCTCTTCGCGGCGTCGCAGTCTGCGTTTGCGCATAAGATCGCCCTGACGAGCTGCAGCACCGCTCCGATCACGATCACTACTTCCGGCAGCTGCTTTTTGGCCAATAACCTTGGCTCGACAGTAGGCGCGGACTGCATAGACGTGACGGCATCGAATGTCACCATCAACCTCAACGGCTTCACCATCAGCGGCGGCACCATCGGCATCAACGCCTCGGGTCAGGGCGGGATCAGGATCGAGGGCGGCACGGTCATCGGGATGACCGGCAATGGCGTCGTTGTCGGCGACGGTTCGGTGGTGGAGGGGGTGCGGGTCGTAGGGAGCGGCGGCGACGGCATCGATTGCGGCAGCGACGACAGAATTTCCGGGAACGATGCTGCCGCTAACAGCGGCTACGGCGTCAACTGCGGCCTTGCCTCTGAGGGATCGATGGTTGCCGGCAACGTCGCCAACAGCAATTTCGCCTCCGGCATCCTGGTCGGCCGTCTCGGCGGCGTTACGGACAATGTAGCGAACGGCAACGGCATCAAACTCGCTGATCTGCACCGCGACGGAATCACTGCGGGAGGCGCCGACTTAGTAAAGAGCAACGAAGCCTCCGCCAACTCCGGATACGGGTTGGCCTTCATCTCCGGGGCTTCCAGTGGTTACGCGTGGAACGTGCTGTCGTACAATCTGGCGGGGAACGTTCAAGGCGGCGTCAGCATGGGCGCCGCCAACACCAACCTCTGCAACGGCTCCGCCTGCTAAGCAGACCTGCGGTGGTTGGTACACATGCCTCTGCAGCGCCCGATGAACCCTCTCCGCCCTTCAGGGCGGAGAGCCCGTAGCCCGTAGGGCGGAAAACCCCGGCGCAAGCCGGGGGCATTCCGCCATCGCTGGGATCGCCGCAACCGCAGGCGGCGGAATGCGCGCAGCGAAATTCGCCGCGCTTTTCCGCCCTACCGCCGGCGGCCAACTTCGCCCTTGACGGCCTAACCGGTAAATCGGTACGATAATACCAGAATAAGGGACGGCTCTCGATCCGCGGATGATCACCTTCGACACCGAACCGGCGCGCTATCGGCATTGGCGCCTTTTCTTCGCGGGGAGGGTCGCGACCCTCGCGCTCGATGTCGCCGAAGAGGCGGGGCTCGAAGAGGGCTATCGGCTGAAGCTCAATTCCTATGATTTGGGCGTCGATATCGAGCTCGCGGACGCCTTGAACCGCATCCGTTTCGAGCATCCGGAGGTCGGAGCCGTCGTCCTGACGAGCGGCAAGGAGCGGGTCTTTTGCGCGGGCGCCAATATCGGCATGCTCTCTCGGGCGAGCCATCCGGCGAAGGTCAATTTCTGCCGCTTCACCAACGAGACGCGATGCGGCATCGAGGATTCGAGCCGGCATTCGGGCCTCAAATTCTTGGCCGCCGTCAATGGCGCCTGCGCCGGAGGCGGCTATGAGCTGGCGCTCGCCTGCGACGAGATCGTCATGGTGGACGACCGCGGCACGACCCTCTCTCTCCCCGAAGTGCCGCTTTTGGGGGTTCTGCCCGGAACCGGCGGCGTGACGCGCCTCGTCGAGAAGCGCCGCGTGCGCCGCGACCGCGCCGATCTCTTCTGCACCACCGCCGAAGGCGTGCGCGCGACCCGCGCCAAAGATTGGGGCCTCATCGATTTTGCGGTCAAGCCGGGGGTGTTTCCGGGCTTCGTCGCCGAGCGCGCCCGCGCTCTCGCGGATCGAAGCGACCGGCCGGAGAAGGAAAAAGGCGTGAAGCTTCCTCCTCTCGAACGCCGGATCGAAGAGGGCGGCTATCGCTACCCGCATCTCGGCGTCGAAATCGCGCGCGCAAAGCGGACCGCAACGCTTCTCATCGAAGGACCCGAAAAAGGCGCGTTGCCGGAAACTCTCGACGGCATCCTCGAGCGGGGCGCCTCGTGGTGGCCTCTCGCGTTTGTGCGGGCGCTCGACGATGCGATCCTCCTGCTTCGCGCCAACGAACCCGAGATCGGGACGCTGCTTTTGCGGACGAAAGGCTCGCTCGACGCCGTCCTCCTTTGCGAGGAGACGATGGTGCGCTTCAAGGATCACTGGTTCCTGCGTGAGGTCATCGGCTTTTTGCGGCGGACCCTGAGGCGGCTCGAAACCACTCCCAAGAGCCTTTTCGCTCTCATCGACGAGGGTTCCTCTTTTGCCGGAATCCTTTTCGAACTGGCGCTCGCCGCCGACCGCAGCTACATGCTGAAGGCGCCGGAAGGCCCGCGGATCGCGTTGGGCCCCTTGAATTTCGGCGGCCTCGAACGCCTGAACGGAGAGACGCGGCTCCAAGCCCGCTTTCGCGCCGAGACGCCCGACGCCGCGTTGTCCGATCTTCGCGGGGTTTCTCTCGACGCCGAACAAGCGCTGGCGCAGGGCCTCGTCACGCTCGCGCCGGACGCGCTCGATTGGGAAGAGGAAATCCGGCTCGCGGTCGAGGAACGCGCGAGCCTTTCGCCCGATGCACTCTCGGGACTCGAAGCGAATTTGCGCTTCGCCGGGAGGGAGAGCTTCGAGACCAAGATCTTCGGCCGCCTTTCGGCGTGGCAGAACTGGATCTTTTCCCGGCCCAACGCGACCGGCGAAGAGGGCGCCTTGAAGAGCTACGGCGGCGGCCGGCCGCGTTTCGACTGGCGCCGGGTTTAGGGGGGACAGGGATGGCCTTCGATTACCAAGAGCGAATACCGAACAATGTCGATCTAAGAAACAATCCGAACCTCCTGCGCGCGCTCGAACATTGGCAGCCGCGTTTCCGGGATTGGTGGCGCGAATTGGGACCGGCCGATTTCTTCGCCGGCGAGGTTTTCCTGCGCACCGCGACCAGCGCCGACGCCAAGGGCTGGGCGAGTTATGGTTCGGTGCGGCTTCCCGAATACCGCTGGGGGATCTTTCTCGCGCCGCCGGAAGAGGACCGCCGGATCGGTTTCGGCGACGAGTTCGGCGCTCCGGTCTGGCAGCAGGTGCCGGGCGAGCATCGCGCGAGCTTGCGCCGTCTCATCGTCACCCAAGCCGATACCGAGCCCGCTTCGGTCGAGCAGCAGCGGCGCCTCGGCCACACCTGCCCATCGCTCTATGACCTCAGAAATCTCTTCCAGGTCAATGTCGAGGAAGCGCGGCATCTGTGGGCGATGGTCTATCTCCTCCACGCCTATTTCGGCCGCGACGGGCGCGAAGAGGCGGAAGCGCTCCTGGAGCGCCATTCGGGCGACCGCGACAGCCCCCGCATCCTTTCGACCTTCAACGAGCCGATCGAGGATTGGCTTTCCTTTTTCATGTTCACGTATTTCACCGACCGCGATGGCAAATACCAATTGAAGTGCTTGGCCGAAAGCGCCTTCGATCCCTTGTCGCGCACGACGCGGTTTATGCTGACCGAAGAAGGCCATCATCTTTTCGTCGGCGACAGCGGCATCGCGCGGATCATCCGCCGCACGCTCGAAGTCATGAAGGAGGTGGGAAGCGACGACCCGGAGCGCGTGCGCGGGCGGGGCGCGATCGATCTCCCGACCCTGCAGCGCTACATCAATTTCTGGTTCAGCTCCTCGCTCGACCTCTTCGGCGCCGAGGTTTCCTCGAACGCCGCGGGCAATTTCGCAAGCGGCCTCAAAGGCCGCCCGGACGAGGCGCGCTTTTCCGATCACCGCGCCGTCGAGGGACATCTGGCGATCGAAAAGCCGGACGGAAAAGGCGGCATAGAGATCGAAGAGGCGCCTTTGAGGAGCGCGATGAACGAGGTCGCGCGCCGCGCCTATATCAAGGACTGCGCGCAGGGGGTGGTGCGCTGGAACCGTCTCATCGAAAAAGCGGGCGCCGATTTTAGGCTCACCCTGCCGAGCCCGCGCTTTCACCGCGCGATCGGCCTTTGGGCCGAGGCTGCGGCCGATCCCGAAGGGAAGATCCTGCCGCCGGAAGCCTCGGCCGCGCGGCAGGAAGAGTGGCTGCCGACGCCCGAGGACCGCGCTTTCGTCAAGGACCTGATGCACGCGGTGGTCGAACCCGGCCGGATGGCAGGCTGGATCGCGCCCCCCGCCTACGGCGTCGCCAACCTCCCGCTCGATTACGAATACGTGCGGTTGTAGGGCGGATCTCGATCCGCGGAACGGCGGATTAAAATCCGCCCTACGCTGTTGCACGACAATACCGGCTACACGCCTTACGAAGGCCGCCCTCTCAAAGGCTGGCCCGTCACCGTTCTCTCCCGCGGCCGCATCGTCGTCGAGGAGGGGAAGCTCTTGGCCGCGCGCGGCAGCGGCGA
>JAKAOO010000143.1 GCA_021812165.1 Pseudomonadota bacterium | reverse complement strand
CGATCTAGGTCGTTGCGGCGACCAAGCAAACCGAGCCGGACCGCGCTCAGGACCTCGTCAAGACCCTCGTCGAGCAGGCGCTCGTCGGCACGGTCACGTTCGATCGCAACCTGTCGCGCACCTTCGAACGCGCGATTGCCGCGATCGACCGCAAGCTCTCGGAGCAGCTCAACGAGATCATGCATCACCCGCGCTTCGTGCAGCTCGAAGGCAGCTGGCGCGGCCTCAATTATCTCGTGATGAACAGCGAGACCGGCACGAGCCTCAAATTGCGCGTGCTCAACCTCCCAAAGCGCGAGCTGTTGCGCGACTTGACGCGCGCCGTCGAGTTCGATCAGAGCACTCTCTGGAAGCACATCTACGAAAACGAGTTCGGCACGCCCGGAGGCGAGCCTTACGGCGCGCTCATCGGCGACTACGAGTGGACCGCCCATCCGGACGACATCGAGGCTCTGCGCCTCGTCTCCAATATCGCGGCCGGCGCTTTCGCGCCGTTTGTCTCGGGCGCCGGCGCCAACATGTTCGGCTTCAAGAACTGGACCGAATTGTCGAGGCCGCGCGACCTCGCCAAGATCTTCGACACGATCGAATACGCGAAGTGGCGCAGCTTCCGCGACAGCGAGGATTCGCGCTTTGTCAACCTCGTTCTGCCGCGGGTCGTGGCCCGGCTCCCCTATGGCGCGGTGACGAGGCCGATCGACGAATTCGCCTATGAGGAAGCGCCCGTCGACGCCGCGGGATCGGCGAAGGCGATGGATCACGAGCATTACTGCTGGATGAACGCCGCTTATGTGCTGGGTGCGCGTCTGACCGACGCTTTTGCCCAGACCGGCTTTTGCGTTGCGATCCGCGGCGCCGAAGGAGGCGGCAAGGTCCAGAACCTGCCGTTCCACCTCTTCACCTCCGACGACGGCGATCTCGACGCCAAATGCCCGAGCGAGATCGGCATCACCGACCGGCGCGAATTCGAACTCTCGGGTCTCGGCTTCCTGCCGATCTGCCATTACAAGAACACCGATTACGCGGTGTTCTTCGGCGCCCAGAGCGCCCAGAAGCCGAAGAAGTACGACCGGCCCGAAGCCACCGCCAATGCCGCAATCTCGGCGCGCCTTCCCTACATCATGGCGACCAGCCGCTTCGCCCATTATCTGAAGGTGATGGCGCGCGACAAGATCGGGAGCTTCATGGAAGCAAGCGACGTCGAGAGCTGGCTCAACCGCTGGATCCAGAATTACGTCAATTCGAACGAAAATGCGGGCCAGGAAATGAAGGCCCGCTTCCCGCTGCGCGAGGCGCGGGTCGAGGTCCGGGAAATTCCCGGCCGGCCGGGCTCTTACAATGCGATCGCCTATCTGCGGCCGTGGCTGCAGATGGAAGAGTTGACGACGAGCATGCGGCTTGTGGCGCGCATTCCGCAGAGGGCGGGAGCATAGCTCCTTCGGCGTTGCGCATGAGAGTCTCTCGGGCTCCCAGATGGGGAGTGGGGTGAGCCGAGAAGAGGCGCGTGGGGAGCGGATGAACGAAGTCGCCGCCATCGTTCCCGAGCGATCGGTCGAAGAGGGCGCGAGCGCGCCTCTGCGTGAGATCGTCCTCGCCGGCGCCTATTTCGGTTTCCGCCACGCTTCCGCCGCCGCCGCGCTCGCGCGATTTCTAGAATTGCCGGCCGCCGAGGCGCTCGCCCTCTGGTTCGGTCCCGCCGAGGCATTGCGGCTTGCCGCGGACCCCGATGCCTGCCGCGATGCGCTCGATCGCGACATCGCCGCGCTCGACACTCTCACCGGCGACGCGCTCGACGCGATCCTCCATCATCCGCGTCTGCGCCGGTTCGAAGGGAGCTGGCGCGGCCTCGCCTGGCTCCTCGCCGGCATCGATCCCGCCGGGGCGGTCAAGGTCAAGGTCTTGAACCTCTCCTGGCCCGAACTTTGCCGCGATCTCGAGCGCGCCCCCGAATTCGATCAGAGCCATCTCTTCCGCAAGGTCTACGAGGCCGAGTTCGGCACGCCGGGAGGCGAGCCTTACGGACTTCTCGTCGTCGATCACGAAGTGCGCCACCGCCCGGTCTCCCGCGAGCCGACCGACGATGTCACCGCGCTCGCGGGGCTCGCCGCGGTGGCGGCCGCCGCCTTCGCGCCGACCGTCCTCTCCGCATCGCCAAGCCTGCTGCAGGTCGAGGAGTTCGGCGATCTCGGCATGGCGACCAATATCGGCGACCCCTTCCGCGGCCCCGAATTCGCCCGCTGGCGGGCGCTCTCCTCGCGCGAGGACATGCGCTTCCTCGCCCTCGCCTTGCCGCGGCTCCTGGCGCGGCCGCCTTGGGCAGACGATCCGGCCCGCGCCGATGGCTTCCGCTACGAGGAATATGCGCCCGAGGCCTCTTCCCGCGTCTGGATGAGCGCCGGCTATGCCTTTGCCGCCGTCGTCGCGCGCGCCTTCGCCAACCACGCATGGCCCGCCGATGTCCGCGGCGCGGCCACCGATTATGAGGGCGGCGGCCTCGTCACCGGGTTGCCGATCGAGCCTTTCCGCACCGACCCCGACCGCGTCTCTGTGCGCCCTCCCGTCGATCTCGTCCTTTCCGATCGGCTCGAGGCCGCGCTCATCGAGGCCGGTCTGATGCCGCTCTCCGCCTTGCCTTACGGCGAAGAGGCCGTGTTCTCCTCGGTCAAGAGCCTTCAGGCCCCGGCGAGCTTTATGGGCGCAAACGCCGCCGCGGCCAATGCCAATGCCCGGCTCTCCGCGCAACTCAATTCGATGCTCTGCCTCTCGCGTTTCGCCCATTATTTGAAGGTGATGGGCCGCGATATGGTGGGCTCGTTCCGGACCGCCGAGGAGATCGAAGGCCAGCTCCAAACCTGGCTCACCCAATATGTCAATTCGAACCTTTCCGCCGGCCCCGAGATGCGGGCGCGCTATCCGCTCGTCGCCGGGAGGGTCAATGTCCGCGAGCGTCCGGGGCGCCCCGGCGTCTTCAGCTGCATCCTGCAACTGCAACCGCATTTCCAGCTCGACGACGTTTCGGTGAGTTTTCGTCTCGTCACCGATATCGCCGCTCCGGGCCTGCGCACCTAGAGGCGAGGATGTCGGAAGAAAAGGACACCGCCGGAGCGCTCTTCCGCGAAGGCCGGCTCGATGCCGCGATCGCAGCGGCCAATGCGGCAGTCCGCCGCGCTCCCGGGGAACTCGGCGCGCGCATCCTCTTGGCCGAGCTGTTGCTGTTCGCCGGCAATCTCGAACGCTGCGACGTGATCCTCGACGCCGCCTCGCAGGCGGATCCAACGGGGGCGGTCGTCGTCGCCGAATTCCGCCAGCTATTGCGCGCCGAGACCGCGCGCCGCCAACTCTCCCGCGAGGGGCGCGTGCCGCTCTTCCTCGGCGCGCCGACAGAGGCCTTGAGGTCGGCGCTCGCCGCCTTTGTCGCAACACGCGCCGGCGATGATGCGGAAGCGGCGCGCCAGGCCGCAGCGGCGGAAGAAGCGCGGCCCCGCGCGGCGGGGATCTGGGCAGAGCCGCCGCAGGAACTGCGCTTCGACGATTTCCGCGACGTCGACGACCTCTATGCGGGCTTTTTCGAGGTGTTGACGACGACCGGCAAATATTACTGGATCCCGACGGAACGGGTCGCTTCGCTCGAATTTCACCCGCCCAAGAGGCCGCGCGATCTGGCCTGGCGCCGCGCGGCGATATCGGTCAGCGACGGGCCGGAGGGCGAGGTCTACCTCCCGGCCATCTATGATTGGGGCGAGCCGCAACTCGCCGACGCATTGCGCCTCGGCAAGGCGACCGAGTGGCGCGGCGAAGAGAGGGGGCCGGTGCGCGGCGTCGGCCAGCGCATGTTTTTGATCGGCAACGAGGCGCATCCGATCATGGAACTCACCGGCTTGCGGTTCGGCGCATGAAAGGACGAGGCGGTAGCGAGGACCGAGGCGGCGAGCCTCTTCGCGCCCGGCTGCCTCTCCTCGACCGCCTGATCGACGATGCGCCCGACCGCCCGCGCGATCCGCCTTTCTCGGCCGCCCAACTGGTCGCGGCGCTGGAGGCGGGCCTTCGCCGCGATCTCGAGGCGCTCCTCAATGCGCATCGCCGCTGGCGTTCCTGGCCCGAAGCCTATGGCGAACTCAAAGTCTCGCCGGTCGCCTGGGGCATCTCCGATTTCACCGCCGGCGCGTTCAACGAACCGCGCCACCGGGAAGAACTGCGCGCCGAGGTCGAAGCGGCGATCCGCCGTTTCGAGCGGCGGCTCGTGCGGGTCCGCGTCAGCCTCATCGCGGCGACGGATCCTCTCTCCTCGACGCTGCGCCTTCGCATCGACGGCCTGTTGCGCGTCGAGCCTGAGCCCGAGCCGGTGGCCTTCGACACGCTGATCGACGCCGCCACCGCCGGGGTCGAGATTCGGGCGAACGCGGCTCGCCCCCTCTTCGACGATGTCTGACGCCCTTCTCCCTTATTACGACCGCGAGCTCAACGCTCTGCGCGCTCTCGCCGCAGAATTCGCCGCGGAGCACCCGAAGATTGCCGGCCGCCTGCGCCTCGCGCCCGAGGCCATCGACGACCCGCATGTCGAACGGCTGCTCGAAGGGGTGGCGTTTCTTGCGGCGCGCGTCCATCACCGCCTGGACGACGAGTTTCCCGAGCTGACGGACGCGCTTCTCGGCGTTCTCTACCCGCATTATCTCGCCCCCTTCCCTTCAGCCGCGATCGTAGAGTTCCAGCCGCAGCCCGATCTCTCGTCGCCGCTCAAACTCGCGCCTGGGCTTGCGCTCGAAACCGAGCCGGTGGGCGGTGAACCCTGCCGCTTCCAAACCGCCTGGCCTTTGACGTTGTGGCCGATCGAGGTCGAACTCGCGCGTCTTTCGGGTCTGCCGCTCGCGGCGCCCGCGAACCCGCTCGCCGCGGGTGCGGTTGCCGTGCTGCGGATCGCTCTCAAATGCCGTTCGACGGAATTGAGTTTCGCCAAGCTCGCGATCGATCGTCTGCGCTTCTTTCTGCGCGGTCCCGCCAATCTCACCTTGCCGCTTTACGAGCTTCTCTGCGGCAACGCTCTTGCGATCGCGTATGCCGATGGCCCGAGCGATCCGGCGCCCGTCGTCTTTCCCGCCGCGGCCATCGAGCCGGTCGGCTTTGCCGCGGAAGAGGCGCTTCTGCCGTGGCCCGCGCGCAGTTTTTCCGGGTTCCGGCTGCTCTCGGAATATTTCGCGTTTCCGGAAAAGTTTCTTTTTGTCGATTTTGCGCGGATCGATGCCAAAAGCCTTCTCTCCGGCGGCAACCGGGTCGAGATCTTTGTCTATCTGAGCCGCGCTCTGCCCGAGCTCGAACGGGTCGTTTCCGCCGAGACGCTCGCCCTCGGCTGCGCGCCGGTCGTCAATTTGTTCCCGCAACGTTGCGAGCCGATCCGGCTCACGCACACCGATACCGAGTACCGCATCGTCCCCGACGCCCGCCGCCCCGCGGCAAGAGAGGTGTGGCAGATCGAGCGGGTGCGGGAAACCCGCCCCGACGGCGCCTCGCGTCCGTGGCGCCCATTTTATCGCTTGACCCATGCCGATCCCGACGGCGAGGCGCCGGGCGGCTTCTATCACCTCGCGCGCCGCGAGGTCGGCGCCCCGTTCGCGGGAACCGAGGTCTATCTGGCGCCGCACGACCCCGCGTTCGACCCGGACGCCGCGGCCGGTTCGGTTCTGTCGGTCGAGGCGCTGTGCACAAACCGCGACCGGCCCGCGGCCTTGCCGTTCGGCGGAGGCCACCCCGAGCTGCGGCTCGTCGAGCCTTTGGCCGGCATCGCGCGCCTCGTCCCATCGACGGCGCCGACCGCGCCTCTGCGCCCGCCATTGCGCGAACGCCGCTTCTGGCGTCTCGTCTCTCATCTCGCGCTCGGCCATCTCTCGGTGGTCGGCGGGCCGGAAGGGGCGGCGGCGTTGCGCGAGGTCTTGCGGCTTTACGATCTGCGCGAAACGGTCGAAACCCGCGCGGCGATCGAGGCTTTGATCGGCGTCGGCGCGGCGCCGGGAAGCGCGCGGGTGCCGGGAGAGAGGGCCGGCGCCTTTTGCCGTGGGCTCGATGTTGCGCTCGAATTCGAAGCGAAAGCGTGGGAAAGCGGAGGGCTTTATCTCTTTGCCTCGGTGATCGAGCGGTTTCTCGCCTTGCATGCGAGCCTCAATTCCTTCGTGCGCACATCTGTCGTGTTGCGCGGACGCCCCGGCCGCCGCGCCTCATGGCCGGCGCGCGCCGGGATGCGGGTCTTGCTGTGAAAACGCGCTCGCCGCGGAGCGTTGCGGCGCAGTTTTTCGCCGAGCCTCGGCGCTTCCGCTTCGAGGCCGCCGTGCGCCTTTTGTTGCGGCGCGCAAAATCGGCCGATCCGGCGGCGGCGATGCGCTTTACGACCCCCGCCTCGCTCGCTTACCCGGCAGCCGAGATCGCCGCCGCAGAGCCGCCCGCCGACGGCCGCCCGCCCAAAGTTTCAAGCCCCGTCCTCGGGCTCGCGGGCCCCGCGGGAGTTTTGCCCGCCCTTTACACCGACGCCCTGATCGCGACCTTGCGCAACCGCTCGCGCGCGCTCGCCGATTTTCTCGACATGCTGGCAGAGCGTTTGATCGCGATGTTCGCCCGCGCCGGCATCAAGTACCGCCTCAACCGCGCGGCCGAAACCGCCGCCGCAGCAAGCCCCTCGGAGAGGGACCGGGTGAGCGAGGCGCTCCTCGCTCTCACCGGCTACGGCACTCCCAATCTCGCCTCCCGGCTCGCCGTCGGCGTCGAGCCGCTTCTCCATTATTCCGGTCTCTTTGCGAGCCGGCCCCGTTCGGCCGAGAAGCTGAAGGCGCTCGTCTCGGATTGGCTCGGACGCGAGGTCGAGATCATCGAGTTCGCGGGCGCGTGGCTCTCTTTGCCTGCGGATCAGCAGAGCGCGCTTGCCTTTGGTCGCCATCCCGGCCAATGGAACCGGCTCGGGGAAAGCGCGGCGATCGGGGTGCGTGCCTGGAACCCTGAGGCGCGCGTCATTCTCCGCATCGGCCCTCTCGATCTCGCCTCCTTTTCCTCTCTCTTGCCCGATCGCCCGGGGCTGCAGAGGCTTGTGGCGCTGGTCCGCGCGTTTCTCGGCTTTGAGATCGGCTTTGCCGTCAACCCCATTCTGGCGGGACCCGAAGTGCCGACCTTGCGCCTTCATCCGGATGCCGATCCGGCGCCGCGGCTCGGTTGGAACAGCTGGGTTCCGGCGCCGGGACCGCCGCCTCTCGGCATCCGCCGCCCCGATGCCGCCGAGGCGGTGTTCGAAGCCGAGATCGTCGAAGCCGCGGAATGCGCCGGGAAAGAAAGCCGATGACGATGCCGGCGGGCGACTGGGGCGGCGGCTATGTCACCGACATCGCCTACCTCCCCGGCTATCTTCGCCAGCATTCGCCGGCCCATCTTCATTGCGCGTGTTTGCTCGGCGGAGTGACGGGGATCGAAACCGCTCCGGGCGAGCCCTTTTCCTATCTCGATCTCGGTTGCGGACAGGGCTTCGCCGCGCTCGCGCTCGCGGCTTCAAATCCGGCCTGGCGCGTGACGGGGATCGACTTCAATCCGGCGCATGTTGCCGCGGCCCGCGCGCTCGCCGCCGCGGCCGGGATCGGGAACGCGCACTTTTTCGAGGCCGATCTTGGGACGCTCGCCGAGAGCGCGCTCGCCGCCGAAGTCCCCGAAGCCGATGTCGCCGTCCTGCATGGTCTTTGGAGTTGGGTCGGCGACAGAGTGCGCGCCGGCATCGTCCGTCTGCTCTCCTCGAAGGTGCGGGCGGGCGGGATTGTCTACGTCAGCTACAATGCGCTCCCCGCGTGGAGCAGCGCGCTCGGCATGCAGCGTCTCATGCGCGAAGCCGGGACCCGCCTTGCCGCCCGCAGCGACCGCCGAGCCGCGGCCGGGTTCGAGATCGTCCGCGCGCTCTATGACGCGAAAGCGCAACAGCTCTGCGGCAGTCCCTTCGTCCAATCGCTCATCGAGAGTTTCGACGACCATCAGCGGGCCTATCTCGCCCACGAATACATGAATTCCAGCTGGCAACCCCAGTTTCACGCCGATGTCGCCTCTGCCTTTGCCGCGGCCAAGTTCGACTGGGTCGCCTCGGCGCAACTCCTCGAAAACTTTTCGCCTCTGATGCTCGGCGAGGAGGCGCAAAAGGTGCTCGATCGTTTTGACGAGCCCCTGATGCGCGAGCTCGTCAAGGACATGTGTCTGAGCCGCAGCTTGCGGCAGGACGTCTTCGTCCGCGGCGCGCGCCGTCTCGCCGCGGCGGAGCGCGATGAGGCGCTCGCCGAGGTGATGCTTCTCCTCGCCTGCCGCGAGGAAGACTTCGCTTGGGAATACGAGGTTCCGGCCGGAAAGGCGACCATGGAGCGCGGCTTTTTCGGTCCGATCGTCGCCGCTTTGGCGCGAGAGCCGAGGCGGGTGCGCGAGCTTCTGGCCATCCCCGGCCTGCCGCGCCGCGACCCCGCGGGCGAAGTGCCGGGCGGCTCGGCCGAAGGGTCGCCGCGATGGCCGTGCCAAAGAGGTGACCCGCGGGCGGCCGAGGTCGTCGGCATGCTGGTCGGAAGCGGGCAGGCATTGCCGCTCTCCGCCCCGCCCTGCGAGCCGGAGCCGCAAGTCGGAGCGCTCAATGAGGCTGCGGCGCGACGCTTCGCGCGCGTGGACAACCTGACGAGCGCCATGGCCCTCGCCACCTCGGGCACAGGGACACCCTTTCCCTGCCCGATGATTGAGCTTCTTGTCGCCGGCGGGCTGCGTGCGGGCGAAAAGTCGGACCCGGCCCTTTGGGCGCAAACCCTTGCGCCCGGCTCCCCGCCCGAAGAACGGCAGCGTCTTGCCGGGGTGTTCGAACGCATTCTCAAGGAGCGCGTCCCGATCTGGCGGCGGTTCGGTGCGCTCCCGCGCGACTTCGTGTTATAAGCGGATTAGGCGGCCGAGAAGGCGGCGCTCGGGGGTGACGCGCGGTGCAGGAAAAGATCGGCGATCCGCGACCGCAACCGGCGGCGGTTGCCGCCGGCGGCGTTGAGCCGACGATCGTCAAGCCGCCGGGCCCCGGCCGCGTGCTCGCGCCGGGGGTCGTGCTGGGCCACACGTATGTGGTCGAGGAGCTCTTGGCGCGCGGCGGGATGGGCGAGGTCTACCGGGCGCGCCACCTGGAACTCGGCACCCGGCATGCGATCAAAGTCATCCTGCCGAGCCTTTCGAGCGACCCCAAGATGGTTCAGCTTCTTGTCGAAGAGGCGCGCAAGCTCGCCCGCGTCCGCCACGACGCCATCGTCGGTTACGAGGGGTTTTTTCGCGAGGAAGGCGATCTGCGCTACCTCGTCATGGAGTTCGTCGACGGGGAGTCGCTGACGGCGATCCTCGCGCGCCGTCGTCTCGAACCGGAAGAGGTGTTGCGCCTTCGCGACCGCCTCGCCGCGGGATTGGCGGCTGCGCACGAGAAAGGCGTCATCCATCGCGACATCTCGCCCGACAACATCATCCTGCCGGGAGGCGAGGTCGATCGGGCGAAAGTGA
>JAKAOO010000142.1 GCA_021812165.1 Pseudomonadota bacterium | reverse complement strand
GGATGCTCACCGCGAGGGCCGCGCAAGGCTGATAGCCCGCGGATCGGCCGCGCCCCGGAATGACGACGTTCCAGCATTTTTCCGCACCCTAGAGGCTCATCATATGGTGATGGAAAGCGCCGCGAGCAGGCCCGGCGATGCGGCGCGCGCTCGCGCGCGGTGACATTTGCGCGCGGCCCTGCCATATCTTTTCGGTGTCCGACTGCGAAATCCCGCAAATCGGGCAGCCGGGAAGGGACGGCATGGGCGCAGTGGCGCGGCAACGCGAAATCATCGACGGGAGCGCGCTCGAACAAAGCCTTCGCTCCGCGGTCCCGGTCGCCAATACGAGAGCGCTCGCCGCGCCCTTGAAGGCGGCGCTCGACGCCGGGCGCGCCGAAATCCGCCGGCGCTTCGAAGCGCACGGCTCGGGCGCCGAGGCGATGCATGAACAGTCTTTGCTCATCGACCAAGCGATCAGAGCGCTCGGCGATTTCGTCGCGCAGCACGTCTATCCGTGCGCCAACCCCACCTCCGGCGAACATCTCGCGATCGTCGCGGTCGGCGGTTACGGGCGCGGTGAGCTCGCGCCTTTTTCCGACATCGATCTCCTTTTTCTTCTGCCCTACAAAAAGACCCCCTACAGCGAGCAGTTTGTCGAATACGTTTTTCATGTCCTTTGGGATCTGGGTCTCAAAATCGGCCATTCGACGCGCTCGGTCGCGGAGTGCCTGCGCCAGGCGAAAGCCGATATGACGATCCGCACCTCGCTTCTCGAAGCGCGCTGTCTCTGGGGGGACGAGGCGGTTTTCGGCGAACTCAAACGCCGCTTCGACGCCGAAATCGTGCGCGGCACGGCAGCCCTTTTTATCGAAGCAAAGCTTGCCGAGCGCGACGAACGCCATTTGCGGGTCGGCGACAGCCGCTACCAGCTCGAACCCAACATCAAGGAGGGAAAAGGGGGCCTCAGAGACCTGCACACCCTCTTCTGGATGGCGAAGTACATCTACCGCATCGACGATGTGGCAAAGCTCGTCCCCTTGGGCGTTCTCTCCGCGGCGGAGTCGCAGCGCTTTCAACGCGCCCAGAACTTTCTCTTCACGGTGCGCTGGCACCTCCATTGTCTCGCGGGCCGCGCCGAGGAGCGTCTGACCTTCGACCTGCAAGCCGAGATCGGGCGGCGGATGGGCTATACCGACCATGCCGGGAGCCGCGGCGTCGAGCGGTTTATGAAGCACTATTTCCTGGTCGCGAAGGACGTCGGCGACCTGACGCGCATCTTTTGCGCGATCCTCGAAGCCGACCAGAAGCGGCGGCGCCGGCTCCCTTTCATGCGCTGGGGCAGGGCGCCGCGCGCTCTCGGCGGCTTCATCCTCGAGAGTGACCGGCTCGATATCCCTTCCGAGGATTTCTTCCGGAAAGATCCCGCCGCTCTCATCCGCCTCTTTCACGTTGCGCAAGAGGCGGAGCTCGACATCCACCCGCGGGCGCTGCGCGCGGCGAAGCTCTCGCTCAAACGGATCGACGCTGCGCTCAAGCAAGACCGCGAAGCCAATCGGCTCTTCCTCGAAATTCTGACCTCCAGGAAAGATCCGGAGGTGGCGCTCCGGCGCATGAACGAGGCCGGAGTGTTCGGCCGCTTTGTTCCGGATTTCGGCCGCGTCGTCGCCCAGATGCAGTACGACATGTATCACGTCTACACGGTGGACGAGCATTCGCTCTTCGCGATCGGCATTCTTCAAAAGATCGAGGCCGGAAGGCTCAAGGATGACCATCCGTTCGCCACCGAGCTCGCCCGCACGATCCTTTCGCGCCGCGCTCTCTATCTGGCGCTCCTGCTGCACGACGCCGGCAAAGGGCGCGGGGGGGACCACTCGGTCCTCGGCGAGAAGATTGCGCACAGGCTCGGGAACCGTCTCGGGCTTTCGGCCGAAGAGACCGAGACCGCCGCCTGGCTCGTGCGTTCTCATCTTCTGATGAGCAATACGGCCTTCCAGCGCGACATCGAGGATCCGCAAACATTGAGCGATTTCGCCCTGCGCGTGCAATCGCCCGAGCGTTTGAAGCTTCTCTTCCTTTTGACCGTGGCCGACATTTCCGCCGTCGGCCCCAAAGCGTGGAACGGCTGGAAGGCGGCGCTCTTGAAGAGCCTTTATGAAAAGGCGCTCGATCTCATCTCGGGCGGGATCGCGGTCGAAGCGCGCGACTTGCGCGTCGCCGCCGCGCAAAAGGCGGCAAAGGCGCTCCTGCCCGATTGGAGCGAAGAGGAATTCGCCGCCTTCGCCGCCCGCGGCTATCCCTTTTATTGGCTTTCCCTGCCGGCCGAGGCCCATGCCCGGCACTTCCGTCTGATGCGCGAGGCCGAGGCGACCCGTGCGCCCTTGACGGTCGAGAAGCGCATCGACCGCGAGCGGGCAGTGACCGAAATCACGCTTTATACGGCCGACCATCCGGGCCTCTTCTCGCGCATGGCCGGGGCGCTCGCGATTTCGGGCGCCAATATCGTCGATGCGAAGATCGTGACGATGGCGAACGGGATGGCGCTCGATACGTTCTGGGTCCAGGACGCGACGGGCGGCGCGTTCGACCGCCCGGACAAGCTCGCGAGACTCGCCGTCGTCTTCGAAAATGTGCTGACCGGCGATTTGAAGCCGCATCTCGAACTCGCGCGCCCGCCTGCGATCCCGAGCCGCACCCGGGTTTTCACCGTGACGCCGCGCGTCCTCATCGACAACAAGGCAAGCGCGTCAAACACGGTGATCGAGGTCAACGGCCGCGACCGGCCGGGCCTCCTTTTCGAGCTGACCCGGGAACTCACCCGATTGAGCCTCCAGATTTCGAGCGCCAAGATCTCGACCTATGGCGAAAAGGTGGTCGACGTCTTTTACGTCAGGAACCTTTTCGGCCATAAGATCGAGCACCCGGCAAAGCTCGCGGAGATCCGCAAGACCTTGGAGGCCGTGCTCGAACGCGGCAACGCACCGCAGGCGCCGGCAGCAACCGAGCGCCGCGAAGAGACGACAACCGCCTAGAGGCTGCGGAAAAACTCTGTTGTCGTTCCGGGACGGCCCGTCAGGGCCGGGCCTGGAACCCATGAACATCAGCCAAGCCATTGATTTCACAGGCCTGTGTTGATGGTTTCCGGGATCACGGTCTACGACCGCGCCCCGGAATGACGACATTCCAACATTTTTCCGCAGCCTCTTAAGGGGCGGCCATGCGAGCTTAGGCCGCGGTCAGAGTTCGTTCAATGGAAGAGGCGGAAGCTGTGCCGCAAATCGAAGACCAGCCCATCTACGATGCTTTTGCAGGGTACTATGACCCCTCTGATATCGATCGCGCGGCGGAGATCGCTTTTTATCTGAGTTTGATCCGGGAGGGGGACCGCGCGCTCCTTGAACTCGCGTGCGGCACCGGGATCATCACGACGCGGTTGGCCGATCGCATCCTTGCTCGGCACGGCGCCGCGGCGCGCATCGCAGGCTTGGACGTTTCCGAGGAGATGCTGAAGATTGCGCGCGCCCGCGATCCCCGGGTCGAATGGATCGTGGGCGACATGCGCGCGCCCTCCGTCGCGGGCGGATTTGATATTGTGATCTGCGCCTTCAACACGCTCCAGCAGATCCTCTCGGACGCGGAACTCGTCGAGACGTTTCGAGCGGTTCGCAATCTCCTCAACCCCGGCGGCTTTTTCGTGTTCGACATCTTCCGGCCCGACTTCGAATCTCTCAACGCGTGGCCCGCAGAGCAGCGGCTTCGATCCTTTTCCGACAATGAGGGCCATCTCGTCGAACTCTGGGAAAGTGGGCGCTATGATCCGAGCGCCAGGATCCTCTTCGAAGATTGGCGCGTCGTCGACCCGCGAGCGGCGGCCGCTCTCCCTTTGGCGCTGCTCCCTCTCAAGTTGCGGCAGTTTCTCCCGAACGAGATCGAACAGTTCCTCGCTGCAGCCAACCTCGAAATTCGGGAGCGTTTCGGCGACGTTCATAAATCGCCCTTTACTGCGACGTCCAAAAAGCAGGTCGTCATCTGCGTCCCCGGCCGCGGCTCGGCCGCGGTATAGCCGCGAGAGGAGGGGTTTTCGACCCGCCCGCTCATCCGAGGTGACTGCGAACGCATCCGGGCCTCGGCGCAAGGCGCTCGATTGCATCGGCCAGTCGCGCCAGTTGTTCGGGTCGATAGCGGTGATCGCAAGGCAGGGTGAGAAGCTGCTCGGAGAGGCGATGCTCGTAGGGGAAGCGCGCCGGGTCGGAGCCGATCTGCGCCCAGTGTCGCGCGCAAAAGAGCCGCTCAGCCGCGAGCCGGCGCGACAAAGACTGCGCGTTCTCCACCGCGATCACCAGGCCAAACGGCGCCACGTTTTTCGCATCCCTGCGCCACGCGACGAAGTCGCGCAGACGGTGCGCGAGGTAGTCGTAATTGGCTTGGCGCGCCGAAACGAGTGGCGCGAGCGGGATGCGCTCCAAGAGGGACCGGGTAAGCCGCGACATCGGGCCAGAGGCACCGGCGAAGGCACGTTCCCGCTCTTCGTAGGCTTTGTGCCAATGGGCGCTGTGCTTTTCGGCGCGATCCTCGAAACGCATCACCTCGGGGAGCAGGATGCCGACGTCGGAGGGAGCCTCCGGCTGCGCCCTTGGTTCGAGAACGCGGCCGCCCATGAGGAGGCCGCCGTCCGGCACCCCCAACACCTTGCGCGGACTGAAAATAGACCAAGCCGCCCAGGGCGGATCGGCGGTCCACAGAGCCTGGGCACGATCCTCGACCCAGAGGACATCCGGTCTCTTCCGTGTCCAATCCCGGAACGGCTCACTCGGGAGCCAACCGAAGTAATCGACAACGACAGCCAGATCGCCGGCTGCGAGCTCGGCGTTCAAAGGCCCCGCATCCGGGTCGAGGTTTTCGGTAAGGCCATAGGTATGAACCTCGGCCGAAATTTTCGCCGCAGCGGCGGCAACCGCATCGGTCACGTCCCGGCAGTAATAAGCCGGCAGCCAGACCCGGCGCGGCCGGCTCGCCGCGATGAGTGCAACGAGGGCTTCGCGCCCGGTAAGAAATGTGGAGACCGAGCGGGAGTGCCGCGTCCACTCGTGCCACACCGCGCCGTCGGCAGGCGGAACATCGTCGAGCCCGAGGGCGAAGAAGCCCCCGATTGGCCGGAGTGAGCCGTCAGCCTCGCCCGTCATCGGCTTTCCCTCTGGTCCCTCCTCACACTTCGTAATAGTCGCGGCACCGGCGGACGAACTCGCACACTCCAACCGCCGCTCGACCTTCCTCCGGCACCCGACGGCACAGCCGGCGACCGACGCGACGAGAGGCGCCTCTCCGACTTTTCTCGACGAATCTTATTCGCCCCGGCAAGCTTCCGAAACTCTTTGTTGCCCGATCCCGCTCATTTGGGGGTTGTGGAGCCGCCCACTACTTGATCTTCGCCTCGAAGTCGATGAGGATAACGCTTGCGGAGACGTTACCGGACTCAACCAATGCAAGAGAGCTCAGCCGCCATCCCGAGGCGCCCTTTTGCCGAATGTGCGCGGCTCGATATCGACGCTTTGGAGAGCGCATTCCGCAATCGGACCGCGCGCATCGGGGTCGTCGGGCTCGGTTATGTCGGCTTGCCGCTGGTGCGCGCGATCGCCGGGGCCGGGTTCAGCGTTCTTGGCTTCGACATCGATCCGGCGAAAGCCGATTTGCTCAACGCCGGGAAATCGTATCTGCGCCAGGTGAGCGCCGCGGCCATCGCGAGCCTGCGCGAGGCGGGGCGGCTTTCCGCGACCTGCGATTTCTCCCGCATCGCCGAGGTCGACGCCGTCATTCTTTGCGTCCCGACCCCGTTGACGCGGCAACGCGAACCCGATCTGAGCTTTATCGAATCGACGGCCGCGACGATAGCGCCCCGTCTGCGGCGCGGACAGTTGGTGGTGCTGGAATCCACGACCTATCCCGGCACGACGCGCGAAGTCATGGGGCCGATACTCGAGCGGTCGGGGCTGCGTTCCGGGCAGGATTTCTTCCTCGCCTACTCGCCCGAGCGCGAGGACCCGGGCAATCCCCGTTTCGCGACCGCAGATATTCCAAAGGTGGTCGGGGGGGATGGACCCGAGGCTTTGCGCCTCGCCCTCGCGCTCTACGGCGAGGTGGTGGCGCGCACGGTTGCGGTGAGCTCCCTCGAAGTCGCCGAGGCGGTGAAACTGACCGAGAACATCTTTCGCTCCGTCAATATCGGCCTCGCCAATGAACTCAAAATCGTATTCGAGGCGATGTCGATCGACATCTGGGAGGTGATCGAGGCGGCGAAATCCAAGCCCTTCGGCTATATGCCGTTCTACCCGGGCCCGGGCCTCGGCGGACATTGCATACCGATCGACCCCTTCTACCTCACGTGGAAAGCGCGCGAGTTCGACATCACGACCCGCTTTATAGAACTGGCCGGCGAAATCAACGTCGCGATGCCGCGCCGGGTCGTCGAGAAGGCGATGCAGGCGCTGAACGAGCGCGCCGGCCGGTCCCTCAAAGGCGCGCAGGTGCTGATCATGGGGCTCGCGTATAAGCGGGACGTCGAGGACGTCCGCGAAAGCCCCGCATTCAAGATCATCGAACTCCTGGAAAGCCGCGGCGCCGCAGTATCCTTTTACGATTCCTTTGTCCCGGAAATCCCGCAAACACGCGAACACCCGGGCCTTGCCGGGCGGCGCTCGATCCCATGGACGGCGGCGGCGATCGCCCGCTTCGACATGGCGATCATCTCTACCGATCACACGGGCGTCGATTACGATCTTCTGGTCGAGGCGTGCCCCCTCGTCATCGACACGCGGAACGTCTGCGCGCGACACGGCATCGTCAGCGAGCGCGTGGTGAAGGCCTGACGGGCTACCCTCTCTCTCGGTTCTGGCGCAGATCGTGCCGGCATTGTAGGCTCGCGTGCGCCAAGGAATCGAGATGAGGGGAAAGAGGTATGGCCGCCAATATCAAGAAATTGCTGCTGCCGACGGCGATGGCGCGGGCCGGCTGGGCGCTCGTCGAGCGCCGCGAAGATATCGAAGGGGTGCCGTACGAGGTGCGCATGCCGGTGCCCGAATTTCACGCTCTCTTGGAGGATGTCGCGGGAGTGGCGCTTTCGGTCACCCCTTTTGGCGATAAGGAACTCGATGCCGGGCCTCGGCTCGAAGCCGTCGCCCGCATCGGCGTCGGCTACGACGCCGTCGACGTGCCGGCTCTGACGCGCCGCAAGATCCCACTCCTCATCGCCGGAACCGCCAATTCGGTCGCGGTCGCGGAAGCCGGCGTCTATCTTTTGATGTCGCTCGCCCGGCGCGGCGCGGCGATGGATCGGATGGTGCACGAAGGGCGCTGGAGCGAGCGCTATGCGAACGCCCCCGTCGAACTCTACGCCAGGACCGCTCTCGTCATCGGCTTTGGCAAGATCGGAACGCGCGCCGCCAAACGCCTCGCCGCGATGGAAATGAACGTCCTCGTCTACGATCCTTACATTTACGCCGAGACGATCCGCGGCATGGGCTATGAGCCGGTCGCCGATCTCGACGAGGCGGTCGCGCGCGCCGATTTCATCACGATCCACTGCCCGAAGACCCGCGAGACGACCGGCATGTTCGGCGCGGCGCGGTTCGCGCACATGAAAAAGAGCGCCTTTCTCGTCAATACCGCGCGCGGCGGCATCGTCGATGAGGGCGCGCTTTACGAGGCGCTCAAAGAGAGGCGCATCGCCGGCGCCGCGCTCGATGTCTTCGAAGAGGAGCCGACCCCGAAGAAGAACCCGCTCCTCTCGCTCGACAATTTCATCGCCGCCCCGCATGTCGCCGGAGTGACGCGCGAATCCTTGGATCGCATGGCCGTCACCACGGTGCAAAACCTCTTTTCCGTCCTCGACGGCAAGCCCAACCGCGACAACGTCGTCAACAAGGAAGTGCTGGGCTAAGACAACCCTCTCCGCCCCCGAGGGCGGAGAGGGTCGGGGTGGGGGTGTCGGATGCCGCTGCGCCAGCGAACGCGCATCGCTCGACGGCTGCGTCGGAACGCTACCGAAGCCGAGAAGCGGATCTGGTGGGCGTTGCGTGAGCTTCCGGTAGAGCATCGCTTTCGCCGGCAGCATCCGATCGGACCCTACGTCGTCGATTTCGCCTGTCCCAGGCGAAAGCTCGCGATCGAACTCGACGGCGGGCAACATGCGACGCGAGAGCAGCAAGACGTTGCGCGAACACGCGAAATCATGCGCCGCGGCTACCGCGTGATCCGTTTTTGGAACAACGAGGTGATGGACAATCTCTCCGGAGTTGTCGAAACAATCATGCGAGAGGCGGGCAAATAGGCCCTCTCCGCCCGCTTGCGGGGGGAGAGGGAGGGGCCCATCGCGCAGCGATGGGAGGGTGAGGTGGGCACCTTCGACCGCTCTGGAATCCCCCGCCTCCCCCCGGACGGCCGGCCCGCCAAGGGCGGGCCGTTCCGGGGGCCACCCTCTCCGCCCCCAAGGGCGGAGAGGGTGCGACCGAGCCTCCGAGAAGGCCGCAAACGCGCAGGAATCGTCGCCCCTTAACGCATCCAGCATGGTGGGCTAATGAGTGCTTTGAGTAGGACACCATCCCGACACGCCAATCAAACGAGGCAGGTTTCTTTGGCACTGCTGAGATTTTCGCGACGAGCATATCTCGAAGAATTCCGGTCGGGCTCGCTATATCTGAATACCCAGAATTATTTCAAGGAGCTCGAAAACCGCGACGCTCAAGCGGATCGGTTCGAGAATGTAGACGTGATCGCTCAGCCACGGGACATTAAATCTTTCCGGATTACGAATAACCAGCCGGGTCAAGTGATGGAGATCCCGCCCCAACAATTTAGAGGCCCCCTTTTGATAAATCTCGGCAGGCGAGCGTACAACTTATTCTGCATGTATTCGATCCCGACCTCTACTGTCGGGAACCCTATGGTAGACCCTCGCAATTTCAATTGCGCGGACTGGGATGCCTTCACGGTCGTTCGGAACTCGCAAGAGTTTCTTGACCGTTTCCAAAGGGCCGCCGAGGCGGCCGGATTTCGCATGGCTTGCAACCTCGTCGAATATTACGATGCGGATGCGTATACGGGCGACGTCGGCCCGTTCCGCAAGCCCAACAGCTTCGCGTACCAGCGAGAGTTCCGAGTCGTGATTTTCCCCGGCTCGGCCGGTCCCGTCCGCCTGGAGTTAGAGAGCCTGGAGGACATCACCGCGCCGATTTGGCCGTTGGCGGAAATCAACAGCTTGATGGAGTTCAACTCGCCGCTGGGATAGGCTGGTGGGGCTCGCCGCATGGTGCCGGCTGTGCTTGCGGACCGCGATGGCGGCGCCTTACTTTACTTTCCCTCTCCGCCCGCTTGCGGGGGGAGAGGGAGGGGCCCGCGCCGAAAGGCGCGGGAGGGTGAGGTGGGCACCTTCGACCGCTCTGGAATCCCCCACCTCACCCCACCCTCTCCGCCCCCGAGGTGTATGGACCGGGGAGATAGTGAACGGCTGTTCGGGGACATGGTGAACACATTCCACGATTATGGACGGCCTCGGGAAGGGGGTTGTCGATGCCGTGGGGGGAAGTG
>JAKAOO010000141.1 GCA_021812165.1 Pseudomonadota bacterium | reverse complement strand
CGCCGCGGCGCGCATGCTTCTCGCGCCTCCGGACCGAGCCCTCATCGCCGCACTCGCCGCGGCGTGGCGAACGCCTCCCGAAGCCGAGGAGGCGCGGCAGGATTTTTATGACATTCTCTGCGTGCCGCAATCGGGCCGCTACATCCCGCCCTACGCGCATGTCCTCGCACGCGGCGAAAGGGAGGCCGAGTTCTGGCGATTCCCGCCCCCGCGTTTCGATGGCGGCGACGCGCTGCGCCCGTGGTACGAAGCGGCCGGCTTCGATCCCGCCCGCCTCATGGCGGATCCGCTGATCGCCGGGCCCAATCGCCCGCTCGACCATGCCGGGTTCATTCTCGCTTATCTCGCCCGGCTCATCGCGGCCGCCCGAGCCGAGCCTTTGGGTCCGGCCGTTCTGCGCGGCTTTTTGAGCGTGCATTTCGGCTCCTGGTTCGATCTCCTCGCCGAATTGCTCGAGGCTTCAGGCAGTCCTTATCTGGGACTTCTCGGAAGCGGGCTCGCCGAATTCGCCCTCGACCTTCGCGCCGCTTTTCCACCGGAGAGCGAGGAGAGCGTCGCCGCGGCTTCGGCCGCCACTTGAAGATGAGCCGTCTTCGCCTCCTCTTCGCGGCAGCGCGGCCGGCCTTCGGCACCGTGCCAAAGGCCGCGCTCAGATACCGCGATCATCGGCGCGGGGAAAAATTCTGCGCCGACTGCGCCCATTTCATACCTGCCGTCATGCCGGCCGGCCCCAACCATTGCACGGTCGCCGCCGGTGTTGTCAGCCGGCAGGGCTATTGTCTCGCTTGGCGGGAACGCAACCCGTCGAATACCTGCTGAAGGCGCCGCTTTCAGGTCGCCGCCGCACATCCGATCGGCCGCATCTGCGAACGGACGGTGAGGCTCCCGCGGTCGCCGGTACGACGACAACCGCTGCCGCCGCCTCAAAGCCGCCCCTCTTGTAGCCGCCATCGCACAAGGGTTTGCCCGCGGAATTTCCGCAACGACAAAGAGCGAGTTTCGCACGATCGAGGGTCCGACTCTGCCCATCGAGTTCGAAGCGCGGCGCCGGGCCGGGATGCGACTGCTTTCTGCGCTGACCCGGCGCTGGCGGCAACAGGCCGGCGAGACGCTCGCTCGCGAGCGCGCCCTGTGCGAGAAACCGCTGTCGCACCCTTCGGCAAGACGCCGCGAGAGGCGCCCAAACCCCACCAGCATCCCGCCGGGTGTTCGGATCTGGTGATACCCCGGTGATACCCGGAGGCCCGATCGGAAGAATGTGCTTCAGAGTAATGCATTGAAAAGCTTGGCTGGGGCGGGAGGATTCGAACCTCCGTATGGCGGAATCAAAATCCGCTGCCTTACCTCTTGGCTACGCCCCAGAGCGCATTCCTCGCGAGGCAATATTCCGCGGGGGAACATTATCGGGATAAAGGCGCCTTAGGGGCAAGCCTCGCGATCGGCGACCCCGATCGCGTCCGGTTGACGGGGTCGAGGATCGGGCGATAAGAAGGTAAAAGGGACGCGCAGGAAAGCGGCTCGGGGCGTCTTCCGCCCGCGCTCCACTTTTCGTTCTGACGGAGGCATCGGATGCTCAACGCGGCGGTGATCGGGCTTGGATGGTGGGGGCAGACGATTGTCCGCATGCTGGAAGGAAGCCCGAAGATCCGCCTCATCCGCGTCATGACGCGAAGCCGCGCCGGAACGGAACTTGCCGAAGCCCGCGCCCTTGCGATCTCCACCGAATATCGAGACGTGTTGCGCGATCCCGCGGTCGAGGCGGTCATTCTTTGCACGCCCCACTCCACGCATCTGGATCTCGTCCGCGAAGCCGCGCATGCGCGCAAACACGTCTTTTGCGAAAAGCCTCTGGCTCTGACGCGGCGCGACGCCGAAGCGGCGATTGCCGCCTGCAACGCCGCGGGCGTGACGCTTGGGATCGGCCACGAGCGCCGCTTCGAACCCGCGATCCTCGAATTGCGCCGCCGCGTCGAGCGGGGGGAGCTCGGCACGCTGTTGCAGCTGGAGGCGACCTTCAGCCAGGACAAGTTCCTCGCTCTCGACCCCGGCAACTGGCGGTTTTCCTCGATCGAAGCGCCGGCAGGCCCGCTGACGGGAACCGGCATTCACCTGCTCGACCTCGCGATCAGCTTTCTCGGCCCGATGGAGCGCCTTTTCGCGAGCGTCAAACATCTTTCCGGCCACATGGCGAACGGCGATACGCTCGCGATCCTCGCCGTCTTCAAAAGCGGCGCGCAAGCGCTCTTCGGCGCCAGTCTCGCGACACCTTTCGATGGCCGCTTCGCCCTTTACGGCAGGGAGGGCTGGGCCGATATGCGCGACTTGAGCCACCCCGAGGCGCCGAGCGGGATGACCCTCACCCTCTGCCATAAGGGTGGCCGGCGCGAGTGCCTCGACTTCGCGCCGAGCGCGTCCGTGCGCGCCAACCTCGAAGCCTTTGCCGACGCCGCAACCGGCAAAAGCCCTTACCCCATGTCGCAACAGGAAATGCTCTGGAATATCGCGGCCCTCGAAGCCGTCTCCCAATCGGCCGCAAGCGGCCGCGTGGAAGCGGTCGAGAGCTAGCGCTGGCGTCTCGTCGGAAACAGGAGAAAAAGGGATGAGTGCGAGCTTTGGCATCGTCAGCACCGATTGGCAACAACGCATCAACTGGGAGCGCCTGCGCAACTATCGCCTGGAACGCGCGCGCCAATGCATGAAGGCGAAAGGGCTCGGCGCTCTCCTCCTGATGTACGACGAGAACGTGCGCTATGTGACGGGAACCCTGACGCCCGGCTGGAACCGGCTGAAGCCCGGGCTGCGCTACGCGATGCTCTGCGGCGACGACGCGCCGGTATTGTTCGAGCAAGGCGACATCGGCATGCAGATCGAGCGCCACGCGCCTTGGATCCCAAAGCGCAACCTGCGCTGGTCTTATGCCTGGATCAAAGGGGCCGCCGGTCCCGCCTCGACGCAGCAGGTGAAAAAGTTCACGAACGCCGTGATCTCGGAAATGAAAAAGGGACAAGTCGGCGGCATGAAGCTCGGCGTCGACTTTATCGACATCAACATGCTCCAGGCGTTCCGGGACGCGGGCATCGACTGGAGCGACGGGATGACGCCGATGATGGAGGCGCGCGCGGTCAAGAACGAGGACGAACAGGAAGCGATGCGCATCGTCGGCGCGATCGGCGACGCCGCGCATTGGGAATGCATGAAGTTCTTGAAACCCGGGCGCACCGAAAACCAGGTGACGGCGCACATCATGCAGTTCCTTTACGCGATTCCCGGGATGGAGGACGTCGAGGACGTCATCGTCTCTTCGGGTCCCAACACCTGGCCCACCTGGCGCAACTTTTCCGACCGCATCATTCAGCCCGGCGACATTGTCTTTATGGATCTGGCGGCGCTCACCTGGAACGGCTACAAATCCTGCTATTACCGCACGTATTGCGTGGGCAAAGAGCCGACCCGCGAGCAGAAGGAGGTTTACGCGATCGCGCTCAAATGGCTCTACGACGCGATTCGCGCGGTCAAGGCCGGCACGACGACCCGCGAGATCGCCGCTGAGTGGCCCTCGGCGAAGGAAGCGTGGGGCTACGAGGAAGAGGACCAGGCGGCCGCCAATCTCTGGGGCCACGGTTTGGGCCTCGCGCAATACGATCAGCCGGTGATCTCGCGCATCTGGTCCCTCGACCACCCGGTGGAGATCAAGCCCGGCATGGTGTTCGCGCTCGAAACGCAGCACGGGAAGCCCTTGCAATGGGGGGTGCGGATCGAGGAGATGCTGATCGTCCACCCCGACCGCACGGAACTCATCTCCCACTTCCCTGTGGAACAGATCACCGTCGTCGACCCGATGCCCGGCTATTCAAGCCTTGGCCTCTAGGGCTCGCCGTGACGGCGTTCCTCGTCCGGCTCCGGGATCCTGCGGCGCGCGAGCCCGCGCGTTTCGGAGCGAAGGCCGCAAGCCAGGCGGTTCTCGCGGCCTCCGGCCTGCCGACCGCCGGAGGCTTTTGCCTGGACGCCGCGGCCTACCGGATGCAGGTGGAGGCCCTTGGGCTTTCCGGGGCCGCGCGTCTTGTTTTGAGCGCCGCGGGCGCCGATGCGCGCCGCCACGCGCTCACAATGAGGCTCGGCCTGATGGAAGGGCCGATCCCGCCCGAGATGGAAAAGCCTCTCCTCGCCGCGCGAAGCGAGATCACGGCCGCGCCCGGCAGAGAGGGCGTGGTCCGTTCCTCGGCCCTTTGCGAGGACCGTTTGGGGGCGAGCTTTGCCGGCCAGTTCGACAGCTATCTCGGGCTTCGGAGCGAGGCGGATTTCTTGACGGCCGTGCGCGCCTGTTGGGCCTCCTTATGGTCGAATCGGGCGCTTCGCTACATGGCAAGCCACGATCTCGATCCCGCCGAGAGCGCGATGGCGGTCATCATCCAGCCCCTCGTCAGGGCGCGCTTCTCGGGCGGCGGCCTCAGCCGGACGGCCGAAGGCGGCATGATCTTGAGCGCGAGCCCCGGCCTCGGCTCGGCGATCGCCCAAGGCGAGGTCGTTCCGGACCACATCGAGATCGCTCCCGACGGCAAGATGATCCGCAACGAAACCGGCCGCGCGCATCATGAGCCGGGCTGCGCGCGCGGGCATCGCGGCCGGCGCGCCGCGCATGCGCGCGACGCGGCCCTTTCGCCTTGCCTCGATCGCGAAGAGGCGGAGGAACTGGGCCGGCTCTTGCGCCGGGTCGAGACGGTCATGGGCGAGCCGGTCGAGATCGAATGGGCGATGGACGACGAAGGTTTCAAGCTCGTTCAGGCGCGCCCTCTCGTTGTCGCGAGCCGCGCGCAGGTTGCGGACGAACTCTGGCTTCAGCACCCGCGTCTTTTGGGCCAGCCGTCCGGCGTCGGCTGGGGCGAAGGGCGCGCTTGCGTCGTCACCTGCGAATGCGAACTCGGGCGGCTCGCCCCTGGGGAGATCCTCGTGACCCAGGTGGCGGGGCCGGCGCTCGCCCCGGTTCTGCCTCTGGCCGCCGGGGTGGTGGCGGAACTCGGAGGCAGCACCTCCCATCTCGCCGCCCTCGCCCGCGAGCGCGGGATCCCCATGGTGCTCGGAGTGTTGAACGCGACGCGGCGCATCCCCGAGGGATCGACGGTCGCCGTCGATGGGGTCGCCGGCGTCGTGCGCTGGATGCCGTCCTGAGCCCTGAGCTTGTCGAAGGGTCGAAGGATGCGATGATGCAGCCTTGACGGCGCGCCGGCGACAGATCGGGAGGGGACGATGAGGGCGAAAAAGAGTGAGATCCGGGACGGGATGAGGATCGATTGGGATGCCCCGATCACCATGAATGACGGGATCATCCTCATGGCCGATGTTTTCCGTCCGATTGGCGATGGGCGCGTCCCTTGCGCGAGGAGACCCGGATGTTCACCACCACGAAAGAGAAAGCGCTTCTGACGACCACGACGGGGGCGCTGCCGCGGCCGAGTTGGTACACGGAAAACCTGCGCGGGCTGCCGCTTTCGCAAGGATTTTCGCAGCGCGCGTACCGCGAGCAGCACATCGACTGCCTCGCCTCTCACGTCGCCGCCCAGCATAAGGCCGGCATCGACATCATGGTCGATGGCGACACGAGGCTCGATGACGACGTCGCCGGGCGAAGCTGGGTCAGCTATGCGACCGAACGCATCGCCGGGATCGGGGCGCCGCGCGTCGAGGTCCAGCCGGCGGGGTTCATGGCCGACAAGGGGCCGGGCGACCTCATGTGGGAGGTGATCGAAACCCGCATGACGCCGCCCGTCCTCGGGAAGATCGGCGAAACCTCGTTAGAGCTCGACCGCGCGTACAAGGCGATCCAGCCGATGACCGATCGGCCGGTCAAAATCGGCTCGATTTCGGCGCAGATCCTCTCGCTCATGCTGGCGGACGAATATTACAAGGACCGGCGGGCGCTGCTTTTCGACCTTTCGATTGCGCTCAACCGGGAGTACCACGCGCTTGCCGACGCCGGTGCGCCGCTCGTCCAGATCGAAGAGCCTGCGATCCACCAGATGGTCGGCGATCCGACGCAGGCGATCAGGCCCAAAGAGTGGGTCGAGGCGTTCAATCTCGAGGTCAAAGGCCTCAAAGAGAAATGCGAAGTGTGGTGCCACACCTGCTGGGGCAGTCCGGCGGCGCAGCGCGTCGCAAGCCGCGATCAGTCGTACAAGGCGGCGCTCCCCTATTTCGATTCCCTCGATGTCGACGTGCTGACGTTCGAAGCCGCGTTCAACCAGGGCCTCGACCTCGAACATTTCGGCGCGATGATCTCGAAGGACAAAAAGATCGCGCTCGGCGTCGTGAGCCATCGCACTTTGCAGATAGAGCGGCCGGAGGAAATCGCCGATCTGGTTCGCCGCGCCCTCAAACACATCGAGCCGGAACGGCTGATCCTTACGAGCGACTGCGGCTTCGGCCGCCAGGCAATGAGCCGCATCCACGCCTTCTACAAGATGGTCGCGCTCGTCCGCGGCGCCAATATCGTGCGCCGCGAGCTGGGCCTCCCCGAAGCCTACATTCCGGCGACCGACGCCAAGCTCTCGATGGTGCCTCTGGCGACCTCTTGAGAGCCTAAGGCACGAGGCTGCCGGCGGCGCACCACCAGGAAGGTTCGAGCCGGGCGAGGGCGAGGCGCGCGCGTTCGGCCGCGGCGCGAGCCTCAAAAAGGGCGAAACAGCTGGCCCCCGATCCGCTCATCCGGGCGAGAAGGGCGCCGTCGAGGGCGCCAAGGCGCGAGAGGACTGCGCCGATCTCGGGCAGAAGGCGGGTCGCCGCTTCGGCGAGATCGTTGCGGCGGGATTTGAGCCTTTCGGCAAGGGAAACGGCGTCTTGCGGCATCGGCTGGAAACGCCCGGGTTCGCTGAAGGGGCCGGTGCGCGCGGCATAAACCGCCGCCGTCGGCAGAGGGATGCCCGGGTTCGCGAGAAGAATGCCGGCCTCGGGCAAACCCGGGGCTGGCGCCAGCTGCTCTCCAATCCCCCCGACCCAGACCGGACGGCCATAAAGGCAGGCCGGAACATCGGCGCCCAAAGTTGCGCCCACGGCCGCGAGCGCCTTTTCGCCGATGGAGAGACGCCACAACCGCGCGAGAAGCTTGAGCGCCGCGGCCGCATCGCTCGAACCGCCTCCCAGACCGGAGGCGACCGGCAGGTTCTTTTCGAGAAGGAGCCGCGCTCGGGGGGCGATTCCCCCATGCGCGGCGAGAGCGCGGGCGGCGCGCACAACGAGATTATCCTCGTTTGCGGCGTCAAGGCTCGCCGCCTGCGGCCCTTCGATCGCGAGTTCGAGGCGCTCGCCGGGCCGCGCCTCGAGGCGATCGCCGATATCGGCGAACGCGACGAGGCCGTCGAGAAGATGATAGCCGTCCGCGCGACGCCCGGTCACGTGCAGGTAAAGGTTGACCTTCGCCGGGGCGAAGGCGAGGAGCCTCATGCGCCTTGTGGTCCGGTCGAGCCGCTCTACGAGAAGGGCATCCAACCTCGCCTCGTGCGTCCTTTCAACCGTTCATCGTCAGGCCGCCGCTGACGCTTAGAACCTGTCCCGTGATGTAGTCGCTCTTGGAGCTCAAAAAGAACGACACCGCATTCGCGACCTCGATCGGCTGGCCGATCCGGCGGAACGGGATCGCGCGGGTCAGCGCTTCCTTGATCCGCTCCGGCTGGCGTTGGAAGAGCGGCGTGTCGGTCGGGCCCGGGCAGACGCAATTGACCTTTACCTGATAGCGCGCCATCTCGCGGGCCAAAGACTTGGTAAAGGCGATGAGCCCGCCCTTTGCCGCGGCATAAACGGTCTCGCCCATGCTGCCGACGCGCCCGGCGTCGCTAGCGACATTGACGATCTTGCCGGCCCGCGCCTCGACCATCGGCGGCAACACGCGGCGGGTGAGCCGGATCGCGCCCATCAGGTTGATCGCCAGGACGCGATCCCACATCTCGAATGAGTTTTCGAGGAAGGGCTGGATCTCGTCCCATCCGGCACCATTGACGAGCCCGTCGAGAGGGCTCTTCTTTTCGAGTGCCGCCGCGGCGAAACGGTCAATCGACGCCCGGTCGGTCAGATCGAGCGGGAGATACTCGATTGCGAGATTTTCGCGCGCCGCCTCTTCCTGCGCTCTCTTGCCGGCGGCTTCATCGACATCGCCGATGATCACCCGCGCCCCTTCGCGAGCAAGAAGGAAAGCGTTCGCCCGGTTGATCCCCGAGGCGCCACCGGTGACGACAATCGTGCGATCCGTGAATTCCATCGCCCTTCCCCTTTTGAGAGAGCGCCGCGCGCGAGTCCCCGCGAACTGCTACTTCGCGGGGTTCCCTGCCGCGACCCCTTTCGGATGTTCCGCGCCCGCTTGCTCGTTTGTCAAGCGGCGACACGAGAGCGGCCGCGCTCTCTGCGATCGATTACAATTCCTTAGGCGAGATTGGCCGAATTTCCGTTGGGTACCCGCTTTGTCGGAGCCTGGGGCGTGACCGCCGAACTCATTCTCGATCTGTCTCGGCTCTTGTGGCGGGCCGGGCGTTTCCCGCCGACCGGCATCGATCGGGTCGAGCTTGCCTATGCCTGCCATCTGATCGCGAATGAACCTCTTCGCTCGAGCTTTGCCGCATGGTGGGGGCGGCGCGCGCTTCTTCCGCGTGAGCCCGCTGCGGCTTTTGTCGAGGCGCTCGACCGCATATGGGCGGGCGCCGCGCGCAACCTCGCCGCTTATCGGAAAGCGACGAGGCTTGCCCGCGCCTTGCGGCTTCATCTCGTCCGCGAGGGTGAAGGCCCCCTTCACGCCTATATCGAAAGGCTCAAGGGTCGCGCCGTCTACCTCCAAGTCTCGCATCAACCCCTCCCGTTCCGGGGCTCCCTTTTGCGGCTCAAAGAGCGCGCCGGGGCGAGATTCGTCTTCTTCGTCCATGACCTGATCCCGATCGAATATCCACAGTTTGCGCGCTCGGGAGGGGCGGGCCGCCATCGCCGCCGCTTGGATTTGATCGCTCGGCTTGGCGATCGCGTTATCGTCAATTCGGCCGGAACCGCGCGGGCGCTCGCGCGCCGGCTTGCGCAGGAAGGCCGAGAGATCCCGACCCTTATCGCCCCGCTCGGCATCGGTCTCGTTCGGCCGCCGACACCAAGGCCGCCCAGGGCCTCATATTTTGTGTGCCTTTCGACGATCGAGCCGCGGAAGAATCACCGCCTGCTGCTGGAGATCTGGGAAAAGCTCGCCCGTTCCTTCGGGCCCGAGGCTCCGCGCCTCGTGCTCCTCGGACGGCGCGGCTGGAAATGCCGCGAGGTCTTGCGGCGAATGCGGAGCGAGCCGCTCGCGAGCCTCGTCGAAGAGCGGTCCGGTGTGGCGGACGCCGCCATCGCGCGCTGCCTCGCCGGCGCGCGGGCGCTTTTGTATCCCACTCTCGCCGAAGGCTTTGGGCTGCCGGTCGCCGAAGCGCTCGCACTCGGGGTCCCGGTTCTGTGCAGCGACCTGCCCGAGTTGCGGGAGGTCGGCAGGGAGGTTCCGGAATATCTCGATCCGTTCGACGAGCCGGCGTGGCGGCAGGCCGTAATCGCCTACAGCGAGCCCGGATCCGGCCGTCGAGCCGATC
>JAKAOO010000140.1:5743-9607 GCA_021812165.1 Pseudomonadota bacterium | reverse complement strand
CATCTCCGGCTCCAGCGTGCGCGGTTCCTTCTTCTCGGGGATCTCCGTCATCGTCGCCTCGGTCAGCAGCAAGACGCTCGCGACCGACACCGCATTTTCGAGCGCGATGCGCACGACCTTGGTCGGATCGATGATCCCCGCCTCGACCAGATCGACATATTCCTTCTTCGCCGCATCGAACCCGTAATTGCCTGTGCCGCCCACCATGCGGCTGACCACGACGCCGCCGTCGACGGCCGAGTTCTCGGCGATCTGACGGGTCGGGGCTTCGAGCGCGCGCTTCAGCACCTGCAGGCCGGTGCGCTCGTCGCCCTCGGAGCGCTCCTCCTCGGCGGCGACGGCGTCGATGCAGCGGATGAGCGCCAAACCGCCGCCCGGCACGATGCCCTCGGCGACCGCCGCTTTGGTGGCGCTGATGGCGTCGTCGAGCGCTTCCTTGCGCGACTTCATTTCCGCCTCGGATGGCGCGCCGACGCGGATCACCGCAACCCCGCCCGACAATTTCGCCAGCCGCTCCTCCAACTTTTCGCGGTCGTAATCGGAGGTCGTTTCTTCGATCTGTTTCTTGATCTGGGTGCACCTGCCCGCGATTTCGGCCTTGGCGCCGGCGCCGCCGACGACCGTCGTATCCGCGTTCGTCACGATGACCCGCTTCGCCGTCCCAAGCATCTCGAGGGTGGCGTTTTCGAGCTTGACGCCGATCTCCTCGCTCATCACCTGGCCGCCGGTCAACACGGCCAGATCCTCCAGCATCGCCTTTCTGCGGTCGCCGAAGCCGGGCGCCTTGACCGCGACCACCTTGAGGCCGCCGCGCAACTTGTTGACGACGAGGGTCGCCAACGCCTCGCCCTCGACATCCTCGGCAACGATCAAAAGCGGCCGCCCCGAGCGCACGATCGCCTCCAGAAGCGGCAGCAGCGGCTCCAGCCCCGCCAGCTTTTTCTCGTGGATGAGGATGTAGGGGTCTTCGAGCTCGGCGCTCATCTTTTCGGGGTTGGTCGTGAAATAGGGCGAGATGTAGCCGCGATCGAACCGCATGCCCTCGACGGCTTCGAGCGTCGTCTCGGTGGTCTTCGATTCTTCGGCCGTGATGACGCCCTCGCCGCCGACCTTTTCCATCGCGTCGGCGACGAGGTCGCCGATCGCCGGGTCGTTGTGCGCCGAGATCGTCGCGACCTGCGCCTTCTCCTTGCGGGTGCCGACCCGGCGCGACATCGCGCGCAGCGCCTCGATCGCCGCCTTGGCGCCGCGGTCGAGGCCGCGCTTCAGGTCGATCGCACTGGCGCCGGCGACGACGTTGCGCACCCCGTCGGCAAACATTGTATGCGCAAGGACCATCGAGGTGCTGGTGCCGTCGCCGACCGCGTCGCCCGTCTTCTCGCCCGCCTGGCGCAGCATCTGGGCGCCGAGGTTCTCTTCCGGGTCCTTCAAATCGAACTCCTTGGCGATTGTCACGCCGTCGTTGCAGACGATTGGGGAACCCCAGCTCTTCTGGATCAGCACCGATTTCGATTTCGGGCCCAAGGTGACGCGCACGGCGTCGCAGAGCAGCGTCGCGCCGCGCAGGATTTTCTCGCGGGCGGCCGAACGGAAGAGGACCTGTTTGTGCGCCACCGAATTTCTCCCGGCTTAGGGCGATGAGGGGCGTGCGGGGCTTCTCGCCGGAGAGGGACGAAAGCGCTGAAGCGGCCCGGCCGGCGCGAGCCTCTTCAGGCCCGTGCGATCCCGAGTTCGCGAATTACGGCTTTGTAGTGCGGCCACTCGGTGACCGGCCACAGCTCGGTGTGGGCGTGACCGTAGGTCCGGACAATCGCCGAAATCTTGCTGGCATCGTCGAGGTTCTCCGCCCGGAACAGGTCGAGGTAGTCATACGGCCCGCACACGGCATAGCTGCCGATCCACTGCGCCGTCGGACATGCGAGCTGCACATGCTCCATGACCCGATGCTCCAAATCTTCGATGGCGGTCGGCGACTGCAAGCCGTCGGGCTCCAGCCGGGTCAGCATGGCATAGGTCTGCATCGAGGCTCTCCCGATTCGCGAGTTCGAAGACATGCCGGGACGCAGGCCGGCACGGCGCGTGGCCCAGATGCTCGAACCGCCGGAAGATAGCGTCTTGCTTCTAAACTCCCATGACCTAGATCAAGCGCTCGCCAAGCCGCGCCGGCACCCCGTCGCAGTCATGGCCGGATCAGCGTCGCTGATCCGACCGACGCTCTTTCGGTGGCAGGACACCGCTCGACAGAGGCCGCGATTGATGCAGATCACAGACCCCGCGCGGTCTTCCTGCCAGCATGCGCTTCCCTCGGATAGAGGGAGGGCGTCCGATGCCGAGCTATCGGGTCTGCTTTATCAATGAAATACCGCGCGGCCGTCAGCTCTATCGCTGCTGCCAGCGCTCGATCGTCATTCGCCTGGCACGCAGCCCGGAACGGGCGGCCGAGGCGGCGAAGAGGCGGTTTGCGAGGCTCGAAGGCATCCGCGACTGGACCATCCATGCGGGCATGATCGAGATGGAAGAGATCGACCTTTCGGCGCCGGCAAATCGGCCCGTCGCGCCCCACCAGCGGTTTCACGGACGGCCGTACCCGCTTCGGTTCGCCGCTCCTCGCAGCAACGGGCACAGGGACGGGACGCGCCGGACTTTGTCGGGGAGCTGATTATGGCCCCGCAGCAACCCGCCGGGCGACCGATCCGCACCGTCACCCTGCCGCCGATCGGGCTCGAAGGGCTTCTCGGCGTGCCCGCCCAGGCCAAGGGCATCGTCCTCTTTGCGCATGGCAGCGGCAGCGGCCGGTTCAGCCCGCGCAACACCTTCGTCGCGCGAGCCCTGCGCGAGAGCGGCCTTGCCACGTTGTTGTTTGATCTCTTGACGGTTGAGGAGGAGGCTGACCGGCGCAACGTCTTCGACATCGCACTCCTGTCGCAGCGCTTGCGGATGGCGACTGCCTGGGTGCGGCAGGACCCGGAGACGGCGGATCTCGCGATCGGCTATTTCGGCGCCAGCACCGGCGGGGCCGCGGCCCTCGTCGCGGCGGCGGCCGAAGGCGAGCGGGTTGCGGCCGTCGTCTCGCGCGGCGGCCGCCCGGATCTCGCGGGGCCGGCACTCGACGCCGTGAAGGCCCCGACCCTCTTGATCGTCGGCGGCGACGATGATGCGGTGCTCGCTCTCAATCGCGCGGCACTTGCCGAGTTGCGCTGCGAGAAAGAGCTTTCGGTGGTGCCCGGCGCGACGCATCTCTTCGAGGAGCCCGGCGCGCTCGAAGCGGTGGTTGCGCACGCGCGCGGCTGGTTTCTCGCGCACCTTGCGCAGGCCGGGGCATAAGCCTCTTTGCCGATCGCGCCGAAGCCGGCCGCGCGGCCGGTCGCCGAAAGCCCCTAGGAAGTGGCGGGCCACTCTATCCTTGTCCCGTTCGGCGATCGACGATCGGGGTTGATCCATCGCAAGGCGAGCACCACGCGCCCATGGATCATTCTTGGGCATTCTTCGCCGGGGCCTACGATGGATTTCATCGATCTCGACAAAATGTCCGCGCTCAGCCCTTTCGAGCTGAAGGACGCGCTGATCGGGCTCGCCTCCAGCCAGGGGGAGCGGATCATGCTGAATGCCGGGCGCGGAAATCCGAATTTTCTTGCGACAGAACCGCGGCATGCGTTCTTCCAGCTGGGTCTGTTCGCAATGGAAGAAGCCGAGCGCTCGTCTGCCGGCATGCCCGAAGCCGTCGGCGGATTGCCGAAGGGGGAGGGGATCACGGCACGCTTCGATATTTTCACTCGGGACCGGCGCAGCGTGCCGGGCGTCGCTTTCCTCGGCGCTGCGGTTTCTTACGGGCGCAACCGGCTCGGTTTCGATGGCGAGGAGTTT
>JAKAOO010000140.1:0-5733 GCA_021812165.1 Pseudomonadota bacterium | reverse complement strand
GGAGTTTTTGCACGAGCTGGTCGAAGGTGTGCTCGGCTGCACCTATCCCGCGCCTGTCCGGATCCTCGCGCACACCGAGCAAATCGTCCGCCACTATGTTTTGCGGGAGATCATCGACGGGCGCGCGCCGAGCCAAGCGATCGACCTGTTCGCGGTCGAAGGCGCCACCGCGGGGATTACCTACATCTTCAACTCGCTGCGCGAAAACAGGCTGCTGCTTCCCGGTGACGCGATCGCGGTCGGGATGCCGATCTTCACGCCCTATATCGAAATCCCGCGTCTCGGCGATTTTCGGCTCGTCGAGGTGCCGATCGAGGCCGATCCCGAGGTCGGTTGGCAGTACCCCGACCGGGAGCTCGATAAATTGCTCGACCCTCGCATCAAGGCGTTTCTGCTCGTCAATCCCGGCAACCCGGCATCGGTCAAGATCGGCCGGCACGGCCTTCAGAAGATTTCCGACATCGTCGCCGGCCACCGGCCGGACTTGATGATCGTCAGCGACGACGTGTACGCCACCTTTGCCGACGATTTCGTTTCGTTATTCTCCTTATGCCCGAGAAACACGATTCTTGTTTACTCCTTTTCGAAATACTTCGGAACCACCGGATGGCGTCTCGGCGTCGTCGCATTGCATCAGGATAATGTGCTGGACCGAGCGATTTCCGCATTGCCGCAAACCGAGCTCGCCGCGCTCGATCGCCGCTACGGCTCGCTCGCGGTCGAACCGCGCAAATTGAAGTTCATCGACCGGCTGGCAGCGGATAGCCGCAACGTCGCGCTCAACCACACCGCCGGCCTCTCGACGCCGCAGCAGGTGCAGATGGCGCTCTTTGCTCTCTACGGCCTCATGGACGATCGCGACGCTTACAAGAAAGCCATCAAGGGCATGATCCGCCGGCGTCACGACACGCTCTATCGCGAGTTGGGGTTTGCGGCGCCGCGAATTCCGAACGGTGTCTACTACTACACTATCCTCGACCTCGAGACCCTCGGCGCTCAACGCTACGGGCAGGACTTCGTCGATTGGCTGCTGCGCAGCAAGAACCCGCTCGAGATCCTGTTCCGCCTCGCAAAGGAGGGCGGCGTCGTGCTTCTGCCGGGCAGGGGGTTCGGGACGCTGCATCCGTCGGCCCGCGCCTCGCTCGCGAATTTGAGCGAGGCCGATTACGCGAGGATCGGCCGCATCATCGAAGCGATCATGAATGAGTATGCCGACGAATACGGGAAGTCGAAGGCCGGATCTCCTCTCACACTGACGCCGACAGCCTGATCCGGGCGGACCCGGCCGCCAGACGCGCGCCAGCGAGCGTCAATCGATGCCTTCGATCAGCATGGCGAGCTGCGCCCGCCGCGACGACCATCATCGCGCCCTAACCCTGGAGCTCGCCCTGACAACGGTGCTGAGCACGGCGCCACTTACGCCGCGGCGCCCGTCGATCGCGGAGCGAGCGGCAGGCGGCAGGTGACGCGCGTGCCTTTTCCCGGAGCCGAATCGAGGGTCACGGTGCCGCCGTGCAGCTCGATAAAGCTTTTGACGAGCGAGAGGCCGAGACCGGCGCCCGATTGGCGGTCTTTGGGGTCGCCGCGCTCGAATTTCTCGAAGATCCGGCCCTGGTCCGCCTGGGCGATCCCTCGTCCGGTGTCGGCGACGCTGAGCAACAGTTCGCCCGGCGCGCGTTCGGCCGAAATCGTCACCTTCCCTCCCGCGGGGGTGAATTTGATGGCGTTGGAAACGAGGTTGAAAAGCGCCTGCTTCAACCGCTTTTCATCCCCCTCGATGCGGCCGAGATCGGCGGGACAGTGGCACTGGAGCGACAGCTCGCGATCGCGCGCCCGCTCGCGAGTGAGGGCGAGGACGGCCTGAAGCATCTTGCGGACATCGATCGCGGCGACATCGAGGACCATATAGCCCGCCTCGATGGTCGCGAGATCGAGGATGTCGTTGATGAGCGCCATCAGCTGCTGCGAGCCTTCGAGGATGCCGCTGCTGTATTCGAGCTGGCGCGGAGATAGCGGCCCGAAATACTGGTTGGTGAGGATTTCGGCAAAGCCCATGATGGCATTCAAGGGCGTGCGGAGCTCATAGGAGACATTGGCGATGAATTCGCTTTTGAGCCGCGCCGCCGTCTCCAGCGCCTCGTTCCTTTCCCGAAGCGCGCGTTCGACCCGCGCGGTGTCGGTCACGTCGAGCGAAGAGAGCAGCACGTTGCCGTCGGGAAGGGGCATGCTCGCGACTTCGAGGACCGAGCCGTCGCGCCGCTCGAGCCTGCCGCTCACCGGCGCCGCTTCCGTGATCTTGGCGATAAAATCCCGCTTTGTCGCCGCCCAATCCTTGCCGTCGTCGAGATAAGCGCGCGTCTTCTCGACGATCTCGCCGATATGCGGTTCGCCGGCGACATCCTCGGGCGACAGCCCCCAGATTTTCCGATAGGCGGGATTGTGCAGCTTCAAGCGGCCGTCGCTGCCGTAGACCGCGATCCCCTCGGAAAGGTGATCGAGAGTGGCGCGCTGAACCTCCGTCAAGGTGTTGTAGGAACGTTCGAGCGCGAGGCGGTCGGTCACGTCCTCGTAAAGGAAGGTCAGCCCGCCAAAGGGATGCGGCGAGATAAGAAGGGAGAGCGTGCGCTCGTCGGGGAGATGCAGAAGCTCTTGTTGCGGCTCGATGAGCGAAGTGAAGAGTTCCGAGCGCTGGCGTTTATGGGCGCGAAAATCCGCGACTTCCGGGATGCGGCGCTTCTCGCGCAAGCGCTCCAGCACCTCGTCGAGAAGGGGCGAAGTGGAAAGCCAATCCTCTTCGAGGCCCCAGAACGACGCGTAAGCGGAATTATAAAAGATGAGACGCCGATCGGCCCCGAAGATGGCGACCGCGGCGTGGATGTTTTCGAGCACCTCGGCGTGGGCGCTGATATGGCGGGCAAGCTCGGCCTCCAGCGTCTCGAGGTCGGTGCGATCGATCGCGAAACCGATGCTGCCGCCTTTGGCGCTCGGCAACTCGGTGATTTCGAGGAGCCGCCGCGAGCCGCCGATGACGACGTGGCGCCTCTCGCTTTGCGGCGTCGTTTTTGCCGGACGCTGAGCGTTGTCGCGGGCGCCGCCCTTCGACGGGTTCAAGGGGGCGAGTTCGCGAGCTTCGGCGAGAACGCTCTCGCGCGTCGCATCGAGCGCCGCCGCGTAGGCGGGGTTGCAATCCTCGAGCCCAAGATCGGGACCGCGCCGCCAAACCGGGATCGGCAGCGCCTCGAAAAGCTCGCGGCAAAGCGTGGTCTCGGCTTCGGCGCGAGCCGCCTCCGCCGCCGCTACCGCGGTGACGTCGAGGAACCAGAGGACGCTTCCGCCCGCTTGGAGCCGCCGCCCTTCGACGGCGTATCGCGCGCCCGCCGCGGCCGCCGTCGCCGAAAAAGACGGTTTCTCGCTGGTGAGCGATCGCCGCTCGCGCTCGATGAGGGCGGCGGCGTCGGCGGGGAGGCGGGCGAGGAGCTCCGCGTAGCTTACGCCGGCCACCGCGGTGGCGAGGGGCAGCGCATCGGCTGCCGCATCGGCACCGGGGCGCCAGCGAAAGGCGGCGGCCGGCAAGGCCTCGATGAGGCTCTCAAGATCGTTCTCCGGCGCTTGCGAGCCCGGATTTTTCTCCTCTGCCACGAGAAGCCGGGCGCGTTTGCGCCGCAAAAGGAACACGAGCGCCGCGGCGGCGGCGACGACGACGAGCGCACCCGCGAGCTCTATCACCTCCTCTTTCCCTCTGCCTCTTCGAAGGCGGTCGCCCAGTGGCAAACCTGGTACGCCCATCAATCATGAAGGGTTTTAACAAAAGAAGAAAGGGCAAGGGCAGAATGAGCGCGCCCGGCTCTTCGTCAATAGCGGTAAAGATCCGGCTTGAACGGCCCTGAGCGCTCGACGCCGATATATCGGGCTTGGGCTTCGGTGAGACGGGTGAGCTTCACGCCGAGCTTTGGCAAGTGGAGCAGCGCGACTTTTTCGTCGAGATGCTTCGGCAGGACGTAAACTTTCTTCTCGTACTTGCCGGGGTTCGTAAAGAGTTCGATCTGGGCCAGAACCTGATTGGTGAACGAGGCGCTCATGACAAAGCTCGGGTGCCCGCTCGCGCAACCGAGATTGACGAGCCGCCCCTTGGCGAGAACGATGAGCCGCTTGCCGTCCGGAAAGACAACCTCGTCCACTTGCGGCTTCACCTCTTCCCAGCGGTAATTGCGCAAGGCCGCGATCGCGATCTCGCTGTCGAAGTGGCCGATGTTGCAAAGGATCGCGCGGTCCTTCATCACCCGCATGTGGTCGATGGTGATGACGTCGACGTCTCCCGTCGCGGTGACGAAGATGTCCGCGATCGGCGCCGCTTCCTCCATCGTCATCACTTGGAACCCCTCCATCGCCGCCTGCAAGGCGCAGATCGGGTCGATCTCGGTGATGATGACGCGCGCGCCGAGGCCTCTGAGGCTCGCCGCGGAGCCTTTTCCGACATTGCCGTAGCCGCACACCACGGCGATCTTGCCGGCGATCATCACATCGGTGGCGCGCTTGATGCCGTCGACGAGGCTCTCGCGACAGCCGTAAAGGTTGTCGAATTTCGACTTGGTGACGCTGTCGTTGACGTTGAATGCCGGCGCCTGGAGCGTGCCCGCGCGCATCATCTGATAAAGCCGGTTGACGCCCGTCGTCGTTTCCTCGGAGATCCCGCGAAGCTCTTTCAGAAGCTGCGGAAATTTCTCGTGCAGCATGCGCGTCGCATCGCCGCCGTCATCGAGCACCATATTCGGCGTCCAGCCATCGGGTCCCAAAAAGGTCTGCTCGATGCACCATTCGTATTCTTCCTCGGTCTCGCCTTTCCAGGCAAAGACCGGTACCCCGCGCCGGGCCATCGCCGCCGCCGCGTGGTCCTGGGTCGAAAAGATGTTGCAGGAGCTCCAGCGCACCGTAGCGCCCAAATGGAAGAGCGTCTCGATCAAGACGGCGGTCTCGATCGTCATGTGGAGGCAGCCGGCGATGCGCGCGCCGGAAAGCGGCCGGGTTGCGCCGAATTCTTCGCGCAGCGCCATCAGGCCCGGCATCTCGCTCTCGGCTAGTCCGATCTCGCGCCTTCCCCAATCGGCAAGCGAGAGGTCGGCGACCTTGTAGTCGGGGCTCTCAAGCATTCGCGCTCTCCTCGGCGGCTCTTGATGACGGCGGGCGGCCGGCATATAGCAGCGCCGCCAAAGCGGGGCAAGCCGAGGCGTAGGAGGGTGGCTCAGCCCACCGCAGAGGCAGGTCTCTTTTTCCCCCGCGAGCCGGCCTCTCCGAAGAGCGGCCTGCCCGTGATCCGGGCATACATCGCGTCGGGGGCGAGATCGGGACCGTTCGGCCAACAGACTGCGCCGAACGCGTCTATCGCTACCTGCCGGAACACCGCCTCGTCGCGTAGCGGCTCGAATACGGGGCCCTTGAGCCGTGGGAATATTTCGACCGTTCCGCAGGCCCCGTCGTTGAACTCGACATGAAGCCGAGTGACTCGATTGTCGATCGCGGCTTGGTCGTCGTTATAAATTGCATGAAATGGCTTATTCCTCTGCTTCCGGTGGAATCAGCATTTAGCCGTCATGGCCGGGCTTGACCCGTGGGCCTTCAGCCCACGGACGTGTTCCGTGGGCATCCACGTGCCGAAATATGACTAGTTTTCACTCGCTTCGTGGATGCTCGGAACAGGTCCGGGCATGACGCAAGACGCAAGATCTAGTGGTAAGA
>JAKAOO010000139.1 GCA_021812165.1 Pseudomonadota bacterium | reverse complement strand
CAAGGGGGGAAGGGGCGCAGTCCATGGCACATCCCTGTGGCCGGGCTTGTCCCGGCCACCCACGACTTCTTACACAGCACCGAAGCCAGAGACGTGGATGGCCGGCCCAAGGCCGGCCAAGGGGGGAAGGGGCGCAGTCCATGGCACATCCCCGGGGCCGGGCGTGTCCCGGCCATCCACGACTTCAAATCAAGCGATCGTAAAGATCGTCCCAGTCCCGATTTTGCTGATGGATCAGTCGCACCTTCCACGCCCGCGGCCAGTGCTTGATGTTCATTTCGCGCTGCTTTGCCACGAGAATATCCGAGTGGTGTTCGGCATAGACGAGCCGCTTTAGGCCATATTTTTTCGTAAATCCTTCGACGACGCCTTCCCGGTGCTCCCAGACGCGCCGAGCGAGATCGACCGTCGCGCCGACATAAAGCGTGCCGTTCAGCCGGTTCGTCATGATGTAGACCCACCCGCCCATCGCGAAGAGTGTCGCCGAAAGTTGCTGTGGCAGCAATAAAGTCGTGGGTGGCCGGGCCAAGCCCGGCCACGGGGGTCAGTGGAGTCTCGAGTGGACGCCCTTTCCGCTCCGTCCTGCTGTCATGCCTCGAGCGCCATTTGTGCGCCGTCCGCGATCTCCGCCTCGAACGCCCGCAAGGCCCGTTCGAAGCTCGCGAGGATAAACTCCGTCGGGATGGCCAGGACACGCGCGTGATTATGCAAGACATAATGAGGGGGGTGGTCGGGGTCCAGGATGAGGTGGTACTCCGTCAGCAATTCCGGATCGGGATCGAGAGCGTGAATCCAGCCGCTGCGCCAGTGCCGATAAAGAATCTCGCCGTAACGGCTTCGGCGCAGCCAATCTCGCGAGATGCCAGCCGCAGAGATCCGCGCGTGTTTTGCCAAGGTCTTCAGGTCGGGATCGTGAGTCCATGAGATCACGGACGGGGTCCAGACCAGCGGCCCGAGAACTTGATGCAGGGTGTCGCAAAGCTCCCCCTTTTGCCGCACCGGGTCCAATAGCTCCTGAGCATTGGGATGGTGGCCCGCGCTCGCGGCCCGAGCCTCTTTCGAGGCTCGTCCCAGGAGGTCCAAGTGGCTGCATTTGCCCCACGCGTGGCCAGCGTGAGTCGCGAGGAACTGTCCGAAGCATTCTGCGAGGGTGGGGAAAGCGAGATTCCGGCTAATCGCCCAGTACTTGGCGAGGGCGTCGAGTGCGACGCCCAGCAGTACATTGATCTCTGGGTTAAAACTGCCCGCCGTCCGCACCTTCTGGGCGGGTGCGAGATCCTCGATTTGCTTCAAGTTCGCCAACCGCTGGCGAAAGAAGGCGAAGAACTCCTCTTTTGACGTGCGTCTCATTCTCCTAGCCAAAGCGCACCGAGGGGTACCGAAACGCCGGGGCCCGATGGTCGGCCCGGGCCGTCAGCCCGCGCATGACGGTCCTGAGTGCAGGCCGCACTCTACTCCCGCAGATCCTCGAAAAATTCCTTGACGCGGGCGAAAAAGCCCTCGCTTTCGGGATGGGTGCCGCGATTGCCGTCTTTTTCGAATTCGCGCAAAAGCTCTTGCTGGCGCTTCGTCAAATTGACCGGGGTTTCGACGATCGCCTGGATATACATGTCGCCGCGCGCGGTCGAGCGCAGAACGGGCATGCCCTTGCCTTTGAGGCGGAACTGGTGGCCGGACTGGGTCCCTTGAGGCACCGTGATGCGGGCGCGTCCGCCGTCGACGGTCGGCACCTCGACAACCCCTCCGAGGGCGGCCGTCGTCATCGGCAGAGGCACCCGGCAATGGATGTTGGCGCCCTCGCGCTGAAAGAGCCGGTGCGGGGCGACGCTGACAAAAAGGTAAAGATCGCCCGGTGAGCCGCCGCGCAAACCGACCTCGCCTTCGCCGGCGAGGCGAATGCGCGTGCCGTCCTCGACCCCGGGCGGGATGTTGATCGACAACGACTTTTCGCGCCGCACCCGCCCTTGGCCGCCGCAGGGCCGGCAGGGTTTTTCGATCACGCGACCCGCTCCCTGACAGCTCGTGCAGGTCCGTTCAATCGTGAAAAATCCCTGGGTTGTGCGCACCCTTCCCCGGCCGTGGCAGGTCGGACAGGAGACCGGTTTCGAACCGGGCTCCGCACCCGTGCCGTGGCAGTGTTCGCAATTGACGAGAGTGGAAGCGCGGACCGTCGTCTGTTTGCCGCGGAACGCCTCTTCGAGCGTGACTTCGAGATTGTAGCGCAGATCGTTGCCGCGGCTCGACCCATCGCGCCGCCGCGGTCCGCCCATGAATTCGCCGAACACCTCGTCGAAGATGTCGGCAAAGCCGCCCGTAAAGGCGAAATCGCCCGGCCCGCGCGCGCCCCCTTGCTCGAAGGCGGCATGGCCATAGCGGTCGTAAGCGGCGCGTTTCTGCTCGTCCTTCAGAACGTCATAGGCTTCACTGATGTCTTTGAATTTCTGCTCGGCCCCCTTGTCTCCCGCATTGTGGTCGGGGTGGTATTGCATCGCGAGCTTGCGGTAGGCCCGCTTGATCTCCTCCCCGCTGGCTGCTTTCGAAACGCCGAGGGTCTGGTAGTAATCCTGTTTAGCCATAAACGAACGTGCCGTGGAGGTTGTTCGCGGCCGTCAACGGAAGCGATCCGCCGAACCCGACGCCTCCCATCCTTGCCTCCCGAAGAGAAAAGATCTAGCCCGAACCGCGCTTTTTCTGTTCATCGACCTCTTCGAAATCGGCGTCGACGACCTTCTCGCCGCCGGCCCCCTGACCGCCGCTCTCGCCGCCCGGACCCTGCTGGGCCTGCTGCGTCTGCTGGGCTTGGCCGGCCCGGTACATCGCTTCCCCGAGCTTCATCGAGACCTGCGCCAGTGCCTCGGTTTTCTCTTTGATGGCGTCGAGATCGTCCCCCCCGACCACCTCTTTCAACGCCTGGATCGCGCTTTCGACCGGCCCGCGCTCGGCTGGCGGCAGCTTGTCGCCCGCTTCCTTGATCGTCCTCTCGGTGGTGTGGATCAGCGCATCGGCGTGATTTTTGGCTTCGACGAGTTCGCGCCGCTTCTTGTCTTCCTCGGCATGCGCCTCGGCGTCCTTGACCATGCGCTCGATGTCCCCCTCGGTAAGTCCGCCCGAGGCCTGGATGCGGATTTGCTGCTCCCGGCTCGTCGCCTTGTCCTTCGCGGAAACCTGGACGATGCCGTTGGCGTCGATGTCGAAGGTCACCTCGATCTGCGGGATGCCGCGCGGTGCCGGCGGAATGCCGACGAGATCGAACTGGCCCAAAAGCTTGTTGTCGGCGGCCATCTCGCGCTCGCCTTGGAAGACGCGGATCGTCACCGCCGTCTGGCCGTCCTCGGCGGTCGAGAAGATCTGGCTCTTCTTGGTCGGGATCGTCGTGTTGCGATCGATGAGCCGGGTAAAGACGCCGCCCAGAGTCTCGATGCCGAGCGACAAGGGCGTCACGTCGAGAAGGAGAACGTCCTTCACCTCGCCCTTCAAGACGCCCGCCTGGATCGCCGCGCCGACGGCAACGACCTCGTCGGGATTGACGCCGCGATTGGGCTCCTTGCCGAAGAACTGCTTTACGGTCTCGATCACTTTGGGCATGCGGGTCATGCCGCCGACGAGGATGACCTCGTTGATCTCGGGCGGCTTCAAGCCCGCATCCTTGAGGGCGCTCTTGCAGGGACCGATCGTCCGCTCGATGAGATCGTCGACGAGCGCTTCGAGCTTTGCCCGCGTCAGCTTGATATTGAGGTGCTTCGGCCCGTGCTGGTCCGCCGTGATGAACGGCAGATTGACCTCGGTCTGCATCGAGGAAGAGAGTTCGATCTTGGCTTTTTCAGCCGCTTCCTTGAGCCTTTGCAAGGCGAGGCGATCGTTCCGGAGATCGATTCCCTGGTCTTTCTTGAACTCTTCCGCGAGGTAGTCGATCACTTTCTTGTCGAAATCCTCGCCGCCCAAAAAGGTGTCGCCGTTTGTCGATTTGACTTCGAAAACGCCGTCGCCGATCTCCAAAACCGAGATGTCGAAGGTGCCGCCGCCCAGATCGTAAACCGCGATCGTGCCGGTTCCTCTTTTCTCCATCCCATAGGCAAGAGCGGCCGCCGTCGGCTCGTTGATGATGCGCAAGACCTCGAGTCCGGCGATGCGTCCGGCGTCCTTGGTCGCCTGCCTCTGGCTGTCGTTGAAATAGGCGGGCACGGTGATGACGGCCTGGGTCACCGTCTCGCCGAGATACGCCTCCGCCGTCTCCTTCATCTTTTGCAGGATGAAGGCGCTGATCTGCGAAGGGGCGTATTTCTTGCCGCGGCTTTCGACCCAGGCGTCGCCGTTCTCGCCGTTGATGATCTTGTAAGGAACGAGCTCCATGTCCTTCTTGACCAGCGGATCGGTAAAGCGGCGGCCGATCAGACGCTTGATCGCGAAAAACGTATTTTCGGGATTGGTCACGGCCTGGCGCTTCGCCGATTGGCCGACGAGGCGCTCGCCCGAATCGGTGAACGCGACCATCGATGGCGTGGTGCGCATCCCCTCGGTGTTCTCGATCACCCTCGCATTCTTGCCCTCCATCACGGCGACGCAGGAATTCGTGGTGCCGAGATCGATACCGATGACCTTGCTCATGGAAACCTCTCGTCAAGAGCAGGACCGGGCGGCCCTTGAAAAGCACCGTCCTGTCCCCCGGAAAATGATTATCCCTCGGAGCCTCGCAGCGACTTCGGTTATATATGTGGGCGCGCTTCGCCCGACAACCGGCTCGCGCGCCGCGAGTTCCGCCGTCGCCGTCACCGGGCCTGCGGCCTGCCCGGTTGCTCCTCGCCCCGCGCCTCTGCCGCAGGGGCGGGCTTCTGCCTTTCCTTGGCGACCCCAACCATCGCCGGGCGCAAGAGCCGGTCTTGCAAGACGTAGCCCGGTTGCAGAACCTCGACGATCGTCCCGCCGGGGACTCCGTCCCTCTCCACCTCGTAAATGGCCTGATGCCAGTTGTGGTCGAAACGCTCGCCTTTGGGATCGAGGCGGCGGATGCCCCGGCGTTCGAAGACCGAGAGGAGCTCGCGCTCGGTTGCGGCGACGCCGGCCAAAAGGCTTTGCGTGCGCGCGTCGCGGACCTCGGATTCCGGCACGGCTTCGAGCGCGCGGCGGAGATTGTCGGCCGTGCTCAGAAGCTCTCTCGCAAAGTCGGCGATCGCGTATTTCTGCGTCTCCTCGCGCTCGCGGTGAGCGCGGCGCCGGGTATTTTCGGCGTCCGCAAGGGCGCGCAGCATGCGATCCTTCATGTCAGAGAGCTCGGCCTCGAGCTGCGCCACGCGCTCTTCCACCGAAGGCGGCTCTTGCGCGAGCTCCTCGCCGTTGGCGTTCGCCGGCACCGGCTCCTCCGCCGGCTTTTCTTCTGCGGTATCCTTGTTGGTGTCGTCCATCGATCGCTTTATCCCATCAGACGCCCGATCACTTTCGCGGTGTAATCCACCATCGGAATGATTCGCGCATAATTGATGCGGGTCGGCCCGATCACCCCGATCGCGCCTAAAATCTGGGCGCGGCTATTGTGGTAAGGGGCGATCACCACCGAGCAGCCGGCAACCCCGAACAGCGCGTTTTCGGCGCCGATAAAGATCTGAACCCCTTCGCCCCGCCGGCTCGCCTCCAAGAGGCGCACGATCGTTTCGCGGGCTTCAAGCATTTCGAAGAGCCGCCGCAGCCTTTCAAGATCGGCAATCGCGGTGACGTCGTCGAGGAGATTGGCCTGGCCTCGCACGATGACGGCGCTCCCTTCCTCGCCTCCCGCCCAGCTTGCGAGGCCCGTCTCGACGAGCCGGCTCGTCAGTTCGTCGAGCTGCGCGCGCTGCGACTCGATCTCCGCCAGAACATCGGCCTTCGCCTCTTCGAGCGTTCGCCCAACGAGCCGCGCATTCAAATAGTTGGCGGCAGAGACGAGAGAGGCGGGCGGCAGGCCGAGGGGCACTTCGATGACCCGGTTCTCTACGAGCCCGTCTTCGGTGACGAGAACGACGAGCGCACGCCCGGGCCCCAAATGCACGAATTCGAGATGTTTGAGCGGCCGCTCGTGCTTCGGGACAAGGACGATCCCGGCGCAATGCGAAAGCCCCGAGACCGCCTCGCTCGCTCTCTCCAGCATCTGCGAAAGGCTTTTGCCGCGGGCGGCGGCGAGACTTTCGATATTGCGGCGCTCCTCTTCGTCGAGATGGCCGATTTCGAGAAGACCGTCGACAAAAAGGCGCAAACCGGCCTCGGTCGGCAGGCGGCCGGCCGAGGTGTGCGGCGCGTAAAGCAGACCCAGTTCTTCGAGATCCGCCATCACGTTGCGGACCGTCGCCGGCGACAGGTTGTGTTCGAGGCGGCGCGAGAGCGTGCGCGAACCGACCGGCTCGCCGGTGGCGACATAACCATCGACGATCATGCGGAAGATTTCGCGGCTCCTCAAGTTGAGTTCGGCGATCGGCGACGGGATCTCGACGGGCGAACCCTTTTTGAAAGGCGCCTCGGGAGGCACCGGCCGAAGATGTGTTGCTGGCTCCGCCACGATTCTAACCGCGTCCTGATGTCGTTGCCGGCGGCCGGGGGCGCGAACCTGCCCCGATACGCGATCCGCCGTCTGCACCCAACCTTGACCCGTGCCGAAATCTAGGAACGAGTTGCCGCAGCGTCAACTTCGGCCCTCCGCGTGTGTCGGCCCTGCGAGTGCCGCCGAGCGGCAGATCTCCGAGAAGGGGCGAAGGTTCCGGCTTCGAGACGCAGCCTCGCCTGCGCTAAAAGCTCTCTTTGAACGTCGATCGGTAACTCTGACCCTGCGCCGTCACCATCTCGCCGTTGAGATCGACGATGCCCGGACGAAACGTAAACTCGTCGCCTTCCGCGTCTTCGAACTTGAGCGCGCCGTCGCGGATCACGCCGGTGCCGTGCAAGACCCCGCCGGGACCCGGCTGCTGCGGGCCCATCGGACCGTAGACATAGACGATCGAGGCGATCCCGTTCGGCCGGACGTCTTCGACGATGAGAGCGGCGCAGGTGCGGGGATCCCACGCGCCGTCCCCCCAGATCCCGACAAAGCGCCGGTAGGGTTTGGCGACGCGCGAGCGATGGGCGAGACGAAAGGAGACGGACTGTTGGCAGAAGCTGCGCCCGCTCTCAGCACCCGGCATGGGCTCTTGCGCCCGAGCCGGGAGAGCGGCGAGAAGGAAAAGCGAGAGAAAGAGGAGCGTGCGGGACGGCATGGGGGTCTCCCTGCGGCGAGGAGCAGCCCGAGGCTTCTACGACGGAATTGCGATTCTCTCCACCGCTTTGGCGTTTATACCCGCATTCTGCTCCGTCAAGGGAAAGGCGATGAACGAGGATCAGAGCGAGGCGATCGCCTTTTTGCGAGAGCCTTCTTCCTACGGAGCCGGTGGCGATCGGGTCGACATCGTCGAAACCCACATCTCGATGGTTTTTCTCGCCGGGAAAACCGTCTACAAGCTGAAGCGGGCGGTCCGCTATCCCTATCTCGATTTTTCGACTTCGGAGCGCCGGCGTGAAGCGTGCGAGGCCGAACTCGCCCTCAATCGCCGCACCGCGCCCCGCCTTTATCTCGAGGTTTGCCCCCTTTCCCGCGACGCGAAAGGCCGCATCGGCTTTGGGGCCCGCGGCGAAGCGGTCGATTGGGTCGTCGTCATGCGCCGCTTCGACGAGGAACTCCTCTTCGATCGCCTCGCCCGCGCGGGGCGGCTCTCGGCCTCTCTCATGGAGAGCCTCGCCGACGAAGTCGCCCGGTTTCACGAAACGGCCGAAAGGCGCCCTCTATTCGGAGGCGCTGCGGAGCTTCTCGCCACTGTCGAGGAAAACGACCGCTGCCTTTCCGCTGCGCCCAGAGGGCTCTTCAGCGAGGAGGGCGTGGCCGCGATCGGCCGAGAAGCGAGGGCGCGGATCGCCTCTCTTGGAGCCCTGATCGAGGCGCGACGCAAGGAAGGCAAGGTCCGGCGCTGCCACGGCGATCTTCATCTCAACAACATCTGCCTTTTCGAGGGGCGGCCGACCCTCTTCGACTGTCTCGAATTCTCCGAAAGCCTCGCATCGATCGATACCCTTTACGATCTTGCCTTTCTCCTGATGGATCTCGAACACCGCAAAGAGGGCGCCTTCGCCAACCGCGTCCTCAACCGCTATCTCGATTCGACCGATGAGGAGGAGGGGCTTGCTCTCCTGCCGCTGTTCATCTCGTTGCGCGCGGCAATCCGGGCGCATGTGACGGCGGCGACGATCGCGGCAATGGAAAAGCCGCAGACGAAGCCCGAGCTCCTCTCCGAGGCCCGAGCCTATCTGGCGCTTGGCCTTGAGGTCCTGGCGCCCGCTCGCCCTCGCCTCATCGCGGTCGGCGGCCCGAGCGGGACCGGCAAGACGACGCTCGCCCAGAGGCTGGCTCCGGAGCTCGGGGCAAGGCCCGGCGCACGCGTTCTGAGAAGCGACGTCCTCAGAAAGCGGCTCATGGGGGTGGCGCCGGAGACGCCGCTCCCGCCCTCCGCCTACAGGTCTCTCGTCAGCCGCGGCGTTTACGCGATGCTCCGGGAAAAGGCCGCGGCCGCTCTCGCCGCCGGCAGCGCGGCGCTCGTCGACGCGGTCTCGCTCTCACCCGAAGACCGCCGCGCCTTTGCCGCCGTCGCAGAGAAGGCCGGTGTGCCCTTTACCGGCCTGTGGCTCGGCGCGCCGGCGGGCGTGCTCGAAGGCCGCGTCGGTGGCCGCCGGGGCGACGCGTCGGACGCGACGGTCGCGGTTCTGCGGCAGCAACTCCGGGGCGACCCCGGCCCGATCGATTGGATCAAAATCGATGCCGGCGGGACGCCGGAAGACTGCCTCGCCGCCGCGCGCGCGGCACTCAGTGGAGCCTAACGAGAAGCGCAGAACCTTATTGGGAGGAAAGCGCGGCCTCGCCTTTTCTCTCGGCGACAAGATCGGGAGGCGGAAAAAGCTTGGCGCCGCCACCGATCCGTCGGCGGCTCACCTCTGGGCGCGCCAACGCGGTCGCAGGCGGAAACAGTTCGGCCTCCGCAGCGCCGGCGCCGGCGGTCGAGAGTGGCGGCAGATCGGACGCCGTCTCGCTTCTTGCGGCGACAAGCGCGCCCGGAGGAGGAAGCGGTCGCACCGTGACGGTGACCGCGCCGCTCTCATCCCCCAGCCCCGAAGCGGCGACAAACGCGCCTGGAGCAGGAAGCGGTCGCACCGTGACGGCGACCGCCCTGCTGTTTTCCGCCAGCCCCGGATTCGTCAGCGGGACCGCCCCGGGTTTGCGTTTGATGAGGGCGGCGCGGTGCTGTTGGTAGAGCGAGCGGATCGCCGCGTAATAGTCGATCGAAGTGCGCTTTATTTCCTTCAGCTGTTTCATGGCGCGCGCGTAGGTGTCGACCCCGCTCGCGCCGGCGCGCGCGTAGATCGCCACATGCTCACCGTTTTCGGCGGCAAGGTTGTTCCAGGGATCGGCAAAGTCCTCCGCGATATTGCCGGCGAGATCGCGAGGATCGGAAGGACCGAGGACCGGCAAAACGAGATAAGGCCCGGCTCCGATCCCCCACACCCCAAAGGTGACCCCGAAATCCTGATAATGATAGGGAATGCCCGCGTGCCCCGCGATGTCGATGAGGCCGCCGA
>JAKAOO010000138.1 GCA_021812165.1 Pseudomonadota bacterium | reverse complement strand
CCGATCTTGCAGCAATTTCGCCGGCTACTTCAAACGTCCCGAATGGTACACGATCGACGCGCAAGGCTGGTTCGACAGCGGCGACCTCGCGCGCATGGACGAAGAGGGCTATGTGCGCCTCACCGGACGGGCCAAGGACATCATCATCCGCGGCGGCGAGAACATCCCGGTCGTCGAGGTCGAAGGCCTCATCTACCAGCACCCGGCGGTCGTCGAGGCCGCGATCGTCGCCATGCCCGATTCGCGTTTGGGCGAGCGCGCCTGCGCCTTTGTCGTCACGCGCGAAGGCCGGAGGCTAACTTTGGCGGAACTCACCGAATTTCTTCTCGCGCAAAAGATTGCGAAGCCCTATCTGCCGGAGCGGCTCGAAATCGTCTCGTCGCTTCCGAAGACGCCCTCCGGCAAGATCCAGAAATTCCGCCTGCGCGAGATCGCCAAAGAATTTGCCGCGAGTTAGCGCGACGGCCTCCTCGTTCCACAATCGCCGCTACCGTGAGCCGCATGCGCTTTCGCTCGACCGTCTCCACCCCATGGCGGCGAGTTCTTGCGCGGCTTTCGCCATGTCCTCGTCGGGATCGCCGGAGATGATTTCAAGAACGACCGGTCCGCGATACTGGATCTCCTCAAGAACCGGCGGCACGCCCGCAAAGGGGACGGAGCCGGAGCCGATCGGCCCATGGCGGTATTGATCGCGGCCGGTATCGGAGACATGCACGAGCCTGAGGCGCGACCCTGCCTGACGCAGCGCCGAAGCGAGATCCTCGCCGATGTAATGGCCGTTGGCGACATCGTAGAGGAGGCTCAGGCCGTCCCATCCGTAGCCGTCGATGGCGGCCATGAGGGGCGCGAGCCGAGGGAGGAAGGCAAAGGGCATGTTCTCGACGACAAGCTCGACGCCCAAGGCGCGGGCACGCGGCTGAAGCGCATCGAGAGCGGCATAAAAGCGCGGCAGGAGCCTTTCGGTCGGCTCCGGAAAGAGCTCGCTCACCTTGCCGGGTCCAATGACGACGCCGCGCGCCCCGAGATCGGCGGCAAGCTCGACAATGCTTTGCAGCACGCCAAGCGTATAGTCGCGCATCTCGCGCGTCGCTGCGGCGAGGTTGAGATCGAGGTTCGGCATGTTGAGAGTGACGATCTCGAAGCCGCTCTCTTTGAGCCAACGGCGCCGGGCGCGCCGCGCCGCGCCGTCCGTCTCCGCGGGCCACAGATGGCCCGGATACATCATCACTTCGAAATCGCGAAACCCGCGCCGGGCAAGCCGTTCGAGGCACTCTGTGAATGAGAGGCTTTGGATGTAGGCGTAGGTGTTGGCGACAAACCGGCTCTCTGCCTCAGCCATCGGCTCATTTCCCCTTCGACTTGGCATCGTCCCGCCCGCGCACGCCCGAGGCGTCGTCCGCTCGCCGCCTTGTCGCGCGGCGGCGGCCTCCGGCAGTCATCTACGCCGAAGGCCGCCGAAGCCGAGCGCTATGCGACCTTCCAGATCTCCCCGGTCTTGGCGAGGTGCGTGACCGCCGTCAGGCTTTCGACTTGCCAGCCCTTCTTTTTGAGCCAGGCTTCGAAATCCGCCTGCTTTTGCCCGTGGCATTCGGCCAAAAGGCGCCCGTCCGCGAGCGCGATGACGGTCGTGACGGTGGTGCGCGGGTCCGCACGCCACTCTTTCGTCGCTTTGAGTTCCGCAGCGAATTTTGCGACGTCGTCCCAACCGGGCGCCGTCCCGATCGCAATCCAGCGTCCCATGCTCTCTCCTTTGCCGACCTGGCGTGATGGATCTTGTTGGCGTTACGCCCCTTTCGGCGGAACGAAGGGGTAGGGAACGGCGCGGCCGCCGCGGATCGGCAGGACGATGGTCGCGGTTCCCGGGCAGCTCTCGACGTCCTCTTGCAGCCTCATGCCGACATCGAGATCGACGAGGCCGAGACCACCCGATTCCGCCTTGCCGGTAACCCTCGCCCAAACGGTGAGGATGTCGCCCGGAACGATCATCGCCCGGTGCTGAAACGTCACCTTCCAGGGCCAACCGTCGGGAAGGCAGAGATCCTTCAAATAGCGCGGCAGGATGCTCTGCTTCCACGAGCCTTGCCCCAGCACATTGGGCAAACCGTCGTGGTAGATCGCAAAGTTCTGGTCGTAGTGAATGCGGTGCCAGTTCTCGATGGCGGCGCTCCACCGGAAGAGGTGGGTGGTCGTCAAAGGACCGATGACGAGAGGCGGCAAGTCTTCGCCCACCTTCACGTCGTCGTAATAGAGCTGCTTCTTGTTGCGAAGCTCGTCCGCGGTCACCATGAGAGGGTCCTCCTAACGCCGGATGCTCGACTGCCGCAGGATGCAAAGAACATCATCATCCTGGTTGGTGTAGGTCGTCTCGACGGTAATGACGAGCATGGGCGTGCCGTCCTTGCTGACGTGCCCTTTGATGTCCTTGTACCTCGCTTGCGAATAGATGCGGTCTCCGAGCCGCGGATACTGATAGAGCTCGATCTCGTTTCCGGCGTTGAGGATGCGTTTCAGGTTGGTGGGAACCGGGGGCAGCGTCCCCGGGCCGCTTTCGCCCCCTTCGCGCACGCCGCCGATCCCGTCCGATTGCGGGTTTTCGAGAAAGGCGCGCGTGATCGGGTCCTCGGCGCCGGCCGGCGTCTTGCGGCTCAAATAGGAGCAGTAGATGGGCGGGGCAATGATGCCGCCGAAGCGCGTCTTCTTTGCGAACGCGTCGTCCCAATAGCGCGGGTCGGGATCCATGATCGCATTCGTAAAGAGGCGCAAGCCCTCGCGCTCGATGCCCCAGGACGGGCTCGCCTCGATCCGCTCGGCCGAGGTGCCGACGAGCGCCTTTATCTCATCGGTCAAGGGACTTCTGGTTTCGCTCATGGGCAGTTCCCCCTTTTGTCATCAGCGGGCCGAGGCCCTTGGTCCCTGGCCCGCCAGCGCGAAAGTTTCTACAAAAAGGCCCCGCGCGCCCTCACTTTGCCGGGACGAGCGGTTTCGGGAAGAACTCCTCTTCCCATGGCCAGGCGCCATCGACCTCGTAGGCCGGCAGTCCCGCTTTGACGCGGTCGAGATAGGGGCTCTCGATCGGGTTCGACCACGGGTAGATGCAGCCTTCATAGGCCTTCGGCCCGAGCTTGAAGTGCTTTGCCTGCTCGATCGTTTCGACGAAGGGCGCATTGGCGTCGAAGAGCTGCCCCTTCTTCATCGGCCGCGGGCCGGCGCGCGAGACATGGCCGAAAGCGTAACGGCCGATCATCTTTTCGAGCATCCACGCGCAATCGACGAGCTTGTTGATATCGACCCCGGTCTCGATCCCCATGCCTTCGAGCATGTGCATGAAATCCTCGGTCGGCGCCATGCTGGTGGCGCGGCCGTTGCCGCAATAGGGGCAGCCGCCGATGCCGCCGACGGTGCCTTGAAGGCGCAGCGTATCGTTGCCGTCGAGCGTCTTGATCGCGGCGTACGCCGTCGGCAGCGCCATGCCCCGCGCGTTGTGCAGATGCGCGTTGAAATCATGGATCTCGGGCCACTCTTTTTTCACGCGGCCGAAGATCTGCTCGATCTTCAACGGATGACACCAGGCCATCGGGTCGCCGACGCTGACCCCGGTCACCTTGATGCCGGCCGCGTCCCAAAGCTCGTGCTGCTTTTCGAGAAACTTCATCGTCATGTCGACGGTGAAATCGCCCAAGAAGTTGGAGCCGAAGGTCGCGTTGGTGCCGATCCCCGCCTCTTTGGCGCCGCTTTTGACCGCGTTCTCGATGACCTGCGGCCAACGCGCCATCTCCTGCATCTGCGAGCGGTTGGTGTTGCGGCGGACGAAGACGTCGCACTGATGAACAAAAAGGCTCGGAAGGCCGCTTCTACGCTCCATCGTGAGCGGCGGCGAATACTGCTTGGCGCGCTCGACGCCCTTCTCGTTGAGGGCGAGAGCGGTATATTTGACGCCCGGCTTGGGGTGGAACTTCTGCACGATCTCGTCGATCCGAGCCATTTGCGGCGTGTATTTCGGACTGACGAAGGAACCGACGACAATCTCTTTGAGGCCGGTTTCGGAGAGCGCATCCAGAAGTTCGACCTTGGCATCGACCGGGATGTTGGCATCCTCGATCTGCATGCCCTCGCGCATCACCTCCTCCGTGTAGACGATCTTGGGGTAAGGACCTGCCATCGCTTTTCTCCTTACGCGATCAGTGAACCGCCGTCAGCGCACGCGCCGACATCGAGCGGATTGACTTGAGCCTAGCATATAGCGTCTCGGGCGGTATGACCGATCCCCCAAACGCAAGGCAGTCCACGAATTTTTCATGGAGTTGCGCCTCCGAGAGCGGCCGCTCGGCGTGACCCGTGGCGCGAGCCACTTTCGGACCCTCGATCCTCTCGCCCGATTTGAGCGCGATCCGCACCTGTTCCCAGGGCGGGGAACGCCGGTTTTCGGGATCGACGTCGTCGGTGATGTCGAGCTCGACGCGGCGCATCATCCCCTGCACGTCGGCCCGGCGCACGAAGGGGTCGCTCAGCTCCTTCAAAGTGACCCGCCGCGCAATGAGGGACGACGCCATCGCGAATTCCATGCTGAACTTGGCGGCGAGCCCGGTATCCGGCTGGTGGTTGCGCAGGATCTTCGAGGTGAGGCGGCCGAAATGCACCGAAACCTTGTCCACCTCCTCCGGCTTCACCGGATGCTCGGCGAGCAGTTCGAGGATGCTGTCGATGGCCCGGTGCGTGCCGTAGCAAGCGGGGTATTTCTTGATGCTGACGCCGTGCTTGATGATCGCCCAGTTCTCGCCGAGGCGGCCATCGCCCTCGCGATCGGGGCTTCCTTCCGGCGAGACGGCGGAAAGGAAGCCTTGGGGATGCTCGAGCGCGTCAAGGCTCGACGTAAAGCCGGCTTCGGCAAGGCGCGCCGCCATGATCCCCGCATGCGCCGCGCGCCCGGCGTGGAAGGGCTTCGTCATGGTGCCGAAATTCGCCATGATGCCGGCGCTTTGCGAGGCGCCGAGCGCGAGCGCGATCGCCGTCTTTGCCGCATCGAGGCGGCGCAGCTTGGCGCAGGCCGCCGCCGCGGCGATCGCGCCGAAGATGCCGGTCGGGTGCCAGCCCTTCGCATGGTAGGTCGGCGTGTCGCGCCGGCAAAGCTCGGCCCAGGTCTCGTAGCCGGCGACATAGGCGGTGATCATGGCAAGGCCGGAGGCGTCGAGCACCTCCCCTTCCGCGAGGATCGCAGGCAAGAGAACCGTCGAGGGATGGCCCTGCACCCCGACATCGTCATAGTCGAGCGCATGCGCGGCGGTGCCGTTGATCCAGCCCGCCTCGGGAGCGGGGCTCTTCTCGCCGCTGAAGTAGAGCGAGGCCGGCCCTCCTGTCGGCGCCAGCACGCCTCTGAGGATCTGCGCGCAGGGCTCGTTATGGCCCGCGATCATCGTCGCGACGCAATCGGTGATCCCGAGTTCCGCAATCTTGACCGCCTCTTCCGGCAACCGGTTCGGCGAAAGATCCGCGACGAACTGACCTAAATCCCTGGTGAGAGGCATCTATCTTTCCCTTTCCTTGCCGTCTTCCGGGCGCTCTCAGTCAATCGCCGTCACCGCGCGCGCCGAGAGCGAACCTATCGCGCGAAGCCTACCATAAAGCGCCTCGGAAGGAATGGCCGATCCGCCGAAGGCGAGGCAATCGACGAATTTGTCATGAAATTGCGATTCCGAGAGCGGGTTCTTGGGGTGGCCGGTGGCCGCGGCCACTCTCGGACCTTCGATCCTCTCGCCCGATTTGAGCGCGATCCGCACCTGCTCCCAAGGCGGCCAGCCCGGGTTCGCGGGATCGCTCTCCTCCGTCAGATCGAAGCTGACGCGGCGCATCATATCCTGGACATCGGTGCGGCGGACAAAGCCGTCCGTCAGCTCCGAGAGGCCGACGCGCCCGGCGATGAGGGATGACGCCATCGCGAATTCCATGCTGAACTTGGCGGCAAGGCCCGTTTCCGGCTGGTGGTTGCGCAGCACCTTCGACATCAAACAGCCGAAATGCACGCAAACCTCGCGCACCTCCTCGGGCTTCACCGGGTGCTTTGCGAGGAGCCCCAGGATGCTGTCGATCGCGCGGTGCGTGCCGCCGCAGGCGGGGTACGGCTTGATGTTGAGCCCGCGGCGGATGATCGCCCAGTCGTCGCCGAGACGGGGCTCGCTGGTCCGATCGGGACCGCCCGCGGGCGAGACAGCGGAAAGAAAGCCTTGAGGATGCTCGAGCGCGTCAAGGCTCGACGTGAACCCGGCTTCGGCAAGGCGGGCCGCCATGATCCCCGCATGCGCCGCGCGCCCGGCGTGAAAGGGCTTCGTCATGGTGCCGAAATTCGCCATGATGCCGGCGCTCTCAGAGGCGCCGAGCGCGAGCGCCATCGCCGTCTTCGCCGCATCGAGGCGGCGCAGCTTGGCGCACGCGGCGGCCGCGGCGATCGCGCCCAAAATGCCGGTCGGATGCCAACCTTTCTCGTGGTAGGTCGGCAAATCGCGCTCCGCAAGCTCGGCCCAGACCTCGTAACCGGCGATGTAAGCCGTGATCATGTCGAGGCCCGAGGCGTCGAGCACTTCTCCCTCAGCCAGAATGGCCGGCACCAGAACGGCCGAAGGATGGCCGCGCAGGCCCATCTCGAAATCGTCGTAATCGAGGGCGTGCGCCGCCGTGCCGTTGATCCAGCCCGCCTCGGGGGCCGGGCTCTTCTCGCCGCTGAAATAAAGCGAGGCCGCACCTTGCGGCGGCGCCAGCACGCTTTTGAGGATCTGCGTAGAGGGCTCGTTGCGACCGGCGATCATCGTGCCGACGCAATCGGTAAATCCGAGAACGGCGACAGGGACCGCTTCCTGCGGCAACCGGTTCGGCGAAAGATCCGCGACGAACCGACCAAAGGCCTTGGTAAGAGGCATCTCTCTCTCTCCCTTCGACTAACGTCTTCTCGCCCTATTCCACGGACCGCGGCGAGGCCGATCCGGCGGATCGCGTTCATTCTTGTGGATGCGTCGGGAAGCCTCCCGGCTCGTCCGTTCCGCACCGCGCTTCGAAGAGACTCCGGACCGGAGCGATGATGGCGCTGCTCCTTCTCTCGGAAAGCATCCGCCGCGGGATTTGCGATGGGCATTGATCCAGATCAATCGAACCCGCAGCGGCGCGCTCGACCCGGCCCAGCTTTGCCGGCTATACCCTCATTCCCATGAGCAACGAGAGAGCGATGCGGATCGCCGACACCGCCCCGATCCGCGATCCCGACGCCGCGCGTGCCTTTCTCGATCGGCTGGAGCGAGAGGCGCGGCGCCTTGAGACGCCGTGCGGCGCGGGCGCGATGGTCTGGCGCCTCTGGGGCGGCGGGCCGGCCTTGGTGCTCTTGCACGGCGGCGCCGGATCGTGGCGGCACTGGGCCAGGAACATCCGAGCGGCCGCGCAGAGCCATACCGTGATCGCGCCCGACCTGCCGGGCCTCGGCGACAGCGCGCCCGCGCCGCACCCGGTCGGCGCCGAAGCGATCGCCTCCATTCTCGCGCGAGGCCTCGATATCGTGCTCGGTGGAGAGGAGCCTTACGATCTCGCGGGCTTTTCGTTTGGCGCCGTCATTGCCGGGCTCCTCGCCGGGAACGCCTCGAGCCGGGTTCGTTCGCTCACCCTTATCGGCGCCGGCGGGCTCGGTCCGCCGAGCCGTTCGGTTCCTCTCGAGCGGGTGCGGGACAAGAGCGGAGCGGAAAGGACCCTGGCGCACCGCACCAATCTGGCGCGCCTCATGCTCTTCGACCCCGCCGCCATCGACGCGCTGGCGGTGGCGATCCAGGAAGAGAACTCGAAGCGCGCCCGGCTCGTCAGCGGCGCCATGTGGATTTCGCCGGTGCTGCGCGAGGTTCTTCCGCGCCTCAGAACGCCCGTTTATGGCGTCTGGGGCGAACACGAAATGGCCGATCGGCCGCTTCTCGATCTTCGCGTCGCGCTTTTGCGAGAGGCCCGCCCCGATGTCCGGATCGAGATCGTCGAGCGGGCCGGACACTGGGTCTTTTTTGAGGCGGCGGAGACGTTCAACGCCATCCTTTCCCGGATCCTTGCGGGCTGAGGGGAAGCGCGCAAGCGCTCGCCGCCGAGCTCAGTATTGTGGCGGCGGTCCGCTCGGTGCGCCCGACGGCGCGGCATATCCTCCGCCCGGCGGCGGGCCGTAGCCTCCGCCCATCGGACCTCCATATCCGTGACGTGCGGCGCGCCAAGCCCGCATCTCGTAAGGCTCGATCACTCCGTCATGATCGGTGTCGATCCGATAGAACCGGCGCGCCGCGAACATTGCGGCGCGATCGGGGTTCTTCCCATGACGAATGGCGCGCATCCGAGCGCGTGCGATGAACTCTTCCCGCGTAATGCCTCTCGCAGGCCTGTAGGAGGGCGGCGGGCCGTAGGAGGAAGGTGGTGGCCCGTAAGAAGGCGGGGGGCCGGCACCCTCGTTATACCCTGGGGGGCCGTTTGGCGGGTAACCGCCTGCGGCGTAGGCGCCCTCTGGAGGAGGCCCGCTTTCGGCATAGCCGGGGCCGGGCCCGGGACCCTGCGGCGGAGGCCCGCTTTCGGCATAGCCGGGGCCGGGCCCGGGACCCTGCGGCGGAGGCCCGCTTTCCGCGTAACCGGGGCCGGGCGCAGGGGGCGGCGGGGCCTCGGCGCAAGCGCTGAGCGCAAACCCGACGGCGATGATCGCGGTTGCGGCCAGAGCGAGGGGCTGCAGCCTCCTTTTTCCGGGCATCCGGGGTGGCTCGGTCATTATCGGAATCCTCTTTTGATGGCGCCATTTGCTCGGCGGTTGCGCGATCACCGCCTTTTGCGATCCTTGAGAGGGGGTATCGGAATCGGGATTTCGCGACACGCCGCAGCGGCCGGCATCCCCGTTCCCGATTTCGATCTCATGCACGATTTTCTCTCGCTTGTCGCGTCCCCTGTTGCGTCCCCTGTCGCAACCGCCGCCGGCTTGCTATTAATAGGGCGGGAGAAACCAAACCCTCCCCGCCCGGCGCGTCGGCGTCGGTCGGGAGAGGGGCCGCGTCTGGAGGACGGTCATGAAGCTCTTATGGTTCCATCTGATGCCGTACACCGAGCTTCCGGAAGATTTTCGGGCGAAGCATCCCTCGGTGTGGGTCGACATCCCCTCTTCGCTCTTCGACCCCGCTCGCGCGCATCTCATGTACAACGACTTTATGGACGAGCTCGAATTCGCGGCGAGTTCCGGGTTCGATGCCGTTTGCGTCAACGAGCACCATGCGAACGGTTACGGTCTGATGCCGTCGCCGAACCTCATCGCTTCGGCGCTCGCGCGGCGGACGAGCGAGGCGGCGCTCTGCGTGATGGGCAACTCGCTCGCGCTTTACAACCCGCCGACGCGCGTCGCCGAGGAGTTCGCGATGATCGACTGCATTTCGGGCGGTCGTCTCATCGCCGGCTTTCCGGTCGGGACGCCGATGGACACCTGTTTCGCCTATGGGCAGAACCCGAGCCTTTTGCGCGAGCGCTACTTGGAGGCGCACGATCTCGTCGTCCGCGCCTGGACCGAGCCGCAAACTTTCTCCTTCAACGGGCGCTTCAATCAGCAGCGTTACGTCAATATCTGGCCGCGTCCCATCCAAAAACCGCACCCGCCGATCTGGATCCCCGGCGGAGGTTCGGTCGAGACCTGGCGCTGGTGCGCCGAGCGGGATTACGTCTACGCCTACCTTTCCTATTTCGGCTACAAGGCCGGGCAGGCGACGA
>JAKAOO010000137.1 GCA_021812165.1 Pseudomonadota bacterium | reverse complement strand
TTCCGATCTATTATTGCTTATCGTCGCGCCGCCCAAGACATCGATCCTGGAGCCTTGCTCGGCGAGAAGCCCGTAGCCGGCATTCTTCTCAACCGTTCCGCCATCGAGGAACACGGTGCCGCCCCACTCCGCGTCGATCCCGTCGCCGGCGGAGTTCTCGATCGTTGAGTTCGCGAGCTCTATGGCGCCCATCGCCAGGACGTTCTGGACCGACCCTCCGGAGATCACCAGGTGGTTGCCGGTGACCCCGGAATTGTTGTGCAACAGCAACGGGTTGACCCCGCCCGATAGGGTCAGGTTGTTGAGAATGACGCCGCCGCCGCTGATGCCGAGAACCGGGTTGGCCGACGCGCTCGGTGCCGTGAGGCCGTCGCCCGCGGCCGCGCCTTGCAGGGTCACGCCGCTGGGGACGAAATCGACGGCTTCCTTGCAGGTGCCCTCAATCGTGATCTTCAGCCGGTTGGTGGTCCGCGGGCGGAAATGGAGCACGGAGGCGACCGTTCCGCCGCCCGGGCAGTCGACGACGCAGGAAATCGGAAACGAAGTTACCTGGCCCGCCGCGGGTAACGTCGGAGAGCAGGTCACGCCTATTGCGGCGCGACTTTCGGCCGTGACGCCGAGTGATACGGCCAAAAACGCGAAGGCGAAAATGCCGAACAGGCGCGGAAAGCGCAAAACCGTCTTCATGGCAGCTCTCCCTTGATGATGAGTTTGTTGATAGCCACGGTTGCTCAGCCGCCGTGCTTTTTATACCTTTGGCATAGGCGGGTGTAAAGGCGGAGTTCGAAAGCGACCGGGAAGACCGGCTCGCTGCGCATCGGCATCGAGCAGGCGTCCGGTCCGATCAGCGCGCTTCCGGTTTCGCGAGGAGCGCCATCAGCTCGCGCCATTCGCGCGGGCTGAGGCCGCTATCCGCCTGCTCGACCTTCTCGCCGGCGATGAGGCGGCGGATGACTGCGAGCCCTTTGGCCGAAATGAGCGCCGCGTTCTTGCGGTAGTCGAGAAAGGCGGCGTAAGTCATCGGCACCCAGCGCTCGAGCGTCCCCAGCATGACCTCGGCATAGGCGCGGATTTCGTACTGCGCGTGCGGATCGGCCCGCAATTCGAGGAAATGCAGAAGATTGTGGAGATCGGTCTTCCAATACCACTCTGTGTAAAAATTCAACGACAGGTTCATGCGCGCAAGCTCGCGCGCAAGGCCGGGGCGCGTTGGGTCGCGAGGGCTTCCTTCCATGTCCTCGTTCAAAAGCTCGGCGTAACTGTGATAAGCGCGCTCTGCTTCTTTCCGCAAGAGGTCGAGAACGGAAGCCGCGGCGGCGCCGCTCAGAGGTTCGCCGCGGCCCTGCCGGTTTGTCGTTGCCTGCGCCGCCATATGTTCCGGGGCGGGCAGGTAGAATTCGTTGTCGAGGATCGAGTATCGCGCCGAATATTCGTTGACGTTGGCGGTGCGATGGCGGATCCACTGCCGGGCGACGAAGATCGGCAGCTTGACGTGATATTTGATCTCGCACATCTCGAACGGCGTCGTGTGGCGATGGCGCATCAGATAATTGATGAGCCCCCGGTCCTCGCTCGTCTTTTTGGTGCCGCGGCCGTAAGAGACGCGAGCGGCCTGCACGATCGCGCCATCATCGCCCATATAGTCGATGACGCGGATAAAGCCGTGGTCGAGCACGGCAAGCGGCTCGAAAAGGATCTCTTCGAGCGCCGGCACGGTGGCGCGCCGCGTCGGCCGGCTTTCGCCGCGCTGAGCGGCGACTTGCTGCTGCTGCTCGGGGGTCAGTCGCGTGCCCAACTGCGGTCAACCATGTGCCGGTTGCGGCGGCGCTTCCGCTTTTCGGCGCGGATGAACGCTGACGGAAATCTCGACCTCTTGGCCGAGCCGGCTCAAGATCGTCATCAGGCGATCGATCGTGAAACGGTCGAGATTGGCGCGCCGGATGCGGGAGAAATCGGCGGCGGCGATGCCGGTCAGCGCCTGCGCGTCGCGCACGGAAAGGCTCCGGTCATCGAGCACTCCAATGATCTGCGCCGCCAGGATGGCCCGCAGCTGTTCGCGGTCGGCGTCGGGATGGCCGAAGTCTCGGAAGACGTTTCCGGTCCCGCGGACAATCTCGATGGGGTCGTCGGTCATCGCAGCATTTCCCTCGCACGTCGGAGCCTTTGGCGGATCAGATCGATTTCGGCCTTGGGCGTCCTTATCCCGGTTTTCGACTTCTTCTGAAAGGCGTGGATCACCCACACGTCGTTCCCAAGCTGCACGGCGTAGACCACGCGGAACGCGTCGCCGCGATGGCGCAACGCCAGTTCGAGGACACCCGAGCCGAGACCCTTCAAGGGCTTCGCAGTATCGGGCGTCCGGCCTTCCGCGACGACGGTGAGGGCTCTGAGGAATGCGGTCCTTGCCTCTTCCGGAAAGTCCTCGAAATCCCTTCGCGCGGCTGCGATCCAGGCAATCGACCGCGAAGTCCGGATCATCCCGATTTGCTGTCAGATTTGACAACGCCAGTCAAGGAAGTCCATCCCGGGCATGCCCCCGCATGACGGCCGCGGACGGCCTTGCGGGGACCATGAGGATTGCAAAAAAGAACGTCGTTGCCCATATTTTAGCGGTCGGGCAACCGACTATGGCGATACAAGGCTTGCGGAATAGACGTTGCGGACCCGGGGGCAGTACCCGGCGCCTCCACCATCGCGAATCGAAGGGTTTTCGGGGGCGAACTAGGCTCGACGCGCGCAGTAAAGGCAAGATCCCTCGCCCGGCATGATACCGCCGTTATCGGGTCAAAACTTAGCTGCGAACGACAACTTCGCAACGGAGGCGCTCGCGGCCTGATCCCCTCATCGGGGTGAAAGCCAACGAGCAACTCGCGGTTCGAGGGGCACCGGGCAACAGAAGCCCCTCACTCGCGGCTTTTTCGTGCGGAGGCTCGGGGCGGGGGATGGCGGAGGACCCTTTCAACTATCACGAGATGCTCGGGCGAGCCGTGCGCGGCGTGATGCGCGAGGCCCTGGCGCGCGCGGCGCAGAGCGGGCTTTCCGGAGGCCATTATTTCTATCTCACCTTCCACACCCGCGCCCCAGGGGTCGAATTGCCCGATTTTCTCCTCGCCAAATATCCCGACCTCATGACGATCGTTTTGCAGCACCAATTCTGGGGGCTTGACGTGCGCGAGAGCGCGGTTTCCGTGACCCTCAGCTTTAATAATCGGCTCGAGCGGCTCGCCGTGCCGTTCGATGCGGTGACTGCCTTTGCCGATCCTTCGGTCAAATTCGCCCTTCAGTTCGAGGTTCCCGATACGGAGAAGCGCGCCGGGCTCCCCGCGAGCGCTCCCGAAAGCAGCCCCGAGAAGCCGGAGCGTCCGCCGGAGCGGGGCGGAGCCGAGGTCGTCGCTCTCGACAAGTTTCGCAAGCGTTAATATCTGGAAATTCCGCCGCCAGCCGCCGGGATGCGCCGGAGCGGGGCTTGACGCCGATCCGGAATCGGCGATCCTGCGACGCGCTTTCGTTTCGCAAGGCCGGCAGCAGGGCAACATGAGCGACTTCGCGCCTTTCGAACTCTTTCCGCTCGGAGCGGACGAGACGGTTTACAAGAGGCTGACGGGCGATTTCGTCGCGCTCGAGAGCTTTCTCGGCAAGCGCATGCTCAAGGTCGAGCCGGAGGCGCTCAGCGTTCTCGCCCGTCACGCTTTCGGCGACTGCCAGCACCTTTTGCGGCCCGGTCATCTCGCGCAGCTCAGAGCGATCTTGGAGGATCCGGAGGCTTCGGCGAATGACAAATTCGTCGCTTTCGAGCTTTTGAAAAACGCCAACATCGCCGCCGGACGCATATTGCCGATGTGCCAGGACACCGGAACCGCCATCGTCATGGGCAAGAAGGGGGAGCAGGTGTGGACCGGAGGCGACGACGCCGCGGCGCTTCAAGCCGGGGTCCGCCGCGCCTACACGGAAGCCAACCTGCGTTACAGTCAGCTCGCGCCCTTGTCGATGTACGAAGAGGTCAATACCGGCGACAACCTGCCGGCGCAAATCGACCTCTATGCCGAGCCGGGCGAGGAGTACAAGTTTCTGTTTGTCGCCAAAGGCGGGGGGTCGGCGAACAAGAGCTTTCTTTACCAGCAGACGAGGGCGATTTTAGAGGAAGGCGCGCTTCTCGACTTTCTCGACGAGAAGATCCGCACGCTCGGCACCGCCGCCTGTCCGCCCTATCACCTCGCGATCGTCATCGGCGGCACCTCGGCCGAGATGACCCTCAAAACGGTGAAGCTCGCAAGCTGCCGTTATCTCGATAGTCTGCCTGAAGCGGGCAACCGCTTTGGCAGCGCCTATCGCGACCACGGGCTCGAAGAGGAAGTGCTGGCGCTGACGCGGCGCTCCGGCATCGGCGCCCAATTCGGCGGCAAGTATTTCTGCCATGACGTGCGCGTCATCCGCCTGCCGCGCCACGGAGCGAGCCTGCCGATCGGGATCGGCGTTTCCTGCTCGGCCGATCGCCAGATCCTGGGCAAGATTACGGCCGAAGGCGTCTTTCTCGAAGCGCTCGAAGAAAACCCGGCGCGCTTTCTCCCCGAGATCGACGAGCGCGCCCTCGGCGGAGAAGTCGCGAGGGTAGATCTTCGCCAGCCGATGGACGACATCCGCCGGACACTTGGGAGATATCCGATCAAGACGCGCCTCGCCTTGAGCGGGCCTCTTATCGTCGCCCGCGACATCGCGCATGCGCGCCTCAAAGCAGCCCTCGATCGCGGCGAAGGTCTTCCCGATTACGTGAAGGCGCACCCCATCTACTATGCCGGTCCGGCGAAGACGCCAAAAGGCTATGCATCGGGCTCGTTCGGTCCGACCACGGCGGGACGCATGGACGGTTATGTCGAAAGCTTTATGGCGGCGGGCGGCAGCCTTGTCACCCTCGCCAAAGGGAATCGCGGCAGCCTCGTCCGTGAGGCTTGCCGGAAATACGGGGGGTTTTACCTCGGCTCGATCGGCGGCGCCGCCGCGCGGCTTGCCGAGGATTGCATCAAGAAGGTGGAGCTCGTCGCCTATCCCGAACTCGGGATGGAAGCAATCTGGCGCATCGAGGTGGAAGACTTTCCGGCTTTTATCGTTATCGACAACAAAGGCAACGATTTCTTCGCAATGCTCGGTTGAGATGGAGAGGCTATCTGCCGGGATCATGGGGCTTCTTTGCCGGTCTTGCGGCAATTGCCGATTTGGGGCGTCCTGATTGGCGCGCGAGAGTGTGCTCGAAGCCCTGGCGCGCGGCGAGCAGAGCGCATGGGCCGAGTTTGTGCGGCGCTATGCGGGTCTCGTCGTCGCGGCCGTGCGCGAGATGGCGCGCGAGCCGGCGGAGATCGAAGATCTGGTGCAGGATGTCTTTTTGCGTCTGTGCAAGGATGACTTTCGCCTGCTCAAAAGCTACGACCCTTCCCGCGCCGGACTTTCGACCTGGCTCACCGTCGTCGCCCGCAGCACCGCCCGGGATCAAAGGCGCCGAAAGCGGGCGGAAGAGATACCGATCGAGGCGGTGGCGGAAAGCCGCCTCGCGGTCGACCCGGTCGAACCGGCGCGGCCTCTGAAGCTGCCGGAAGCGCTCTTGTCGCCGCGTCAGAGGGAGATTCTGGCCATGCTTTACGACCAGGAACTTGATGTTGCCGAGATCGCGAAGGCGCTCGGCATCGATCCGCAGACCGTTCGCAGCGCCCATCATAAGGCGATGGTAAGGCTGCGCGCCCATTTCCGCGGAGTCGACCGGCGTTAAAAGGGTGGCGCCGGCAAAATTGGCGGTTGCGCGCGCATCCTGTTGGAGAGAGAGTTTCGGGGGGATAGATGTTGCCTCGCCCGCATTATCATATGCGAGGAAGAGCAGTTTCCGATGAGTGAGCGCGATCGCAGAGTGAGGAGAGACTTCGCCGCGGACGAAGCCCTTTGGCGTCGCGCTCGGGTCACCCTTGTGCGACAGGACGAGGAAGAGGCGTTTCTCGATCTGGCGGCCTTTGCCGAAGGACGCCTCGATCCCGACGAGAGAGAGCGGGTCGCGGCCCTCCTTTCCGTCGACACCGCCGCCGATGTCGAGGCGGCGCGAGCGCTTCTCGCCGCGGGCGCGGTGGCCCCGGCACCCGAACGCGTGATCGGCCGCGCCATTCTTGCGGATCCCAGAGGTGCCGCTCCCGTCCTCCGCTTCGTTCGGCGGCGGCCTCGGCCGTTTCTCGATCTGGCGCGGTGGGGAAGCCTCGCGGCCGCGGTCGCCGTGGCGGCTTGGGTCGGCTTCGCCTTGGGCAGCGAGGCGACGCATACCTTCCGCCATATCGGCTATCCGAGCGCGGAAGCGTTTCTGCCCCACCTCTTCGATCCCGCAACCGGCTTCCTGCACGATCTCGCCGCGAGCATGCTGCAGTGACCGACGCCCCGATAGCGCCCCGTCAGGGGAAGCGGCGTGCGCTTTGGGTGTTGCTCGCGTTGTCGCTCACTTTGAACCTGTTTTTTGTGGCCGGCGCCGCATGGATCGAGATCCACCGGCCGGTGCGGTTCGCGAACCCGGTCGCGCGCATGCGCTATATGGCTGCCGAACTCCATCTCGATGCGCCGCACCAGAAGGCTTTCGCGCGTTATCTGCGAATGTTGCGCGGCCGCCTCGAGCTCATGCGCGCCGAAGTGCGGCCTCTCATCAACGACGCTTGGGCCGAGCTCGCCAAACCGGAGGCGAATGAGGCGCAGGTCATGCGCCTTTTCGACAAAGCCGAAAAAAAGCACCGGCAGTTCCAGCAGGAATTGACGCGATCGACGCTCGCCTTCCTCGCGACCTTGACCCCCAAGCAGAGAGAGACGTTCGTCGAACTGGCGCGCCGCGGCCGGCGATCCGGGTCCCGCGCGATCGTTCGCTCTGCCGCGCCCCCGACTTCCGCTGAGCCGAAGTCGCCCTAGCCTCGAGCGAAATCTCCGACAGGCCGGTCAGCGGCCGGGCCGCAGAGTCTCGGCTTGGACGAACGCGCTGACGCCTTCCTCGAGAGAGTGAAACGGCGCGGTAAAACCGGAGGCTCGGAGCTTTCTCATGTCCGCTTGGGTGAAATACTGATAGGCTTGGCGGTACTCCTCGGGCGTGTCGATAAATCGCACCTCCGGCAAGCGACCGAGAGCGGCGGCGACCGCATGCGCGGCGTCGAGAAAGCTGCGCGGCGTACCGGTGCCGGCGTTAAAGAGGCCGCTCTTCTCGGGATGGGCGATAAGCCAGCGGACGATGGCGACGCAGTCCTCGACATAGACGAAATCCCGCTTTTGGCCGCCGTCGGGGTAGCGCGGATTGTGCGAGCGGAAGAGAGTCACGGGCTCGCCCGCTTCGAGCGAGCGAAAAATCTTGGCGATCGCCGACTGCATCGCCCCTTTGTGCGCCTCGCCCGGCCCATAGACATTAAAGAATTTGAGCCCGGCCCATTGGCGCGGGAGGGGGCGGCCTCGCGCCACATCGGCCGCGACCCGGCGGTCGAAAAAATGCTTGCTCCAACCGTAAGCGTTGAGCGGGCGCAGCCGGGCGAGGCCCGCTTCCGTCTCGTCGTCGACGAAGCCGGCGCCGCCGTCGCCATAGGTGGCGGCGGAGGAGGCATAAATCATGCGCGCTCCGCGGGCCGCGCACCAAGCCCAGAGGTCGAGCGAAAGGCGGACGTTGGCGGCGAGGAGCCGATCGATGTCACGCTCCGCAGTCGAGGAGATGGCGCCCATGTGGATGACCACCGAAACCCCGTCTCGTTGGCCTTCCAGCCATTCGAAGAGCGCCTCAGGGCGGACGATGTCGTAAAGAGCGGCTCCCTCGAGATTGCGCCACTTCTCTCCCGTCCCCAGCCAATCCGCGACGACGACGCGGCCTCCGGTGCTGGCGAGATCGCGGGCGATATGCGAGCCGATGAAGCCGGCCCCGCCGGTGAGGAGGAAGAGGTCGTCTTTCATGGTGCGGCTTCTTTGGCCACAAACCCGGTAAGAAGAGGCCCCATCAGGCTGCCCAAGAGGCCGAAAAACTTTTGCGGAGCGCGCGACGGGGCGGTGGCGACATAAAAGACGTCCTTATTCTCTATATTCTCTATGGGAAATTGCCGGGCGAGGAAAGAGCCGGCGCAATTACGCGGGTTGTGCCCCTGGAGAACGGGCGCTCCCCCGGACCGAACGAGGGCACCGTCGGTGCCACTCATCGGCCCGGGGGGTTCCCCCTTCTTGCGCGCAAGCGCGCAAACGCCCCCACTCCCGACCTAGACGACCTCGAGCGCGGTCGCGATGAGACGCGAGGTGTAGACGCCCATCCAGCCGGCCGGGTCAAGCCAGCCTTTTTCATTTCGCGGCGGACTGATGGCGCGGATATGTGCGTTCGTGATCTCCGAAAGATGGCTGATCGGGCGCGGCGGCTCGCCTTCCGTCGACCAGAAAAAGCGCGCCGTCCCGGCGACTTCGTGCTTGGCGATCAAACAGTTCGGGGCACCGCGTCGGCGATTGTAGAGGCCGACAGCCGAGTAACTTTCCTGGCGGCTCACGACCATCACCCCCTCGGTGCCCGGAAAAGCGTAGCGCATCGCGGAAAACCAGCGGCAGAGCGCATCGAGCTCGCTCTCGCTGAATTCATAAAGGCGTGGATCCGAGCGAGACAGAGAGCGCTCCGGCGCCGGAGCGTTCCGGTATCTGAGCGGAAAAGGCACAACATTTCGTGTTTCTGACACTTCTCCCCCAATCCTCAAGCCGCAACTTGAGCAGCAACCATCTCCCTTTTCTGCCCAATCCGCGAAGCAAAGCACGCCTTCTCTCGACACCGTCGCCGCTAGGCAAACGGAACACGCGAAGTTTAGCAGTGTACTTAACGGACTAGGGTCGTTCCCGTACGCAGTGCCGACATATCTTTTCGAATACTATCCTCCTTTCGGGCGATGTCAATCGAACGAAAAGTCGGGCCACGGCTTTTCAAGAATATGTGGCTCTGTGGCAACAGTGGCAAAAAGGAAACAAGCTGTTAAACCGACAGTTTAGTGCCGATCCTTCCGAGGGTTTGCCGCCGCGCCCTGGCGCAGCGCCGAGCGGGCCGGTAGAGTGCGACCATCCCTGGGTTGGAGCTCTCTCGATGGCTGCTTTTTCCGAGGTTGTCTCGGTTCTCACGTTTGATCTCTATGGCACGGTCGTCGACATGCAGAAAGGCCTTGTCGCGGCGATTACTCCTTATCTCGCTGCAAAGGGTTGGACCGCGCGCCCTCCTGACGCCCTCGTCACTTGGTGGCGGCGCACCCATTTCGAGAATTCGATGATCGATGCCCTCGTCGATCGCGGCCACACGCCCTACCGCGAGATCGGGCGGCGCGCGCTTGGCTATACCTTAGAGCGCGCGGGGATTTCGCATACCGATGAGGAGGTGCGCGCTCTCGTCGCCGAGATCGAGCGATTGAAGCCTTTCGAGGACGCCGTCGAGGCACTGCAGCGCTTGAGCCGCCGCTATCGCTTGGCGGTCCTCTCGAACGGCGATCCCGACATGCTCGAAAATGCGAAGCCCTATATCGGCTTTGCCTTTGACGAGATGATCTCCGTCGCCGATGCCGGCTACTTCAAGCCGCATTACCGTGCCTATCAGAATGCGGCGGAGCGGCTTGGCGTAGAACCGGGGCGGATCCTGCATGTCGCCAATCACGCCTTCGACTGCATCGGAGCGAAGGCGGCGGGCATGCGCACCGCCTTTGTCAATCGCCGGCATCGGCCGTATGGCAAGACGCCGCATCAGCCCGATCTCACCGTCTTCAGCCTCAAGGAGCTTGCCGATCTCCTCGCCGGCGAGCCTGCAAAAGGGAATTAGATC
>JAKAOO010000136.1 GCA_021812165.1 Pseudomonadota bacterium | reverse complement strand
TGCGCCGTCAAGAGCGAGGCGGCACCGTCGACCATGGCGGCGTCGATCACCTGGCCCTTTCCGGACCGCTTCGCCTCGATGATCCCGCAAAGGATCCCGAACGCGAGGTACATCGCACCTCCGGCAAAGTCGCCGAGGATGTTGAGGGGCGGCGTCGGCGGCGCCCCGCGCCGGCCGATGGTGTCGAGAGCGCCCGAGAGGGCGATGTAGTTGAGATCGTGCCCGGCAGCCTGCGCGAGCGGGCCCTCCTGCCCCCAGCCGGTGACCCGGCCGTAGACGAGGCGCGGGTTCTTTTCGAGGCAAGGTTCGGGGCCGAGGCCGAGACGCTCCATCACGCCCGGCCGGAAGCCTTCGATGAGCGCGTCGGCGCGCGCGAGGAGAGAGAGCGCGAACGCCCGCCCTTCCGCACTTTTGAGATCGACCGCGATCGCCGGCCGGCTGCGCAACAGGAGGTCGTAACGCCGCGGCCGCCAAAGGCCGAGGTCGCTTGTTCCCTGCCGCTCGAGGCGAATGACGCTCGCGCCCTCTTCGGCCAGAAGCATCGCGCACATCGGCGCCGGCCCAATCCCCGCGAATTCGACGATTTTGAGCCCTTCGAGCGGTCCCATGGCCAATCCCTCTTGATCCTCGCGCGAGAGAGCGTGCGGCGGGCAAAGGCGCGGGTCAAGCGGCGGCAAGAGCGCCGGCCGAAAATTTGTGCGATCCTGCGCGGCCGGTGTTGCGAAGAGGAGAGGAGATGTCTGGACCACTTTCTGGCGTCTTCGTCGTCGATCTGACGATTGCGGTCTTGGGGCCGCTGGCGACGCAGATCCTGGGCGACATGGGCGCCGATGTCGTCAAGGTCGAGTCTCCGGCAGGAGACCCGACCCGCGGCCTCGGGCCCTGCCGCAATCCCGGCATGGGCGCCTATTTCTTGAACGTCAACCGCAACAAGAGAGGGATCGTCCTCGATCTGAAGCAAGAAAGCGCGCGCGCGGCGCTCCTCCGGCTCATCGAGAAGGCCGACGTTTTCGTCCACAACATGCGCCCCGCCGCGGCCGAACGCCTCCGTCTCGACTATCGCCAAGTGGCCGCGCGCAATCCAAAGATCGTCTACGCCTCGGCGAGCGGCTTTGCGAAAGAGGGGCGATGGCGCGACCGCCCCTCCTTCGACGACGTGATCCAGGGCGAAAGCGGTTTTGCCGCGCTCAACACCTTCCTGACGGGCGCTCCGAGCTACTTTCCGATGGCGGTCTGCGACAAGCTGTGCGCCCATCTTCTCGCGCAGGCGATCGGTTTCGCCCTTTTCCACAAGGCGCGCTTTGGTGAAGGCCAGGAAGTCCATGTTCCGATGCTCGAAAGCGCGGTCGCCTTCAATCTGGTCGAGCATCTCTGGTGGGGGACCCTCGGCGAACCGGAAAAAGGACTCGGCTATCCGCGGATTTTGACGAAAGAGCGCCGCCCCTTTCCGACTCGCGACGGGCATATCTGCATCCTCGCCACGACCGACCGGCAATGGACGAATTTCTTCGCTGCGCTCGGTTGCCCCGAGCTTGCCGAAGAGGAGCGCTTTTCGACGATCGCGCGCCGCACCGAAAACATCGAAGCGCTCTATCGGATCGTCGGCGAGAGGCTCCTCGAGCGCTCGACCGCGGAATGGCGCGAAAGGCTCGACCGGTTCGATGTCCCGAACGGCGTCGTCAACGATCTTCCGGCGCTTCTCGACGACCCCTTTCTCAACGAGGCGGGGTTTTTCGAGAAGGTGGAGCACCCGAGCGAAGGCAGGATGCTGACGATGGCAGTTCCCACGAGTTTTTCGCGGACCCCCGGCGAGAGCTTTCGGCTTCCGCCTCCGCGTTTCGGCGAACACACGGCCGAGATCCTTTCCGAACTCGGCTACAGCGCGACCGAGATCGCCGCCATCTCGCCTGCCCTGCCTTAGTCGCCCTGGTGCAGCGCTGCCATCCGCAAATGCGCGATTGACCGCGGGCGCGCAAACGGGTTCCCATCCACTCTCCAGAAGTGACGCCGCCGCGAAGAGGGGAAACCCGATGAGCATCAAAGGAAAGGCCTATGTCGTCGGCGTTTACGAGCACCCGACGCGCAAGGCCGACGACAAATCCCTCGCCCAGCTTCACGCCGAGTCGGCAAAAGGGGCGATCGAAGATGCGGGTCTCTCGAAAAGCGACATCGACGCCTATTTTCTTGCGGGCGAGCCGCCGGGGCTCAATTCGCTGTCGATGGCGGACTACATGGGCCTCAAACTCCGCCACGTCGACTCGACCGACACCGGCGGCTCCTCCTATATCCTCCACGTCGGCCACGCCGCGGAGGCGATCGCGGCCGGGAAATGCCGGATCGCCCTTATCACGCTCGCCGGGCGGCCACGCAGCGAAGGGATGGCGACCGGAACGACGGCGCGCGCCGCCACGAGCGCCCCCGAATCCCAGTTCGAAGCGCCCTTTGGCCCGGCGACCGCCAACATGTACGCGATGTGCGCGATGCGCCACATGTACGAGTACGGGACGACGAGCGAACAGCTCGCCTGGATCAAGGTCGCCGCCTCGCACCACGCCCAGCACAACAAGAATGCGATGCTGCGCGAGGTGGTGACGGTCGAGGATGTTTTGAATTCGCCGCTGATCGCCGACCCTCTGCACCGTCTCGATTGCTGCGTCATCAGTGACGGCGGCGGCGCCATCATCGTCGCCGCTCCGGAAATCGCCCGCACCCTCAAGCGCCCGAGGGTTGCCGTCATCGGCCATGGCGAGGCGCCCAAAGGGCAGATGGGCGGGCATGTCGACCTCACCTATTCGGGGGCGGTGTGGTCCGGGCCGGCGGCCTTTGCCGAAGCCGGCGTCAAGCCCGCCGACATCAAATACGCCTCGATCTACGACAGCTTTACCATCACCGTGCTGATGCAGATCGAGGATTTGGGCTTTTGCGAGAAGGGCGAAGGCGGAAAATTCGTCGCCGACGGCAACCTCATTTCGGGGCAGGGCCGTCTTCCCTTCAACACCGACGGGGGCGGGCTGTGCAACAACCACCCTTCGAACCGCGGCGGGCTCACCAAGGTCATCGAGGCGGTGCGGCAATTGCGCGGCGAGGCGCATCCTGCGGTGCAGGTCAAAAACTGCAATCTCGCGCTCGCGCACGGCACGGGCGGCTCGCTCGGCACCCGACACGGCGCCGCGACGCTCATCATGGAAAGGGAGTAGGAAGGATGGCAAGCGAGCGCAAGATTGCCGCCCCGGCGCCCAACCCCGAGACCGAGGCATTCTGGGACGGGGCGAAGTCCGGCAAGCTCCTTTTGAAGAAATGCGCCGCTTGCGGCGCGGTTCATTATTACCCGCGCGCCATCTGCCCCTTCTGCTTCAGCGACAGGACGCAGTGGCAGGAAGCGACAGGCGAGGGCACGATCTATTCCTACAGCGTCATGCGCCGCGTCCCCATTCCTTACGCGATCGCTTATGTGACGCTCGCCGAAGGCATCTCGATGATGACCAACATCGTCGATTGCGACCTCGATCGGGTCCGCATCGGGCAAAAGGTGAAGCTCGTCTGGAAGCCGAGCGAAGGCGGCCCTCCGGTGCCGATGTTCACGCCCATTTCTTGAGGCGCGGCGCTTTGCCGCTTCTTGATCGAGGTCAAGGAGGAAGGGGCTAAGATCAGGCACTTTTTGGGCGCCGTCGCGATGGTCGATGATGAGCCTCACGAAGCGCCTTTTTCTCATTGTCCTCGTGCTCGGCGCGCTCGGGGCGGGCGTCTTTCTCTATTTCCGGCTCTACCCGGAACGCCGGGCTCATGAGCTCGTCCTCTACGGCAATGTCGATCTGCGCGAGGTCGCACCGGCGTTTTACGACAACGGGCCCATCACGAAGATCCTCGTCGAGGAAGGCGAGATCGTCAAAAAGGGCGAGCTTCTCGCGACGATCGACGATCGACGCTATGCCGCCTCGCTCACCCAGGCGGAAGGAAACCTCGATAATCAGGGGGCCGTTCTAAAAAAGCTGCTCAACGGCTCGCGCCCCGAAGAAATAGAAGAGGCCAAAAAGACGATGGAGGCTTTGAAGACCACCGCGCTCAATGATGAGGTGACCTGGACGCGCTATCTGAGATTGGTGCCGGCCAATGCTGCGACCTTGCAACAGCGTGATGATGCGCGGGCCTCGTACGAGTCGACATGGAAACAATACGAGGCCGCGCAGCAAGCCTACATTCTTGCGTTGAAGGGGCCGCGCATCGAGGATATCGACGCCGCGCGCGCCGCCTATGAGGCCGATCAGGGCGCCGTGGCGCTCGCCCGGCACGAACTCGCCGACACCCGGCTTGACGCCCCTTCCGACGGCATCCTCGAGGACCGGATCCTCGAGGTGGGCGACATGGCCTCGCCTTCGAGCCCCGTCTTCACGATTGCGCTTTTGAACCCGCTCTGGGTGCGCGCCTACGTCGATGAGCGCGACCTCGGCCGGGTCGCTCTCGGCATGAGGGCCTTTGTCACCACCGACAGCTTTCCCGGACGCCGCTATGCCGGCTGGGTCGGTTTTATCTCCCCGACTTCCGAGTTCACGCCGAAAACCGTGGAAACGCCCGAACTGCGCACGGCGCTCGTCTATCAGGTGCGGATCTTTGTCTGCAACGCCAAGAACGAGCTGAGGCTTGGAATGCCTGCGACCGTCACCATTCCCTTGCCCCAGCCCTCGCCCCCAAAGCCGCCTCCCGGCTGCGTGCCCGCCAATGCGACAGCGCGCTGACGACGGCCCGGCACTCCTCTTCGAAGGCGTAAGCCGCTCGTTTCGCACCGGAGGCCGGGTCATCCGCGCTCTCGACACTGTCAGCGCCAGCGTCGAGCGGGGCGCCTTGACCGGGCTGCTCGGTCCCGACGGTGCCGGCAAAACGACGCTCTTGCGCCTTGCGGCCGGACTTCTCAAACCCGATCGCGGGCGGATCTCCGTCCTCGGCATCGACGCGGTGAAAGAGCCCGCTCGCGTCCAGGAACAAATCAGCTATATGCCCCAGAATTTCGGGCTTTATGAGGATCTTTCGGTCAGGGAAAATCTCGATCTTTACGCCGATCTCAAAGGACTTGCGACAGCGGAGCGCCAAGCCCGCTTCGGCGAACTCTTGAACATGACGGGGCTCGGCTCCTTCACGGGTCGCCTTGCCGGACGCCTCTCCGGCGGAATGAAGCAGAAACTGGGTCTCGCTTGCGCCTTGCTGCGAACCCCTGCGCTTCTCTTCCTCGACGAGCCGACGGTTGGCGTCGATCCTCTCTCGCGCCGCGAGCTTTGGCAACTGATCGACCATCTGACCGGCGCGCAAGGAGTATCCGTGCTTTTCAGCACCGCCTATCTCGACGAAGCCGAGCGCTGCGACGCCGTCCTCCTTTTGCACGAGGGCCGGCTTCTCGCCTCAGGCGATCCCAAAAGCTTCGCGGCGCGCATGGACGGCCGCAGCTTTCTCGCGAGCGGCGCCGGAGAGACGAGGCGGCGCGCCGTGGAAAAGCTTTCCCGTCTGGCGGGCGTCATCGACGCGCGGCTCGAAGGCGGGCACATCCGGCTCGTCACACGCGAGAAAAGGGCGCCGCCGCTGCCGCCCGAGCTTGCCGGGACAGAGCTTTTCCGCACGCAGCCTCGCTTCGAAGACAGCTTCGTCGCGCTGCTGCGTGCCGCGAGCCCCGAAGGCGGCCCGACGCCAGCGTTTTCTGCGGGCGCGCCGAGAGCCGCCGCGCGCGGCGCCGAAGAGATCGTCGTGCGCCATGTATCGCGCCTTTTCGGCAGCTTTCGCGCCGTCGACGCTGTGAGCTTCAGCGTTCGCAGAGGGGAGATTTTCGGCCTTCTCGGAGCCAATGGCGCGGGCAAGACGACGATGTTCCGGATGCTCTGCGGGCTCATTCCGGCAAACAGCGGAGAACTGCGCGTCGCCGGCTACGATCTGCGCCGGGCGGCGGCCGATGCGCGGGCGCAGATCGGGTATATGGCGCAGAAATTTTCCCTCTACGGCGATCTTTCGGTGCGCGAAAATTTGCGTTTTTTTGCAAGCGCCTACCGCCTTTTCGGCGCGCGCCGGAGAGAGCGCATGGCGTGGGCGCTCGAGTCTTTCGACCTCGCCCCTCTTGCCGAGACCGCCGCCAAAGACCTTTCGCTTGGCCACAAGCGCCGCCTCCAGCTCGCCTCGGCCCTGATGCACGAGCCGCAAATTCTCTTCCTCGACGAGCCGACTTCCGGCGTCGATCCGCTGGCGCGCCGCGCCTTTTGGCGGCAGATCGGCGCGCTCGCGGAAGAGGGCGTCACGATCCTCGTGACGACGCACTTTATGGAAGAGGCGGAATATTGCGACCGTGTCGTCATCATGGCCGAGGGCCGCATCCTCGCCGAAGGCACGCCCGCGACGTTGAAGGCGCGGGTCGAGAGCCCGGAAAATCCCGAGCCGACGATGGAAGAGGCCTTTGTCGGTCTTCTCGAAGCCGCGGCGAGAGAAGCGAGGGCGGCGTGAGGCGAGAGGCGCTGCGGCGGCTTTTGGGGCTTCTGCGCAAGGAATTCCTGCAGATCGGCCGCGATTCTTCGGCGCTCGCCATCGCCTTTCTGTTGCCCTCCATCCTTTTGCTCCTTTTCGGCTACGGCGTCTCGCTCGATGCGAAAGCCGTCCCGATCGCTCTGGTCGCCGAACATCCCGATCCGATCGCGGCGAGCTTCATGGGCAAATTTGCGCACTCCCCTTACTTTCGCCCGCAGCGCTTTCTGACGCTCGAGAGCGCGCAGAAAGCCTTCGCCGCGGGGCGCGTCGAGGGCATCGTCCTCCTGCGCAGCGACTTCGGGCGCAAAGTCTTTCGAGGCGGCGCGCGAATCGGCGTCATCGTCAACGGCGTCGACGCCAATACGGCGCGTCTCGTCGAAGGCTATGTCCAAAACGTCGCCGCGAACTGGCTCGAAGCGCGCGCCCGATCGGAAGGCCTGCCTTCGCCCTCGCTCATCCGCGCCGACGTCCGGGTCTGGTTCAACCCGGCGCTTGCGAGCCGCAATTATCTCGTCCCCGGCCTCATGGCGATCAACATGACGCTGACGGGCGCGCTGTTGACGGCGCTCGTCGTCGCCCGCGAATGGGAGCGCGGCACGATGGAGGCGCTGATGGCGACGCCGGTGCGCATGCGCGAAATCCTCTTTACGAAGCTTTTCCCCTATTACGTCCTCGGCATGGGCGGAATGGCGGTCTCCTGGGCGATGGCTGTCTGGCTCTTTGGCGTCCCCTTCAAAGGCTCTCTTTTCGTTCTCTTCGCCACGACTTCGCTCTTTCTTTTGGCGACCCTCGTCATGGGCCTTCTCATTTCGAGCATTGCGAGAAACCAGTTTCTCGCCGCGCAGATCGCGATCGTCGTTACCTTTCTCCCGGCGTTCATCCTCTCCGGCTTCATCTTCGACTTGGGCAGCATGCCGGCCGCGATCCGGCTCATCACCTATCTCTTCGCCGCGCGCTATTTCGTCGCGATCCTGCAGACGATCTTCCTCGCGGGTGACATCTGGTCGGTGATCCTGCCGAATGCGGCGGCGCTTCTCGCGATGTCGGTGCTGTTGCTCGCGGCGGCGCGCTTCCTCGCAAGGAAACGGCTCGATTGAGGACGATGGCGCGCGCGATTTTCGCCCTTCTTCTCAAAGAGCTTCTTGCCGTCTTGAAGGACAAGAAAAGCCGGTTCGTCCTCATCGGCCCGCCGCTCATCCAGCTTTTCATCTTCGGCTATGCCGCGACTTTCGATCTGGGCCGGATCCCGATCGCCGTCTACGATGCCGATAGGAGCGTTCCCTCGCGGGACCTCGTCGCCCGCTTTGCCGGATCACCGAGCTTCCGCCTCGTCGCAGCTCTCAAAAGCGCGCGTCGGATCCCGGAACTCATCGATTCGCGGCAAGCAGCGGCGGCGCTCCTCATCGACCCCCGCTTCAGCCGCGATCTCCTGCAGGGCCGGCGCGGGCCGATCGAACTCACCGTCGATGGCCGCAATTCCAATACGGCGCTCCTCACTCTCGGCTACGCCAACGAGGTCATCGCCGATTTCGAACGCGACTGGGGAAAAAGCCGGGGCGATCCCCCGCCTGCGGCAGAGATCGTGCCGCGGGCCTGGTACAATCCCAACCTCATCTCCCGCCTCTTCTTCGTTCCGGGCCTCGTCGCAACCCTGACGCAGGTCGTCGTCTTGCTGGTCGTCGGCCTCTCGGTCGCGCGCGAGCGCGAGACCGGAACCTTCGACCAGCTCCTCGTCACTCCGCTCGGCCAACTCGACATCCTTATCGGCAAGGGGCTGCCGGGGCTCCTCATCGGTGGGTTCGAAGCCTCGCTCATCATCATCGCCGCGGTCGGGTGGTTCGACGTGCCTTTGCGCGGCGGCCTTTTTCCGCTTTACCTGGGGCTTGTCCTCTTCGCGCTTGCTGTGACCGGGATCGGGCTCATGATTTCGTCCTTGGCCGCAACCCAGCAGCAGGCGTTGCTCGGCGCCTTTCTCTTCATGGTGCCTTCGATCACGCTTTCCGGATTTGCGACGCCCATCGCCAACATGCCGCCGACGGTCCAATACCTGACGCTTCTCAATCCCTTGCGCTATTTTCTCGTCGTCGTGCGCGGGGTCTTTCTCGAAGGCGCGGGCCTCGGGGCTCTATGGCAGCAATATTGGCCGATGGCGCTCATCGGGCTTCTCACTCTTTCCGCCGCCGGCTGGCTCTTCCGCAGGCGGATCTATTGAAAGGGACGCCGCATACGGCAAGAAAGGGCGCCGGGCATTGACCGAGATCATCGCCGGCCACGCATCGGGAGCGCTTTATCGACCTCTTTCAATGGCCCGCACACGGCCGGCGCCTTGGAGAATCGCGCGAGGATGAGCTGTTGAAAATCATCGTCTGCCCCTACTGCGACACGCAAAACCGCGTGCCTGCCACGAAGCCGGCGGGAAGCGCGGTCTGCGGCGAATGCCATCGCCCGCTTTTCACGGGTCATCCGGTGGCGCTCGACGGGGCGCGTTTCGAACGGCATCTCGCCCAAAGCGACATCCCCCTTCTCGTCGATTTCTGGGCGGCGTGGTGCGGCCCTTGCCGCGTCTTTGCGCCGGAGTTCGAGCGTTCCGCGCCGCGGCTCGAACCGCGCGTGCGGCTTCTTGAGATCAACATCGACGAGGAGCCGCAGCTTGCCGCGCGGCTTGCGGTCCAGAGCGTCCCGACGATCGCGCTTTTCCTCCATGGACGCGAACTCGGACGCTTCACCGGCGCGGTCTCCGAGACGATGCTCGCCGAATGGGTGGCGCGGCATTACCGAGTGACGCAAGCCGGCTGACGGCCGCCTCTTGTCGAGGCGGTTTCTCCGGCGCGGTAAGAAGGGCTCCCCCCAAAGGCGAGCGCAGGGGCCGCGCCTCATTCTTGCCTCAGAAATTCGGTGCTATAATGCCATTCTTTCGAACGGTCAGCGATCGTGAGTCACAGAAACATGCTTCGCCCAGGTGACGCGAACCGGCCGAAAGACGGTGAGCGCGGGTTCACTCTGCTCGAACTTCTCGTCGTTCTAGCGATTCTCGGCCTTCTGATCGGCATTGTCGCGCCGCGGGTGATGGACATTTTCGCCCACGCCAAAGTGCAGGTCGCACGCCAGCAGATCGCCCAGCTGGGGAGCGTGTTGCAAATCTACAAACTCGACGTCGGTTCCTACCCCACGACGGGGCAAGGTCTTGAAGCTTTGCTGACCCGCCCGTCAGGAGTGCGGCATTGGGAAGGGCCCTATTTCAAGGGCGGCAAGGTCCCCGAAGATCCCTGGGGCCACCCGTACATCTATCGCAGCCCAAGCGATCGACCGCACCACTCCTAGATC
>JAKAOO010000004.1 GCA_021812165.1 Pseudomonadota bacterium | reverse complement strand
TCCCTGCCACGCCGGCATTGGCGGCCGATCAGCCCTGTGCCGAAGGGTCTGAACCGTGGCACAAACCCGATTCCTTCACACGCTCGAAGGCGGGGGGCGCGGTGATCGCCCAGGCCGCCAAAAACGCCCGCATCGCTTGGGCCATGCTGCAGTCCGGCGAGAGCTACCAGCGGCCGGCGCCCACTGCGGCTCACTCGGCCTCCGCCGCCAGACTCGTTGCGGTCGCGGCGTCGGCCGAGTAACCCGCGCCCCAAGCACGCAACCCCCTTCCGGCCGGGCCTCCGGCCGGTCACCAGGCAAGGAGCAGAAGGCAGCGACGGCAAAATGGTCAGGACCTGGATTGGTAACTCCGATATGTCATCGCGCAGCAAAGCGCGCCGCAATGCTGGGAGCCCAGTCCGCGTAACCCATCGGGGCCAGCGGCCTTCCGACCGCATCCTAAAGGCCGGATACATGACCGCTCCCGACCTCACGCCCAACCCGCCAAAAACTCCTTGCGCAACGGGGGCCGTCCATACATGACATCATCGGCCGGCGCCGCCGGCGCGGCCTTGGAGGGAGGAAAGAATGCGCGAAGCCGTCATCGTCTCGACCGCCCGCACGCCCATCGGCCGAGCTTATAAGGGCGCCTTCAACGACACGCAGGCGCAAGAGCTCGCCGGCCATGCGATCGGCGAGGCCGTGCGGCGCGCCGGCGTCGATCCCGCGGAGGTCGAGGATGTGGTGCTGGGCGCGGCGCTGCAGGAAGGCTCCCAGGGCTCCAACATCGCGCGCCAGGCGCTCCTTCGCGCCGGGCTCCCGCCCTCTGTCCCCGGTATGACGATCGACCGCCAATGCTCTTCGGGCTTGATGGCGATTGCGACGGCGGCCAAGGAAATCCTTTACGACGGGATGGAAATCGCGTTGGGCGGCGGGGTCGAATCGGTCTCTCTCGTCCAGAACGACAAGCGCAACGCCTACCGGGCGGAGGATCCCTGGCTCGTCGAACGTTTGCCGCAGCTTTACATGACGATGATCGAGACCGCCGAGGTCGTCGCCGAGCGCTATCAGGTGACGCGCGAGGCGCAGGACGAATACGCGCTTTCCTCGCAGCAACGGACGGCGGCGGCGCAAGAGGCCGGGCGCTTCGACCGCGAGTTGGCGCCTTTGCCGACGGTCATGCTCGCCGAAAACCGGCAGACGCATGAGATGTCTCGCGTTCCCGTCACGCTTCAGAAAGACGAGGGCAACCGGCCCTCGACGACGCGCGAAGGGCTGGCCGCTTTGAGGCCGGTTTTCCACGACGGGCAGAGGGTGAAGGTTGGGCGTTTCATCACCGCCGGCAACGCCTGCCAGCTTTCCGACGGCGCTTCGGCCTCGCTCTTGATGGAAGCTAAGGAAGCCGAACGGCGCGGCCTCGAACCCTTGGGCGCCTATCGCGGGATGGCGGTTGCCGGATGCGACCCCGACGAGATGGGGATCGGCCCCGTCTTTGCCGTGCCGAAGCTCTTGCAGCAGCACGGGCTCACGATCGCCGACATCGACCTCTGGGAATTGAACGAAGCCTTTGCCGTGCAGGCGCTTTATTGCCGCGACCGCCTCGGCATCGACCCCGAGCGTTACAATGTCGATGGCGGGGCGATTTCGATCGGCCATCCTTACGGAATGTCGGGGGCGCGCATGGTCGGACACGCCCTCATCGAAGGCAAGCGCCGCGGCGCGCGCCGCGTCGTCGTCACCATGTGCATCGGCGGCGGCATGGGCGCCGCCGGGCTCTTCGAAGTGTTCTGAAGCGCCCCTCAGCTCAAGGCCACCTCGAACCCCCGCGCCGTGCCGGGGCGCCCCATCATCGTTTCGTACCAGCGTTTGACGTTCGGATAGTCGGCGAGCTCGACCTGGTGCCGCTCATGCCTCCAGGCCCAGCCGAGGATCGCAAGATCGGCGATCGAGATTTCGCCCGCGGCAAATTCCGCCTCGCCCACTTCGACGATAAGGGAGACCCCATCCATGCTTCTCGGGCCGCTTAAATCCGCTCGGCGCGCCCGGCCTGTAAGGTTGTGGATAACGTTGCGCGTTATCCACAACCCCACGGGCCCATCAGCAGCAGCAGAAGCCGACAAATGATGTGCTATGAAAGGCGGACATCTTCAGGCGCTACCGGCAAGATCCGCCTTGCGGATCTTGCCGCCTTGCTGCGGAGGAATTAACATCGATGCCCGCAGCGTGGGGGAATGGATGAATATCGCGGACATGGTGAGCCGGCAAGCGGAGCTGCGGCCGCAGGCGGAGGCGATCGTCGAGGGCGAGCGGAAGCTTACCTATCGCGAGCTGGACCGTCTCGTCGCCAAGGCGGCGGCCGCGATCGCCGGTCTCGGCTTCGGCGAGGGGGATCGCATCGGGCTTTGCCTCAAGGAGCGGGCCGAATTCCTGGTGCTGTTTCTGGCTGTAGCCAAGGCCGGCGCCGTGAGCATCCCGATGGACTGGCGTTCGGGTCCGCACGCGCGGGCGCAGCTGGCGGCCGGCCTTGGCGCTGGCTTTGTGGTGCGTGAGCCCGACATGCCGGATATTGCCGGCGTGCCCTGCCTCGCCATCGACGGGCTGTTGCCGGACGCGAAGGCTGCGGACGCGCCGCAAATGCAGAGTGCGCCGGGCGGCAGCCGTCCGCAGGCGATCCTTTCGAGTTCGGGCACGACCGGGTCGCCGAAAGGCATGGTGCTGACCCATGATCAATGGATCGCGCGGTTGAACGCGAGGACAGGGATCACGCTCATGCCGCCGAATGTTCGCTTTTTCTCGGCCGGCGCCTTGGTGTTCTCCTCCAATCTCTCCTCGTGTCTCCAAACCCTCTATGCCGGCAAGACCCTGATCCTTTATCCGCCTTTGTTCAGGCCGCAGGAACTCGTCGCCGCAATCAACCGCTACAGCCCGGACACAACATTCCTCGTGCCGACCCTCGCGCGGCGTCTGTTGGAACTCGCACCGGCGGACGGCATGTTGTTGCCACACTTGACAAACCTGATCATCGGAGGGGCCGCCCTGCATGCGGCCGAGAAGCGGGAGATTGCTCGGCGCATCAGCCTCAACGTCTACGACAGATTTGGCTCGGCCGGGGTCGGCACCATTAGCTGTCTTTACCCTTGGGAGACCGATGAGCATGCGCGCAGCGTCGGACGCGTCCTTCCCGGACTCACGGTCGAGATCGTCGATGCGGAAGATCGCCCCGTTGCCGTCGGCAAGATCGGCAGGCTGCGCTGCCGCGGTCCTTCGGTGATCTCAAGCTGGGCCGGTCCGGTGGGCGAGGACGACCCGGAATTCCTGCGCGACGGCTGGTACTACACCAGCGACCTCGCCGCCTTCGACGCCGAGGGTTATCTCTACATCGAAGGCCGCGCCTCCGACGTGATCAACCGCGGCGGCGCAATCATCTATGCGGCGGAGATCGAAGGCGTGCTGCTCGACCATCCGGCGGTCCGAGAGGCGGCGGCATTGGGCTGCCCCGGCGGCGATCTTGGGGAAGAAATCGCCGCTTTCGTCGTGCTGCAGATGCCGATCGACACCGCTCGCCTGATCGGGCATTGCCGCGATCGGCTCGCGCCGCACAAAGTGCCGCGCCGGATCATCACTTGCGACGGCTTGCCCAAGACGGCTTCCGGCAAGATCCGCAAGCTGGATCTCGCCGCCTCGCTGCGGACGAATTGAGATGATTTCCACAAGGCCGGGGCGATGCGGGGAGTGCGAGGAGCGGTCATGCAAATGACTGCGGATGCCGCAGCGCGGTCGGCCGCCATCGCCGACATCGTCATTCCGCGCGACTCGTTGACCGGGCTGGGAGCGTTTCTGCCGGCCAGAAACCCCATCGAGAAGCGGCTCGTCGCGATCTGGGAGCGCATCCTCAAAGTCGTGCCGATCGGCGTCGAGGACCATTGGTACGATCTCGGCGGCGATTCCCTCGGCGCGGCCGCCCTCTTTGCCGAAATCGAGGCGGCCTTTTGCAAGATTCTGCCTCTTGCTGCCCTGTTGGAGGCCGACACGGTGGGGAAGTTGGCCGCGCTGATCGAAAAGCCGGCCGTGCGCAACGAGGCGGCCCCGATCTTCAATGCCAGGGGAAAGCTGCCGCCGCTCTTTTGCGCACACGGTCTCACCGGAAGCGCGGAATTCGCCCGCCGTCTGGCCATGCATCTCGAGCCGGAGCAGCCGGTCGTCGGCTTCCAGGCGCTTTACCGCGCCGGCGAGGTCGAACCCGGCGACACCATCTCCGCGATGGCGGCCGAATATCTCGAAATCCTGCGGCGGTGCCAATCGCGCGGGCCCTACCGCCTGATCGGATGGTGCGTCGGTTCTCTGATCGCCTTCGAGATGGCGCAGAGGCTTTTGGCGGAAGGTGAGGAGATCGCCCGACTCATTCTCGTCGATCCGCCTGTGCGACCGTTCCAGGCCTCCCGGTTTCGGGCCTCCGAGGCATCGGAAGTCGAGGAGGCGCTCCGGCATCTGAGCACCATTGATATCGATCGAGCGTTGCGCGAAGCGATGATGCGGACTTTTGCCGCGATCTTACGCGGGTCGCGCGGTTACAGGCTGCGCCCCTATCCCGCAGAGCTGGTGCTTCTGTGCAGCGAGGCGAATTGCGCCTCGCTCACGGCCGAAACCTCGGAATGGCGCGCCGCCGCCAGAGGCCGCCTCGTGGCGGCCAAGATCGCGCCGACGCATATGAGCCTTACCAACGACGGCATGCCGCGCCTGGGCTTTCATGTCCGACGCTTGCTCGCGGCCGGCTGAAGGGGCATCGCGGGAGGTTGTGCAAAAACGGCGGCGGCATGGGCGCCGCCGGGCTCTTCGAAGTGTTCTGAACGCCTCTCAGCTCAAGGCGACGGCGAAGCCGCGGGCCGTGCCGGGGCGCGCCATCATCGCCTCGTACCAGCGCTTGACGTTCGGATAGTCGGCGAGGTCGACCTGGTGCCGCTCGTGCCTCCAGGCCCAGCCGAGGATCGCGAAATCGGCGATCGAGATTTCGCCCGCGGCAAATTCCGCCTCGCCGAGGCGGCGATCGAGAACCGAGTAAAGCCGTCGGGTCTCCTTCATGTAGCGGTCAAGCCCGTAACGCCGGTCGGCCTCGTCCTTGACGAGAAGGAAATGATGGACCTGGCCGGGCATCGGCCCGAAACCGCCCATCTGCCACATCAGCCATTCGAGAACCTTCATCCGGCGGCGCAGATCCTTCGGCCAGAAGAGCCCGGTCTTCTCGCCGAGATAGATGAGGATGGCGCCCGACTCGAAGACGCTGATCGGCGCGCCGCCCGGGCCCTCGGGATCGACGATCGCCGGGATCTTGTTGTTGGGGCTGATCTTCAAAAATTCGGGCGAATATTGCTCGCCTTTCGTGATGTCGATCGGCTTCACGGTGTAGGGGAGCCCCATCTCTTCGAGGGCGGCGCTGATCTTGCGGCCGTTGGGGGTGTTCCAGGCATAAAATTCGATGCTCATCGCGGGAGTGCGCTCCTGGTGGTTGCGGTTTCCCCCTGAGCATCGCCGCGGCGGCGCGCCGCTTCAAGAGGCAATCGGCGGAAGGGGCTTGCGGTGCGCGCCTGCGCTGAGCGGACGGCGGCTGAGACCGGCGCCGACGGCGATTGCCGCGGCGAGCGCGCTGCCGGCAAACGCGCTTGCGGGCACGCCCGTCGCGTCCCAGATCGCGCCCCCCAAAAGCGGGATCGCAAAAGAGAGCGAATAGCCGATCCCGAACATTCCTGCGGAAAGGCGATGGACCTCGTTCGCAGAGGCGATCTGCGGCGGCAAGGCGAGCACCAAGATCATGGTGAAAGAGCAGCAGAAGCCGGTCAATCCGGCGCCGGCGACGATGACCGGCGTGCTTGCGCCGAGAAGGGCGGCAATCCCGAAAAAGCAAACGAGAGGCAGGAAGACATAGCCCCATTTGCCGATCGACAGTCTCTGCACCACAAAAAAGGCCGTGAGCGAAGCCGGCATCTGGGCGAGATTGAGCGCGCTCAGGGCAGGCCCGACAAGCTCCGGGCGCCCGATCGCATGCAGGTAATCGGGGATGAACGCGTTCGTCGAAAAATAAAGCCCGCCGTTCCCGCCCATCGCCAGCCCAAGCTCCCACGTGGCGCGGCTCTTCCAATCCGGCCACCAGCGCGTCCTCGGGAGCCCGGCCGGCTTCGCGACCTCGGAAGTCGAAACGGCGAAGAGGAGCGCGCTCAGGGCGACGGGCAAGGCCCAGACGACAAAGCTCACCGGCCAGCTTCCCCCGACGAGAGGGAGCACCAAAGGGATCGTCAACGCCGCAGGCAGAGCCTCGCCGACGAGAAGCCCGTTGGCGTACACGGCCGTCGCAAAGCCGGGAGCATCGCCAAACCAGAGGGCGACGAGCGCGGGCAGAGCCGGCTGCAAAACGGAAACTCCGGCGCCCATCACGAGCGTCGCCGCGAAGAGCATCGGCACCGAGGGGCCGAGACCGCGCATCGAAGACGCGGCGGCGACGACGACGAGCCCCAAAATGATGGCGCGGCGGGTGCCGAGACGCGCGATCAAAAGCGATCCGGCGATCGCCGCGAGCCCAAAAAGCAAGACCGGAAGGCCGGAAAGGGCGCCCACCGCCGCTTCGCTCAAAGAAAGATCGCGGTGGATCAAAGGCAGGACGGGCGGCACCGCGAGGATCGTCAGGCGCAGATCCGCACCCACGAGCCACAAAAGCGCCAGATGCACGGCCCAGGAGGCCGAAAGAGAAGAGGCGCCTCTTTTCACGGCCTCACGCAGTTGAAATAGGCGGTGCCGATGTCGGCTCCGAGAAGCCGGGGAACGCGCTGGTAGCGGGCGCAATGCCGCCTGGCGATGGCGGTGGCGGCCGCGAGGTCGCCGCGATAGGCGACATCGGCCGATTTCGCGTCGCCTCGAACGAGAATGGCCGGCGCGCTCGAACAGGAGGCCGACAATCCCGCGAGCAGAAGAAGAAAAAGGAGGCGGCGGCTCTTTGTCATCGCCAAGGAAGTCCGATCCGAACCGCAAAATCCCGGCCGCGTTCGATAAAATCGCGGTATTGCCCATAGCTCGGCGCGGCCGGGGAGAGCAAGATCACTCCGCCCTTCGCAGTGAGGTTCTTCGCCTGCGCCACCGCTTCCGCCATGGAAGAGGCTTCGAAAAAGAGGGCGCCCTCTTGCCGCCCGCCGCCTCGCGTCGCCTCGGCATAAATTCGCCTTCCGGCCTCGCCAACGCAGATCGCCCTCCTCGCCGCTCCCCGCAGCAGCGCCTCGACGAGCTTCCCATAATCGATGCCGCGGTCATGGCCGCCGAGAATCACGGTAATGTCGCGCCCTTCATACGCTTCGAGCGCCGCCAGTGCCGATTCGGGCGTCGTCGAGATGCTGTCGTCTACGGCAAGGACGCCGCCCGCAAGACCGAGCTCCTCCTGCCGGTGCGGCAATCCCGCAAAGTCGGCCGTCGCTTCGAGCGCTCGCCCGAGATCGCCGCCGTAAAGCTTCAAGGCGGCGAGCGCGGCGCAAAGGTTCGAAGCGTTGTGGCGGCGGCGCAGATAGGCGTTCGCGATCTCGCCGATGCGGGTGGCGCCGTCGAAAATTGCGCCGTCGCGCGCGTGGAGCGCGCCTTCTTCGTCGAAAACGCACGCGCCCGTCTCTGCGGGCGGAAGAAACCGCGCGGCGATGGCGAGGGCCGACGCAGGAAGAATCCGCGGGCGCGCCCGTCCCAGAAGCCGAAGCTTGTCGCGGTAATAGTTTTCGAGCCCGCCATGCCAATCGAGATGCTCCGGAAAGAGCGCGGTCAAAAGCGCAACATCGGGCTTTCCCGTGAAATCGGCGGCTTGATAGCTCGACACCTCGACGACGACGAATTCGACTGCTTCCTGCTCGATATCGGTGATCGCCACGCCGATATTGCCGGCGAGCGCGACCTTCCGGCCCTCTGCGGTCAAAAGATGGGCGAGAAGGGAGGCCGTCGTGCTCTTGCCTTTCGTGCCGGTAACGCAAATCGCCGCCGCCCTTCTCGGCTCGGCGAACCAGAGATTGAGGAGGGATGTGATCTTGACGCCGCTCGCGCGAGCCGCCGCGATCTCCGGGCGGTAGAGGCTCACTCCCGGCGATTTGACGATGACCTCGACCCGGGGAAGTGCGCGGCCGATCGCCTCTTTTCCGAAAAAGGGTTCGATCGCGCCGCCGATCCCTTCGAGGAGGCGAGGATCCTCGGCATCGTCCAGAAGGAACAGCGGCAGATCCGGGTGATGCCGGCGCAAAAAACGAATGGCTGCCTGCCCTTCGCGCCCGAGGCCCCAGATTGCCACCCGTTTCGAACCGAGATCAGCGGCACGCATCAAGCATCTGAAGATAGGCTTCCGGCACGCGATGGGGGTGCCGGTTCGGAAAGAGGCTCGAAAAATCGGCGAGTTCCTGCCGGGAAGAACGAAGATCAGCCGCCAATTCCCGCAAAACGGGCTCGCTCTCCCATTCCTTTTGCGCCGCGAGATGGGCGACGACCGCGGCGCTTTCGGAGACTTCGCCGACGCATTCGAAGGGCTTCCAGTCGCCGAGGCCGCAAAGGGCGCGAAAGCCCGCCAGCTGTTCCGGCTCTGCCAAGAGATCGCGCCCGAAAATCGCGATGAGATCCCTCTTTGCGAGAAAGGGGGCGAGCGCCAGGAAGACGAACCGGCACTTCGGGCAATTCCCGCACCACCCTTCCGCTCGCACCTTCGGGTCTTGCCGAAAGGCGGCGTTGCAGCTCCGGAATTTCTCGAAATATTGGGGGAAGCGCGAAAAACGCGCGGCGATCGCGATTTCGGACAACGGCCGCAAAAGCGAGAAATAACCGAGCCCTTTTCCGACCGCGCGCTCGATATAGTTCGAGAAATCCCTTTCGAATTCGAAGGATTTGCTGAACTGGTGATTGATCTCGACGCCGTCGATCACGAGGTTGCCGGCGCTCGCCGAATGCTCGTTCGCCATCACGACCCGGTCGGCGCCTTTGAGAATGGCCGCGGCGAGCGCGATTCCCGACAGGATCCCGGTGACCGGCACATGGCCGTTCATCGCGCCCTTTCGATTGAGAGCGAAAATCGCGGGATCGAGCCGGCGGCGGGCGCGAACGGCAGGAAGCCCCGAGGCGGCGATGGTCTCAGCGATCGGTTCGGCATCGCCTACCGCAAAAAGGAGGAGAGGCTCGCCCGCCTTTTTGAGGCATTCGAGCGTCACGATCGAATCCTTGCCGCCTCCAACCGGCACCAGGCTTCGACGCGGCAGGTCGAGGGAGACCGGCGCCGGCGGTTCGAGGCTCGCGGTCTCGAAGGAGGGGCGCTCGGCGAGCGAAATTCCGTTCTTGAAGGCGAACTCGGCCAAGCCTTTCCGGTAGAACTTTTCGACAAAAGCCGCCGTCGGCGCATCGATCGGGAACGCCTCAGAGACCAGTCTCTGCGGAGCAAAGGCCTTGTAATAGCTGACCCCCGAGAGGAGGAGGATCAGCCGAAAGACGCGGTCGAGCGCTTCCTCTTCCGGGGGCGACAAGGCGCGGCCCGCAAAGTCGAAAAACACCCTTTCTTCGAAGCTCGGCCCCCCTTCGTAGCGATAGCGCAGGGAAAGGCACGATGGCGCTTGATCGAAGGCGTAACCCGCAAAGACGAAATCATGAGCGCGCACGGCCATCCTCGACGAGCGCGCGAATGGAGCGAAGAACCTGGTGATGGCGCGCGGGCGGCAGGCCGTCGACGGTCAGCCTTTGTTGGAGAGAGACGCCGTCGACGGCGGGCCCTTGCCGCACGGTTGCCTCGAGGATCCTCTGGTCGAGCGCTTCGTCGAGGCAGGAGAGAAGTCTTTGGCGCCACTCCTCGCGCAGCGCCGCAAGCGCGCCCAAAAGCGCATAGGCGCCCCAATTCGAAACCCCGGCGACGATCAGGTGCTTGGCCGCAGTAGCGCAAGCGATGACGTTGCCGCCCACGACGTGGCGTGCGACGAGGTCGCGCGGCAGCGCTCCCATCCCGATCTCGTTGCCGCCGTCGCCGATCCCGATCGTCTCCCAGGGGCCGGCGAGAAAAAGCGCGTCGAGCGGCGCCGTGTGCGCGCTGATATCGCGGCCGCGCATATTGTGCGGCGCCCCGTCGGCGCCCTTCCCGCAGCGCTCGATGGAAATCGCAAACTCGATGCCTGCTTCCCGCCACGCTTCGACGACGGCGTCAGGAGGCCGCCCCAACGGCGCGATGTCGAGCGCGGCCTTTGCCTCCGCCGCGTCGAGAGCGGCGGCGCAGGCGCTGCGGCACGGTTCGTCGGTGGCGAGGCGGCAGCGGATGCCGACCAAGTCGAGGCCTCTTGCCAAAAGCGCGGCGCCGACCGGGCCGTCCGTTTCGGCCGCCGGCGGCGCGCCTTCGGGGACGAAAAATCCGGTGAGGATCCCGACCGCTCCGGACCCTGCTACCCCGGACCCTGCTACCCCGGGCCTTGCCGCCCCGGGCCTTGCCGCCCCGGGCCTTGCCGCCGCGAGCGCCAACGCGGCGCTTTTGAGCCCGCCCTTCGCCGCCGCGAAAAGCGCCCCCATGTTGCGCCCGACATCGACCTCGATCAGACGCTCGATGCGATCGACGAGGGGGAGCGCGCTCTCCATCTCCTTCGGATGCGGAATAAGATCAAAGAGCCGCGAGCTTCGAATTGCGCAAATCGGTGACGAGCATCGAGCCCGGAGCGTGGGTGACGCAAAATTCGGGCTTGACGGTGGCGATGACGGCTTGCGGGGTGACGCCGCAGGCCCAAAAGATCGGCAGCTCGTCGCTGCGCACCGGCACCGCATCCCCGTAATCGGGCTTGTCGAGGTTTCTGACGCCGATCATTTCGGGGAGGCCAAGATGCACCGGCGCGCCGTGAACGGCGGGAAAACGCGAGGTGATCTGGATCGCGCGGATCGCATCCTCCGGCCGCAAGGGCCGCATCGAGACGACGAGAGGACCGTGAAAGGGACCGGCCGGCGTGCAGGGGATGCTGGTCCGGTACATCGGCACGTTCGACCCGCACGTCATGTGGCGAAGCTCGATCCCCTCTTCGAGCAGGGCGGTTTCAAACGAAAAGGAGCAGCCAAGCGCAAAGCTGACGAGATCCTCGCGCCAGACGCTTTTGAGATCGCAGGGCTCGTCCACGAGCTCGCCCTTCCGCCAGACGCGGTAGCGCGGCAGATCGGTGCGGATATCGAGATCGTCGCCGAGGCTCGGCAGACGCGGATCGCCGGGTTCGGAGACCGCGAGCACCGGGCAGGGCTTCGGGTTCGCCTGGGCAAAGCGCAGGAAATCGTGGGCGAGCGCTTGCGGCAGGATGACGAGGTTCGCCTGCACGTTGCCGGGCGCAAGCCCCGCCGTCGGACCCTTGAGTTCGCCGTTGCGGATCCGCCGGCGTTCGCTTTCTCCCGCTTCGATGCTCTGCCTATCCTTGGCGCTCATCGCTTGCCTCGCCCAAGATGCGCGAGGATCGTACAAGGATCGTGCGCGGAGGTCAAAAAACGAGGGCGCACCCCTCCTTTCACCCGCCTTCCGCAGTTTCGACGAACGCCGTCGCCGAGACCCCCGGAACTGCCGGGGTGCGACAGGCCAAAAGAGAGTATGGCGCTCGATCGGCCGGAAAAGTGCAAACCACAGTGCAACAGGAGATGCGGATCTTGCCGTCGGGCGAGGAGCGCCGGGCGACACCGCTCGACCCTCGGGGCGAGGGCTCATTCGCGCTCGCCAACGACCGCGATCGCGCTCATCTCGATGAGGGCGTCGGGCGAAGTCATCTTCGTCACCTCGACCATTGTCGAGGCCGGCGGAGGATCCGGGAAATAGGCGCGCCGCACCCGGTGGATCGCGTCGAAATGCTCCATGTTGCGCACATAGACGTCGACCCGGCAGATGTCGGCGAGGCTACCCCCCGCCGCCTCGACCGCAGCCTTGAGGTTTTCGCAGACCTGGCGCGTTTGCGCCTCGATCTCGCCGCGGCCGACGATGGAGCCGTCGCCGCCGCGCGCCGTCATGCCCGAGATGAAGACGAGCCGGCCTTTCGCCGCAACCGCGATTGCCGGCGAGAAATGCCCGCTCGGCTGAGCGAGCCTTTCCGAACGCACCCCTTCCTTCGCCATCGAAGCCTTCCTTTCTCGCCCCAGCGATCCCTGCCGGCGGCCCTCCTCACGGGCGGCCCGAGATGCTATTGACGCCCTCATGACGGCTCCACGCAACCTTCCGCAAAAAATCGAGGATCGTCTCATCGTTGCGCTCGATGTGCCGAGCATTCGCGAGGCGCGAGAACTTGCCGCGCGCCTCGACGGCGTCGCCGGCTTTCTGAAGCTCGGCCTGTGGCTCCTCTTCGCGGAAGGATTCGACGGGCTCCTCGCCGAGCTTTTGCGGCAGGGAAAGAAGATCTTTCTCGACGCGAAGATGTTCGACATCGGCGAGACCGTGAAAGAGGGGGTGAGGCGCGCGGCCGAGCGCGGCGTCTCCTTCCTCACCGTCCACGGCGACGGCGAGATCATGAAGAGAGCGTGCGAGGGAAGAGCGGATTCGGGGCTCAAGATCTTTGCGATTACGGTCTTGACGAGCCTCGGCGAGGAAGGGCTCGAGGATCTCGGGTCTCAGGCAAGCGTCGCGGAACTGGTGCGCCGCCGCGCGAGGCTCGCGGCGCTTTGCGGTTGCGACGGCATCATCGCGGCCCCTCGCGACAACCCCGACGAGCTGCGCCGTCTCGCGGGCTCCCCGCAGCTTCTCGTCGCGACGCCGGGGGTGCGGCCCGCGGGCACCCGATCCGACGACCACAAACGGGCGGCGACCCCGGCCGAGGCGATCGCCGCCGGCGCCGATTACCTGATCGTCGGCCGCCCCATCATCAGAAGCGCGGACCCGGCGCAAGCCGCGGCGCGGATCATCGAAGAAATGCGCCGCGCGGCGGAAGGCAATGCCCCACAATGAAGGGTTGTCTTTGCGAGGAGCCCACGGGTCCGCGCTTCGCGCGGCCCGAGGATAAACTCCGCGACGAGGCAATCTTCCCCGGGCGCGGGTGTATCTCCAGGTCCCACGCGGCCGACGGGGCTTTGATTGGCACCCATGCCCAGTGATCAAAGTCCTGTCCCCAGCGCTCCCGAGCGCCTCAATGACCCCTATTTCGGTTGGCCGCGGCCCCCGTTACACTCCGCGCGGCGAAAATAGGGAGGCCGGATGATTCGGGAAGAACTCATCTTTGTCGCGACCTGCGACATCTCGGGGCATGTGCGGGGGAAGGGGTTTCCGGCGCGCGAGCTTGGCTCGCGGCTCCATAAGGGCGTCGGCTGGACCGGCAGCAACCTCATGATGTCGCCCCAGGGCCCGATCTGGGACACGCCGTTCGGCACCGCCGGCGATCTGATGATCGTCCCCGACCGGAAGGCCGAGGTCCGGGTCGATTTCGGCGACGATTCGGCGGTCGAGCATTTCTTCCTCGGCGACATCTGCACGACCGACGGCGCGCCCTGGGAATGCTGCCCGCGCGAGTTCCTGCGCCGGGCGGCGAGGGAGCTCGAAAGCGCCGCCGGCCTTCAGGCGATCGCCGCTTTCGAACAGGAGTTTCTTTATACCGGCACCGAGGAGCGGCCGGGCGATGCCTATGCGCTCGGCGCTTTCCGCCGGCAAGGCCTCTTCGGCGAAGCCTTTGTCGCCGCGCTTCGCGAGGCCGGCGTCCCGCCCGATACGTTTCTCGCCGAATATGGGGCGCGCCAGTTCGAGGTGACGGTGGCGCCGGCCCCCGCGCTCGTTGCCGCCGACCGCGCGGTCGTCACCCGCGAGATGGCGCGCGCCGCCGCGCATCGCCTCGGGCATCGCGCCGTCTTTACGCCGAAGCCCGACGCGCAAGGGGTGGGAAACGGCGTCCACATCCATATGAGCCTTTGCGATGCCTCCGGCCATCCGGCGACCTATCTCGAAGGCGCGCCGCTCGGCCTTTCCGAGCCGGCTCAGCACTTTTTCGCCGGCGTTCTCCACCATCTTCCGGCGATCGCCGCCGTCACGGCGCCTTCGCCCGTCTCTTATCTGCGTCTTGTCCCCGATCGCTGGGCGCCGACCCGGATCGACATCGTCGAGCAGGATCGCGGCGCCTCCTTGCGCATCTGCCCGGTCTTTGCGGCCGAAAGCGCCTCCGAGAAGGCGCGCGCGTTCAATGTCGAGTTCCGCGCGTGCGATGCTGCCGCTTCCCCCTATCTCGCTCTCGCAGCCGTCATCTTCGCCGGCGCCGACGGCATTCGCCGTTCTCTGCCCCTGCCCGAGAACCGGGAAAACCCGCCCTCTCTGCCGGGCAAGCTCGAAGAGGCGCTCGATCGGCTAGAAGCGAGCGAAGAGGCAAGAGGCTGGTTTGGCGCGGCGCACCTCGAGGCCTATCTGCGCTTCAAACGGGTCGAAGCCTCGAAAGTCGCCGCCTTGTCGCCCGCCGAGCTTTGCGCGCACTACGCCGAAATCTATTGACCCTTCGAGAGCCTCAGGGCTGGAAAATGACGGCCGCGAGCGCGCTCCTCCAAGAGGGCGACCCCGATCCGGTCCTCCTCGTCAACGAAAACGGCCCTTCCGTCTTTTTTCTCGTTTGCGATCACGCGGGCCGCGCGTTTCCGCGCCGGCTCGGGAGGCTCGGCCTCAGCGAAGAAGAAAGCCGCAGGCACATCGCCTGGGATATCGGCATCGGCGGGCTCGGCCGTCTTCTTTCGCAAAGGCTCGACGCCCCGCTCGTCCTTCAGAACTATTCGCGGCTCGTCATCGACTGCAACCGCGACCCCGCAGTCCCGAGCTCGATCCCCGAGGTGAGCGAGAACACGAGGGTCCCCGGCAATTGCGGCCTCGGCGAGAGGGAGCGGGAGTGCCGAAGGGCGGCGATCTTCCGCCCCTATCACACGGCGATCGCCGCGGCGCTCGACCAGCGCGAGGCCCGCGGCCGAGCGAGCGTCCTCATCGCTCTCCACAGCTTCACGCCAATCTTCAAGGGCGTCCCGCGGCCTTGGCACGCAGGCGTTCTCTATAACCGCGACCCGCGCCTCGCCCGCCTTCTTCTCGCCCGGCTCTGCGCGGAAGAAGGGCTCCTCGTCGGCGACAACGAGCCCTATCGCGTCAGCGACCTCACCGATTACACGATTCCCCGCCATGGCGAGCGGCGCGGCCTTCCCCATGTCGAAATCGAACTGCGCCAGGATCTCATCGCCGAAAGCGAGGGCGAAACAATTTGGGCGGAGCGTCTCGCCCGTCTCCTGCCGCTCGCCTATGACGATTTTTTGCGCGGAGGTGAGGCCTGAGGCGGCCTTCACGCCTTCCCGCGGGCCACCGGACTGCGCGGCGGTTCGCAGCCAGCGGAGCGAGGCGCGGCGATGCGTTCGCGATACGCGGCCTCGGGGAAGGCCGTCAGCGTCGTCGGGCGCCCCTCTTGCCGGGAATGCGCCTCAGTGCGGTGTCTCTTCCGGCTCCGCCGCGATGCGGTCGAGCTTTGCGGCCATGATAAAGTCGTTTTCGTGAAGGCCCTTGATCTTCTTGGTGCGAAGGGAGACCGTCACATAGCCCCAGCCGAAACTGATGTCGGGGTGGTGGCCCTCCTCCTCGGCAAGCGCGGCGGCGCGCGCGACGAAGTCGAAGGCCTCGGAGAAGTTCTTGCGGCGATAGGTTCTCTCGATCCGGGTCGCGCCTTCGAGAAGCGCCCATTCGGGCGCGGCTTTCCGGTAACTCTCCGCCTCCTCCGGCCCGAGCGGCGGCACGCCGCCGCGGCAAGGCGTGCACTTTTTGTGGACAAGCCCCGACTCCATCGCTTTTCTCCCAGAAACTCCGGTGCAGCATAGCACGATCGGGGCCGCGAGCGCGCGGCCGCCGCTCGCTCTTCTGAGCGAAGCCCTTTTCGCCGCCTCCTAGTAGTCAAAATCAGACGGATGGAGCCGTTGTCGCCTGCCGCGTCGGGATTGCTTCGTCGCGCAGTTTATCCTCGGGCCGCGGGAAACGCGGACCCGTGGGCTCCTCGCAATGACAACGACCTACGGTGTCATTGCGACCCCCGGACGGCCTCGCGGGCGTTCCGGGGGGAAGCAATCCCGACGGAATCCGCCGCGGTACCAATCGTCAGACTCTTACCACTAGCCGCTGTTGCGCAAGCCCGCGGCGATGCCGTTGATGGTCAGGTGGATCGCTTCGACGACCGCCTCACCGGCATCGCCGGCGCGCAAGCGCTTCAAGAGCTCCACTTGCATGTGGTTGAGCGGGTCGAGATAGGGGAAGCGGTTGCGGATCGAGCGCAACAGAAGCGGATTGGATTCGAGCAGGCTCTTCTGCCCGGTGATCTGAAAGAGGGCGTCGATCGATGCCTGCCACTCGCCGCGCAGACGCGCGAAAACCGCCTCGCGCAGCGCCGCATCGGAAACGAGTTCCGCATAGCGGGAGGCGATCGCGATGTCGCTTTTGGCAAGCACCATATCCATGTTCGAGAGCAAAGCACGGAAGAACGGCCACCCGCGATACATCGCTTTGAGGGTCGCCAGGCCGTCCCTCGGGTGCGCGTCGGTCCACGCTTTGACGGCTGCACCGAACCCGTACCAGCCGGGCAGCATGAGACGGCACTGGGACCAGCTGAAGACCCATGGGATCGCCCTCAGGTCCTCGATCCGGGAGGAGCGGCGCCGCGAAGCCGGTCGGCTGCCGATATTGAGGTTGGCGATCTCGTCCACCACCGTCGACTCGCGGAAGTAGCGCGCGAAGCCCTCGGTCTCGTAGACAAGGCCGCGATAGGCGCGATAAGCGGCCTCTGACAGTTCCTCCATGGCTTCGAGATGGAGAGCGCAAGGCGCGGCCTCGTCCGGCCGCAGAAGGCTCGCTTCGAGCGTCGCGGCAGCGATGATCTCGAGGTTGCGGCGGCCGAATTCGGGGTTCGAATACTTGCTGGCGACGACCTCGCCCTGTTCGGTGATGCGGATCCTGCCGCGAACCGCGCCGCCCGGCTGCGCCAGGATCGCCTCATAACTCGGGCCGCCGCCGCGACCGACGGAACCGCCGCGGCCATGAAACAGGCTGAGGCCGACGCCGTGCCGGCGAAACGCTCCGACGAGCGCGACCTCCGCCTTGTAAAGCTCCCACCCCGAGGTGAGAAATCCGCCGTCCTTGTTGCTGTCGGAATAGCCGAGCATGACCTCCTGTCGACCGCCTTGCTCTGCGATGAGCGTCTGGTATTCGGGCCGTGCGAAGAGCGCAGCCATGACTCGCGGCGAGGCGCGCAGATCCGCGATCGTCTCGAAAAGCGGCACGATGGCGACACTCGGCCCCGTCTCGTCGGGCCGCAACAGTCCGACCTCCTTCAAAAGGAGGGCGGCTTCGAGGATGTCGGAAGCGCTGTGCGTGTTGGAGATCACGGCATTCGCCACCGCCGCCTTGCCGTAGCGCCGCCGCCCTTCGCGCGCGCTTCGCAGAACCGCGAGCTCCGCATTGGTTTCGGCCGAGTAGGCGAGAAAGGGCGAGTAGAGCGGGCGCGCCGTCCTGAGTTCGGCGGCGAGGAGGGCAAGCCGCCCGCCTTCGTCGAGCCTTGCGTAATCGGTTCCCGGAACGGCTTTTTCGAACAGCTCCGCAACCGTGCGCTCATGCACGTCGGAATTCTGCCGCAGATCGAGGGCTGCGAGGTGAAAGCCGAAGGCGTCGACCGCCCGGCGCAGACGGCGCAACCGCCCGCGCGCGAGGAGGGCGGAACCGTTGGCGGTCAGGGAACGATGCACGACCGCGAGTTCGCTCGCCAACTCGCCGGCATCGGCGTAGGGAACGGCCTCGCCCTCGGCCGGCGCCGCCGAGGGCGCGCCCGGGGACCGCGCCGTCGCGGCGAGGCGCGCGGCAATGCCCGCGACCGCGCGCCGATACGGTTCGCTTGTGCGGCAACGGCAGTCTTTGGGCGAGGCCTCGGCAAGCCGGCGCAGCTCGTCCGAAACGGCCGCAAAGCGGCCATCGAGCGACAGCTCGGAACCGAGAAGGTCGAGCTCCCCGGCATAAAAGCGCATCGCGCGCGCGTTTTGCATCGCGAGGGCGTCATCGAGCGCTTCGGCGGTGACATAAGGGTTGCCGTCGCGATCGCCGCCGATCCAGCTGCCGATGCGCAGGAATGACGGGATCTCGCCGCCTTCCGCGCCCTCGTCGAGCGCAGCGAGCCGGTCTTCGAGATCGACGTAAAAGCGCGGCAGCTCGCGCAAAAAGGTGTAATCGAAATAAGAGAGGCCGTTGGCGACCTCGTCGCCGACCTGCGGCCGAAAGCGGCGCAGCAGGCTCGTCTGCCATAAAATCAACACGGCGCGGCGCAGGCTCTCTTCGAGATCGGCCGCTTCTTCCGCAGTCGCCGCGGCGCGGTCGCGACGGGCGAGGATGCTCGCGACCTCGCGCTCGCGATCCATCACGCTTTTGCGCCGCACCTCGGTCGGGTGTGCGGTCAGAACCGGCACGACACGCGCCCCCGCAAAGAAGCGGCGCAGCTCGCAGGGCGTCATCCCGGCCGCGCTCGCCCGCTCCAACGCCGCGGCGATGCTGCCCTCGCGCGAGCCCGACGCCGCCAGCGCGTGGGCGCGGGTGCGGCGGATGTGGTGCCGATCCTCGGCGATGTTCGCCAGATGCGAAAAGAGGGTAAAGGCGCGGATCATCGTTGTTGCGCGACGCAACGAAAGGTCGCCGCGGATGACCTCGAGCGCTTGCCGCGCCGAGGCGTCCTCGTCGCGGCGGAAGCTGAGGGCGGTGCGGCGGATGCGCTCGATGACCTCGAACGTCGCCTCGCCTTCCTGGGCGCGCAGCGTGTCGCCGAGGACGCGGCCGAGGAGACGGACATCCTCGCGCAAGGGCAGGTCCTTTTCCGCCGTTTGCGTGCGGCCGCGGGGAGCGGGCGGCGAATTGGCCGCAGGCGGGCCGCCGATGAGAACGCGCGGGAGGATCGCGCCATTCGCCTTCGCCTCCTCCGCATGGCGAAGGCGCATCACCGGGTCCATCGGGAGAGCATGAGAAGAGCGGCCGTTCTGGCGGCCTCGCGCGGCAGGCGCAGACATGAAAAACCTCCCAATCGCCGACGAGGCGAGCCCGATCGACCCCGCAATCGACCTCGCGTCAAACATTCCTGACCGCCGGCCGCAAAGTTGCGGCCGCGGGCGAAGCGCTCTTCCCGATAGAGATCTTTCCTGACCGCAACCTGTCAAAAAGAGCGCCATCTCAGCAGAGCCGCCGAAGGCCCCGGCTATCCCGGGCGACGCGCCGGAGAGATGAAAAGAAGGTTTTAGCCGACCGCCGCGCGCGACTCGGCGCCGGCAAAAGCGCGGACCTGCTCTTCGTCTTGGGCCAGCTCGCGCGCGCAGCCCGAATGAACCACCTCGCCGTCGTTCATGACGTAGACGCGATCGGCGACGTCGAGCCCGAAACGCGCATTCTGTTCGACGAGAAGGATCGAGATCCCCTCCTTGCGCATCGACGAGATGGTGCGGAACACTTCGCGGACGAGGAGCGGCGCCAAACCCTGCGAGGGCTCGTCGAGAAGGAGGAGTTTCGGGTTGATCAAGAGCGCCCGGGCAATCGCCAGCATCTCCTGCTCGCCGCCCGAGAGTTGCCGCCCCCAGCTGCTGCGCCGCTCCCCGAGATTGGGAAAAAGCTCGAAAATGCGCTCGATCGTCCACCGCCCGGGACGGCTTACCGGCACCGAAAGATTTTCGAGAACCGTCAGATTGGAAAAGATCTTTCGCCCTTCCGGCACGTAACCGACCCCGAGGCGCGAGATCTTGTGGGCCGGCCAGTGCGTCGTGTCATGGCCGAAGAGTTCCACCCTTCCCTGGCGGGCGGGCGTCAGGCCTACGAGGCTTCTGAGGGTGGTGGTCTTGCCGGCGCCGTTGCGTCCGAGAAGGGTGACGAGCTCGCCTTCCGCGACCTCGATCGAGACGCCATGGAGGATATGGCTCTTGCCATAGTAGGTGTGGAGGTCTTGCGCCCTGAGGACGGCGCTCACGCCGCCTCTCCGAGATAAGCGGCCTGGACCCGCGGGTCCGCCGCGATTTCCTTGGGCGTTCCCGCGGCAAGAACCCGGCCGTAATGGAGAACGCTGATGCGGTCGGCGATGCCAAACACGACGTCCATGTCGTGCTCGATGAAGAGAATGCTGAGCTTCTGCTTTTCGTGGAGAGAGCGGATGAGGTTCACCATGTGATCCGTCTCCGCCCGCCCCATGCCGGCCGTCGGTTCGTCGAGGAGCAGGAGCTTCGGCCTTCGGCTCAAGGCGATCGCCACCTCGACGACGCGCTGGTCGCCGTGCGTCAGGACGCTGACGGTCCGGTCCGCTCGCAGGACGAGGTCCGTGACGGTGAGGATTTCCTCGACGCGCCGGTTGATTTGCCGCGCGAGGCTTTGGCTCGGCCACGGCTTGGAGCTGCAGCCCATCTGCGCCTCGACGCCGATGCGAATATTCTCGAACACCGAAAGCTCGGGAAAAATCTCGGTGATCTGGAAGGTGCGCACCAATCCCGCCGCAACGCGGCGCTCCGGCGCGAGCCTCGTGATGCGCGCGCCGTCGAACCAGATCTCGCCGCTGTTCGCCGGAAAGAAGCCGCTGATGAGGTTGAAAAGAGTCGTTTTGCCCGCGCCATTGGGCCCGATCACCGCATAGAGCTGACCCTCGTCCATCTCCAGGGAAAGGTTCTGCAAGGCAAGGAGCCTGCCAAAGGACCGCGAAACGTTTTCGAGGCGCAACAAGCTCATGCGGGTCTCACCCCGCGCCGAATGATCCCGAGAACGCCTGTCGGGAAGAAAAGAACCACGACGATGAACAACGCGCCGATGACTGTTTCCCAATTGTTCGGCAAGATGGAACTTACATAGTCCTGGACACCGATAAAGATGATCGAGCCGATGAGCGGCCCCCAGAAGCTCCGCATGCCGCCCAAGACCGCTATGATCACGAAATTCCCGGATTCGACCCAGTAGAGATTTTCGGGAGAGATGAAATTGTTCTGGAGAGCGTTGAGCGCTCCGGCCAAGCCGCCGATGAGACCGGCGATGGCGAAGGATGCCCACACGTACCGTTCCACATGGATCCCGAGAAACGTGGCGCGCCGCCGATTTTCGCGAATGGCGACAAAGGTGTGGCCGAGCGGCGAATGGAGGAGGAGGGCGACGAGGCCGGCGCCGATCGCAAAGAAGAACAGCACGAAATAATAAAACGGCACGTCCCGCAGCGAGATCGCGTAGCCGCTGAAGTGGAGCGGCTGGCGCGAGAAGCCGGTGAGCCCGTCCTGCCCGCCGGTGAAACTGTCCCACCGCTCGGCGATGAAGTAGAAGATCTGGCCGACCGCGACGGTGATCATCGCGAAATAGATGCCGCGCCGGTGCATTACGAGAGGGCCGATCAGCAGCGCGGCGGCGCCGCCGGCGAGCGTGCCGATGAGGACGGCAAGCCAGCTGCTGCTCGCCAGATGCACGAGCGCGAGGCCCGCGCCGTACCCGCCAAGCCCGAAATACGCGGCCTGGCCGAACGACATCATGCCGGTGAACCCGAGCAGCAGGTTGAGGCCCATGGCACCGAGAGCGAAGATGAGAATGCGGCTTGCAAGCGCCGTATAGCCGCCAATGAGCGGCAGCCAGAAGGGCGCCGTCAACAACAGGGCCCAGATAATGACATTCGCGGGAAGGCGCCCCCTCATTCGAAAAGCCCTTCCTGCCCGAGCAAGCCGCGCGGTCGCACGATCAGCACTATGGCCATGATGACATAAATGACGACGTCGCTGGCGACCGGGTAATAGGCGCTCGTCACTCCGGCGGCGAGCCCGATCAGCAAGCCGCCGAGCACGCTGCCAAAGAGGCTCCCGATGCCGCCGACGACGATGGCGACGAAGGTCGCCATGATCACGTCATTGCCCATCGTCGGCGAAAGCTGCAACACGCCCGCCGCGAGAACGCCGGCGAAACCCGCAAGGGCGATGCCGATCGCGAAATTGACCGCGCGCAGGAGGTAAACGTTGACCCCGAGAGCGGCAACGGTCTCCAGATCGAGAATGCCGGCGCGGATGCGGACGCCGAAGCGCGAGAGGCGCAAAAAGGCGAAAAGAGCGCCTGCGGCGAGGGTAATCGCGCTCATCACAAAAACCCGGTAGCCGGTGATAAAAAAGTAGGTCTCGCTCACCGGGGAGTCGAGCCAGGAGGGGATCGCGAAAGGCACGCCCCCGGCCCCCCAGACGCTGCGAACCGAATCCTCGATGATGAGCGCGAGCCCGAATGTCAGAAGCAGACTGTATACGGGGTCGGGACGGGCATAAAGGTAGCGCACGAGAAAGCGCTCGACGAGAATGCCGAGGATCCCCGTCAGTACGGGTCCTGCGATCAAGGCGCCCCAAAAGCCGAGATAAGGGGCCAAAGCAAACGCCAAGTAAGCGCCGACGACCATAAACCCGCCATGGGCGAAATTGATCACCGAATTGAGGCTGATGATCAAAGAGAGTCCTAATGCCATCAGAGCGTAAAACGCGCCCTGTATGAGCCCGTTAAATCCATCAAACAATACGAGTTCCATTCTTTTGCTTGCCTTTTTCAGATAAGGCGACGACGCGGCCGGTTTTCACTGATCTCCAGAGCCCAGCGATCGCGTCTTGTGAGCGCGCTGACGGCACTCTACCACGGCTTTCCGTTCCCGAATACCTCCGGCTGCGGCGCAGGCGACCGCGCGCGGCGGCGATTTCGCGAGCGAAACCGTCGCGGCGAGGCCGCATCCCAGGCCGGCAACGGAAAGCCGGCCGACAAAACCTCGGCGAACTTCGCCCGACAGCCTCACGCGGGATAGGTCAGCTTGCACCCTTTGGCCGCCGGCGATTTCGCGAGCTTCGCTCCCGGGATCGTTTCCTTGACGTCGAAGAGATAGGGATATTTCCCGGTGCTGCTGACTTCTCCCACGAACTCGGTGAGCAGCATCTGATGATCGCCCGCGCGGTAGGAAATCGGGTAGGGGCCGAGCGCCAGCTCCGGCGGCAGCTCCATGCCTTCAATCGCATGGGCCACTTTGATCGAATTGAGGCTCTTCGCCTTGGCCGCACCCATGGCGATCGTATGCATCGCCACATAGCCGAACCAGCTGCGCGCGCTCGGCGTCTTTGCATAGAGCTTGCGGTATTTCGCGACGAAGGCCGTGACGTGCGGATTTTTCGGTTGATCCCACCACCATTCCATGACGCCCCAGCCGACTCGCGCCGCTTCCGGAAGCGCCGCCAAATTCTCGAACTCGACCAGGCCGTAACCGAACGCCATCTTTTTGGTCATGCCGAACTGGGTGGCTTGCTTCATCAAATCGACGAAATCATCGCCGCCTTGCAGGACGATAAAGACTTCCGGCTTTGCCGCCTGAACCTTGATCAGCACGGACGAGAAATCGGTCGAGCCCAAGGGCATCAAGGCGTTGCCGAGAAGGGTCCCGCCGTTCTGTTTGAGAAGTGCGGCGAAGCCCGCCTCGAGGAAATGCCCCCACGCGTAGTCCGGGGTCGAGATGTACCAGCGCTTGCCGAATTTGGAGATGAGGGTCTTGCTGATGGCGTTGGCCAGCATCCAGGTGTCGGAGCAGATCTTGAAGGTTGTCCAATGGCAGTGCTGGCCGGTCACGGAATCGACGTGTCCGCCCGTATCCACAAAGAGGATCCCTTTGAGATTGGCAGCATGGCTGAGCGCCAGGGAGACGGCGGAAGAGACCGATCCCGAGATGAAATTGACCTTGTCCTTCTCGACGAGCTTGTGGAATTTGACGGTCGCCTTGCCGACATCCGCAGCGTCGTCCTCGGGGATGATTTCGACCGGGCGGCCGAGGATTCCGCCTTTTTTGTTGATCTCGGCGAGAGCCATTCGGGCGCCGTTCAGTTCGTAGCCGCCCAGAACTCCATAAGTCCCTGAAAAGGGATCGATAAAGCCGATCTTGACCGGGGTCTCGCCGCGCGCCTCGACGATAAAGGGAGCGGCGATCGGCAGGGCAGCGGCGGCGGCGCCCGCCCTGAGGATCGTCCGCCTGGTAAGGATCTTTGACGGCTTCGACATGGATTCCCCCTTCTTAAAACCCTAGCGCGTAGGCCACAGTATTCGCGGGTTTTTGACCGGCACAGGCCAAAAAGTCGTCCTCTCGCCCTCTAGCCTGCGACAGCTTGCCGCATCGGGCCCATCCTCTCGCCCCCGGCTCAGCCTGCCGGCATCTCTTCGAGGAGGCGCCCCAGACCCGAGAGGCGCTCGCCGCTCTTGAAGGCGACGAGCATCGCCCAGATCGAGGCCTGATTGGTGGTGACGACCGGCTTTTTGAACAGGGCTTCCCAGCCCGCGAGAAACGCCATCGTCGGAAAGTTGCCGCCGGGAATGACAAAGACCTCGATTAGCGGCCGGTCGATGCGGAGAAGCGCCCTTTGCGCGTGTTCGGGGCCGAGGCCGCCGATCGCATACGCGTCGCGGGCGGCAAATCCTTCGCTGGAGAGCGTTTCGAGGCCGTGCTTTGCGGCGAAATAGCGGGCGGCGCGGGCGTTGACCTCGTCCGTATAGGGGGAGACGAGAGCAATCCGCCGGGCGCCCAATGCCCGCACGGCGCGGCCCAAAGCCTGCGCCGAGGTCAGAGCCGGGACGCCGGCGGCCTCGCTCATCCGCCCCGTCACCGCACTGTCGTAATCCTCGGCAAAGAGGCTTGCCGAGGTTTGCGCGAGGATCAAAAGCTCGACCTTCGCGGTTGCGAGAAGCCGCGACTGGCATGCGATGTCTTCCTCGCGGCTCGGGGCGAAAGGCTGCCCTGGCGCGCTCGTCAGAAGTCGCCCGAAATGCGCCTGATATCGGGGCGGCAAGAGGCGCGTGAATTCGCTCTCGCAGATGGTGTTGGTCGAGGGAATGAGGACGCCGAAATGGCGGGTCATCGCGCGGGCCTTTTGCGGGGCGGGACGGGAAAGCGATGCTAGCCGCCTTCCGAGAGCGCTGTCGAGCCCGAGGCCGCGCCCCGCTCCTTCCCTTCTCTCTCGCCCGCGGGCGAGGGGCTGACCCTTGCGAAGCGGCCCCCGACGACGCCTTCCGCCCGCCGAAGACCCTCAGGCGGCCTCTTCCACGCGGACGAAGGCCGAAGTCTCGGCGAGCGCGATCGCTTCGTCAAAAGCCCGCAGCACGGCCCCGTGCGAGGAACGATCGTTCATCGCTTCGACATTGGTGAAGCCGCGCGAGCGGGCGACGGTGATCAGGTAAGAATGAGCGAGCCAAGCGGGAACCGGGGTTCTCATCCGCTTCGCCGCCGCCCGCACAGCGCCGACCGCACAGCGCCGGCCCCGGAACCACCAATAGGTGCCGCGCATCCAGTGGCGCGGGTCTTCGATGAGCCCTCTCGCCTGGCGCAAAAGCCCGCCGGCCGCGGTGTAGCGCTCGGAGGGAGTGGGGACCTCGACCAACCCCGCGGCGATTTGTTCACGGCTTACGCGGTTGAGCGACGCCTTCAACCACAGACGCAAACCGTGCCGGCTCCAAACCGGGAACAGCCCCGTATCGGATGGCAGCACCGCCTGCAAACCCGTACCATCGAACGGCATTCTCGTCTCCTATCCGTTGCTTTCCGACGTGATCCCTGGGGTCTCCTCTGACCGGGCCTCTTTGTTGTCCGGGGACGCTGTGCCGCGGCACTCCCCGGAGCCTCCCATAGCGCTTCAGAAACGCCTCGCGCGATATCCAGAACTGGCAGCGGGGCCGCAGCAGTCCTTTGCCGCGCAAGGCGCTCGGATTATACGCCCACGCCAAGGCGCAGATCAGGAAATTCTCGAGAAAATCGTGCACCCGCCACCACATCGAGCCGCGTCCCCCGTACTCGACCATGTCGAAGCCGTAGACTTCGGCGATATGGCGGATCTTTTGCGTCTGAGCGTAAGGGACGAAGGCGGTTCGCGCGCGAAGCGCGGCAATCCTCGCCAAGGCGGGGTCGCTTTCGATGCGGGCGGCAAGCAGAGAAAGCGAGGCGGAAAGCTGACGGCGCAAGGCGCTGGTGCGCGCGAGCGTCAATGACCCAAGGTTCGCCAGATGCTCATTCCACAAGTGGAGATCGAGGACTTCCGCCCCACGGGGAAGGACGGCGCCGTCGCCGAGGCGCATATCGGCGCCGACGCGACCGAACGAGATGCGCAACAGGCAATCGGAGCGGTCGCAAAATTCGCGGATGCCCTCGATCCGGCGCAGTTCCCGGTCGATGGCGCGGATCAGCCGGCGCGCCAGCGATGCTTTGAATTGCGGCGCGGCTTCTTGCTGCGCGCGCTCGCCAGCGGAAGGATGCTCGGCAAAGGCCTTCGGCAACGCCTCATTGGAGGCGAGCGGGGCCTCGCACATGCTGAGCTTTGTCACATGTCCTCCTCGGCGCGAAGAATATGACAAGCCGCCCGCGTAGAGGCAACGGCACCTCGCCGCCCGGATCGTTCGGGAGGCATTTCATATACGCGCCCCGGTCATCACGGTTCACTCGGCAACGTACTTGCCCGCGCTCAGCTACCCGGCAAAGCCGTCAACCCTGCGCGCGGCCCGCGGAAACATCGAAAGATTGTCGCGGCCGGCTGGAGAGTGTCAATACCCGCATGGCCATATCCGCATGGCCGGTCTCGGGCAGGGCTCGCGCCAAGCGCTTCTTTCCGAGCGGCAAAAGCCCGCAGGCGGGCGCGCGCGCTCAAGGCGTGGCGGCGCCGGCCGCCGCCGAATAAGATCGGCCGGTCGCAGAAGAGACCGGATTTCGCGAGCGCGCTTTATGAAGGTTCGTTTCCTGTCGGCCGGGGATTGCGGGCTCGTCGTCGAATTCGGCGAGCGCGTCGACCGCGCTGTGAGCGAGGAGGTTCTGAACCTGCAGGCGAGCCTTGCGGCGGCGGCGATCGCCGGCGTCACCGAGACCCTTCCCACCTTCCGCTCGCTCTTCGTCGAGTACGATCCCCTCGTGACGGGAAGGCGCGAACTCGAACCGGCGATCGGCGCGCTGCTTGGGCGCCGGCCGAAGGCGCGGCGCATGGCCACCCTGTGGCGCATTCCAATCTGCTACGACGGCGCCTTCGCTCCCGATCTCGAAGAAGTGGCCCGGCGCGTCGGGCTTTCCCCCGAGGAGGTCGCGCGGCGTCACCGCACCCTCCCCTACCACGTCTATATGATCGGCTTTCTCCCGGGCTTTCCTTATCTCGGCGACCTGCCGGCCGAGTTGGCGCTGCCGCGACGCGCCGATCCGCGCCAGAAGGTGGCCGCCGGCTCGGTGGCGATCGCGACCACCCTCACCGCCATCTACACCTTCGAAAGCCCCGGCGGCTGGCACATCATCGGCAGGACCCCGGTCACGCTCTTCGATCCCTCGCGCTCTCCCCCGGCGCTTCTTGCCCCGGGCGACGCCGTTCGTTTCGAAGCGATCGACCCCGCGCTTTTCGCGCAAATCCGCGAGAAAAGCGAGAAAGGGGGCTACGCGATCGCGGGCGAGAGAGTGGCTCTATGACGAGCGGGCTCCTCATCACGAAGCCGGGCATCCTGACGAGCGTTCAGGATCTCGGTAGGGTCGGGTACCGGCAGTTGGGCGTGCCCGTTTCGGGCGCTCTCGACCGCGAGAGCCTGGAGCTCGCCAACGCCCTTGTCGGCAACGAGCGGGCAGAGGCGGCACTCGAGATCCTGTACGGCGGGCCGACCATAAAGGTGGTCGCCGAGACCGCGCGGGTCGCTCTCGCCGGCGGAGAAGGGCGGATCGCGATCCTTGGCGGGCGCAGCATTCCCGCCTGGCAAAGCGTCACCCTCGAAAGCGGCGAAACCTTCGAGGTGATGGCCGATCGCCGCGCCTCCTGCTGCTATCTCGCGCTTGCGGGCGGCATCGCCGTGCCGCGGTTTCTCGGCAGCGCCGCCACCTACGCCCGCGCCGGGATCGGCGGCTTCGAAGGGCGGCCTCTCAAAGCGGGCGATCTCTTGCCGCTCGCGTTCTCCCGCGCGCCCGAGAGGGAGGACCTGTTCTTGCCTGCGCCGCCCTCGCTCGGAAGAGAGAAGACGATCGCCGTCGTTCTCGGGCCCCAGGATCGGCATTTCACCGACGCGGCTCTCGCCCTTTTCCTCGAAAGCGAGTTCCGCGTCTCGCCCCAGGCCGACCGCATGGGGATGCGTCTCGACGGCCCGCGACTTTTCCATCGAGGCGGCTGGGACATCGTCTCCGACGCGATCCCTGAGGGAGCGATTCAGGTTCCGGGTTCGGGGCAGCCGATCCTCCTTCTCGCCGACCATCAGACGACCGGCGGCTATCCCAAGATCGCGACCGTGATTTCGGCCGATCTTCCGGTCGTCGGCCGGCGCCGGCCGGGAGACGCGCTCCGCTTTCGCGCGGTCGGGATCGAGGCGGCGGAAGCCCTCGCGCGAGACGCGCGAAAGTCTCTCGACGCCCTCTCTCGAAGTCTCAAACCGGTGTCGCAGAAGGCCTCGATCGATCTCGACACCCTTTATGAAGGAAATCTCATCAGCGGCGTCGTCAGCGGGCGCGATTAGCGGGGCTCTGATGCCGGTGGTCGGCGCATCATCAATGGCGAGCGGCCGTTGCCGCCGCGCTGCCTGCGCCTTATGTGTGAAAGATGAGCCTTCCCGCCTACAGCGATCCTGCGATTGAAACGCGCCCTGCATCGGCGTTTATGGACTTCTGCGCCGCACTCGCGAACGTGAAGGCACCGGGTGAGGTCCGCTTGGCCGAGGCCGAGAGCGCGCTCGTCGAAGGGGAAGCCTCTATAAACCGCGGTATCGAGGGGATAGCCCGCCTGGTGGCTAATGCGCGGGCTGCCGCCGAGCGCGGAGAGCGGCCCGATTGGGACTATCGCATCGAGAGGCTTGAATTTTGCGAGGCCGAGGCCGCGCGTGATCTCGGCCGGATCCGAAAGCTCGTTGATCGAATTTTGACGACCTTGACGCTTGTCCGCGATGGCGACCCGGTGTTTGCGCGCCGCGCGCGCGGCATGGCCCGGCGTGAGGCTGAGGCGGTCGCGCGTTTCGTCGAGGCATTGCGGGACGCGCGTTGGCAGATGATGGCGTTGCGAGCACACTTTAGTGCCGACGCGCGTTCCGGCCCGAGCTTCGAGGATCCGGCGGCGCTGCGCCGATATCTAGCCGCAACGTGATTCGTGTCCGCATCACGGAAAGATACAGGAAGTCCGAGCGCCGGGTGCCTGAGCGCATCCGGATCAAGGCGAGGGACGCGCTTTCCGGGCTCCTGGAAAATCCCCAACGCCCCGGGTTGAATTTCGAGCGCCTCTCGGGCTGGGACGACACGTACAGCATCCGCGTGACGCGGGAATACCGGATATTGCTCATGCGTGAGAGCGACGAAGAGGGTGAAGTTCTTGCCGCGATCGATATCGGTACCCATCGCGTCTATCGCCGCTAAGGTGGCTCGCGACGAGCGAGCACGATGGAGAGGAGAGGAAGATGCGTGCTGCGGTTTTGCGCGAGGTAGGAAAGCCGCTCGAAATCCTCGATCTCGAGCAGGAAGGGCCGAAAGCGGGCGAGGTCCGGGTTCGCGTCAAGGCGGCCGGGGTATGCATGAGCGACTATCACATCATGAACGGCGACTGGCCTTTGCCTTTGCCGATGGTCTTGGGCCATGAGGCGGCCGGCATCGTCGAAGAGGTCGGCCCCGGCGTCGCGGCGGTCAAACCCGGCGACCACGTGATTTTCTCGTTTCGCCCCAATTGCGGGCATTGCCGGTATTGCGCCGAGGGCCGAAGCGTCCTTTGCATCGGCCGCAACGATACACCGCGCTGGCGGATGCTCGACGGCAGTGCGCGCCTTTCTTTCGACGGCGAGCCGGTCAATCAGATGGCGCGGATCGGGACATTTTCCGAAAAGGTCGTCTGCCCCGCCGAGCAGGTGGTCAAGATCCGCGGCGACCTGCCTTTTACCCACGCCGCGATCATCGGCTGCAGCGTCGCGACCGGCGTCGGCGCCGTCATCCGCCATGCGCGGGTCGCCCCCGGCAGCAGCGTTCTCGTCATCGGCTGCGGCGGGGTCGGGCTCAACGTCGTCCAGGGGGCAAGGCTCGCGGGCGCCTCGCCCATCATCGCCTGCGACCTTCTCGACCGGAAGCTCGACCTCGCGAAAGGCTTTGGCGCGACGCATTTCATCAATGCGCGCACGGAGGATGCGGCGGCGCGGGTGCGCGAACTGACGGGCGGTCTCGGCGTCGGCACCGCATTCGACGCGATCGGCGGCGAGGCGACCGCAGTCTTCGCGATCGAGGCTCTGGCGCCGGGAGGCCACGCGGTCCTCGTCGGCATCCCGGCCTTTGCCGCGCGCGCCCCGATCAACCCCGCGCAGATGGTCTATAGCGAGAAGACGGTTTCGGGCACCTATTACGGCTCGGTGCGCCCCGCGGTCGATTTTCCGCTTCTCGCCGATCTCGACCTCGAAAAGCGGATCGATCTCGATGGGCTCATCAGCCGCACCTATCGCTTCGACGAGATCAACGAAGGCTTCCGGGCGATGCTCGCGGGCGAAGTGGCGCGCGGCGTCATCGTCTTCGAGTGAGGATCCCGCTCGGAAGCCCACAAAAAAACACCATAGGATTGTCATTCCGGGGCACGGTCGCAGACCGCGAACCCGCAATCCAGGAGCATCGGCCTTCCAAAGCTCGCGAACCGCCGGTGTCCATGGGTTCCGGGCCCGGCCTTTCGAGCCGTCCCGGAACGACGATCTAGGGCGTGGGCGCGGGAGGCATGAGGTAAATCCCCAGAAAGACGAGCGCGGTGCCGACCGCCATGAGGGCGATGCCGTAGGGCATCCTCGCCCTTCGCGTCCGTGTCAGGTGGTAGGCGAGCCCCATCAGGATGAAACCGGCCCAAGTGACGAGGTTCATCCCGAGTAAGAGGTGCCGGTTCAGAAATTCTGGCACCCCCATCGCCTTTTACCTCTCTCGACCCATGCCTTCGATGTCAGAATAGCGCCGGCGCCGGCGCGGAGCGAGAGCGAGCTCGCCGTTTCGGCGCTCGCGATGGCGAGGCTTTGACGCCCGCTCGCATTTCGCGAAAATCAGAGAGCAGAACGAGGGAGGCCGAAATGGCGTCAGGATCGATTACCACAGCCGAATTGCGCCGAAGGCTGAGTGAACCGGGCGAGGTCGCGATCGTCGATGCGCGCGAGGAAGGGAGCTTTTTCGCCAGCCATCTCTTGATGGCCTCCAGCTTGCCTTTGAGCCGGCTCGAACTCTTGGCGCCCCCTCTCCTGCCGCGGCGCGCGGTAAGGGTCGTCGTCTGCGACGACGGCGAGGGCCTCGCAGAGCGGGCCGCCGCGCGCCTTGCCGAAGGCGGATACGGCGATGTCGCCGTGCTCGAGGGCGGAATCAAGGCCTGGGCCGAGGCGGGTTACCCCCTCTATAGCGGCGTCCACGTTCCGAGCAAGGCGTTCGCCGAAATCGTCGAGCACCAATGCGGCACCCCTTCGCTCGGCGCGGAGGAGCTGGCGGCACTTCAGAGGAGCGGCGAGAAGATCGCGATCTTCGACAGCCGCACCTTCGAGGAATACCATTCGAACAGCATCCCCGGAGCGACGAGCGTTCCGGGCGCCGAACTCCTTTATCGCTTTGCCGATCTCGTCCCCGCGGCGGATACGCTCGTCGTCGTCAACTGCGGCGGGCGCACGCGCAGCATCATCGGCGCGCAGGCGCTGATCGACGCCGGCGTCCCGAACCCTGTCCGTTCGCTCAAAAACGGCACGATGGGCTGGCACCTCGCGGGTTTCGAAGTCGCGCGCGGGGCCTCGCGCCGAGCGCCCGCGGTGTCGCCCCAGGGCCTCGCGCTCGCCCGCGAACGCGCGCAGAGGGTCGCCCGGCGCTTCGGCGTCCCGATGATCGACGGTCGAACCCTCGACGAATGGCGGCGCGAGGCGGATCGCCGCACGCTCTACCTCCTCGATGTGCGCGAGCCGGAGGAATATCGGGCGGGACACTTGCCGGGGAGCCTTTCGGCTCCGGGCGGCCAGCTCGTTCAGGAAACGGACAATTGGCTCGGCGTCTGGGGCGCGCGCGTCGTTCTCGTCGATAGGGAAGGCGTGCGCGCGCCGATGACGGCCGCGTGGCTCCGACGCATGGGTTGGGACGCAGTGGTGCTCGAAGAGGGATTTGCGGGCGCGGCGCTGGAAGAGGGATTCCCCGCGCCCGACGCGGCGAGGTTCGCGCTCGCGGGTCCCGAACCGCAGATCCTTGCCCCTGCCGATCTCGCCGCGGCGATGCGCCGCACGCCTTCCGCCGTCGTCGTCGATCTCGCGCTCTCGACGCGCCATCGCGCCGGCCACATCCCGGGCGCATGGTTTGCGATCCGGGCGCGGCTCGCCTCCGCGCTCGGCAAATTGCCGGGCGAAGGAGACCTCGTCTTCACCAGCGAGGAGGGAACGCTCGCGCGCTTTGCCGCGGCGGAGATCGGCAAGGCGCACGGGCGTCGCCCAGCGGTTCTCGCCGGAGGAACGGCGGCTTGGAGGGAAGCGGGCCTGCCGCTCGATGAGGGGATGGGCCCGCTCGCGAGCGAGCCCGACGACGTTGCCCTTTCGGCCCGCGACAGACCTCCCGAAGAACGCGAGCGGCGCATGCGCGAATACCTCGAGTGGGAGATCGGGCTTGCGGAAAGGATCGCGCACGACGCCGACTGCCGTTTCCGCGTTGCGCCGCCCCGAGGGTGATCTCCTTATTCGCTGCCTCGTTACGGCGCGGCACGGTTGCGGTGAGCGGTGCGAAGAGGCTAAGAGCAAGGAGAGTGATGAACGAGGGAGAGTTGGCGTGGCGCGTGGAGAGGACCAGCACAAGAACCCGAAATCCAACATCGAGATCGCCCAGGACGCGAAGATGCGCCCGATCTACGAGATTGCGGCCAAGCTCGACGTCCCGGCCGACGCGGTCGAGCCTTACGGCAAGTACAAGGCGAAGATCGCGCTCGATTACCTGCGAACGCTGCGCGAGCGGCCGAACCGCAAGCTCATCCTCGTCACCGCGATGACCCCGACCGCGGCCGGGGAAGGGAAGACGACGACGACGGTCGGGCTCGGCGATGCTCTCAACGCTCTCGGCAAGAGGGCGATGATCTGCCTGCGCGAGGCGAGTCTCGGGCCCTGCTTCGGGGTCAAAGGCGGAGCCGCGGGCGGCGGCTATGCGCAGGCCGTGCCGATGGAGGACATCAACCTCCACTTCACCGGCGATATCCACGCGATCGGCGCCGCCAACAATCTGCTCGCGGCGATGATCGACAACCACATCTACTGGGGGAGCGAGCCCCGCCTCGATCCGCGGCGCGTTTCCTGGCGCCGCGCCCTCGACATGAACGAGCGCGCTCTGCGCTCGATCGTCTCCTCATTGGGCGGCCCCGCCAACGGCTATCCGCGCGAGGACGGCTTCGACATCACGGCGGCCTCGCAGGTGATGGCGGTCTTTGCCCTCGCCACGGACCTCGACGATCTGAAGCGGCGCCTCGGCAACATCGTCGTCGGCCAGACCCGCGACCGAAAGGCGGTGCGCGCCACCGACGTCAAAGCGGAAGGGGCGATGGCGGCGCTTCTCAAGGATGCGATCGCCCCCAACCTCGTGCAGTCTCTCGAAGGCAACCCCGCCTTCATCCATGGCGGCCCGTTCGGCAACATCGCGCATGGCTGCAACTCGGTGGTGGCGACGACGGCGGCGTTGCGGCTCGTCGATTATACGGTCACCGAGGCCGGCTTCGGCGCCGATCTCGGGGCGGAAAAATTCTTCGACATCAAGTGCCGGCAGACGGGTTTGAAACCGGATGCGGCGGTTGTGGTGGCGAGCATTCGCGCGCTCAAGATGCATGGCGGGGTGGCGCGCGAGGCGCTCGGCAAGGAGAATGTCGGCGCGGTCGAAAAAGGCTTTTCGAACCTCGCCCGCCACCTCGCCAATCTGCGCCGGTTCGGCGTGCCGGCGGTGGTTTCGGTCAACCGCTTTACGGCCGACACCGCGGCCGAGCTTTCCCGGCTCAAGGAACTCTGCGCCGCCGAAGGCACGGAGGCGGTCGTCGCCGACCATTGGGCATATGGCGGCAAGGGCGCGATCGAACTGGCGCAGGCCGTCATCACGCTCGCGGAAAACGGGCTCGCGAATTTTCGCTACCTCTATCCTTCGGAAATGCCTCTTCGTGACAAGATCCGGACCATCGCCCAGAAGATCTACGGCGCGGCCGAGATCGAGGCCGATCAGAGGGTCAAAGACCAGCTCGCCCAGTTGGAAGAGCAGGGCTTCGGGCATTTGCCGATCTGCATGGCGAAAACCCAATACAGCTTTACGACCGACCCCAATATCAAAGGGGCGCCCGAAGGCCACATCGTCACCATACGCGAGGTGCGCCTTTCGGCGGGCGCCGAATTCGTCGTTCCGATCTGCGGCGAGATCATGACGATGCCGGGCCTGCCGCGTGTCCCCGCGGCGAACGGCATCTCGGTCAACGAAGAGGGGAAGATCACCGGCCTCTTCTAATGGGCGCGCCGATGGAGGGTGCCGAACTCAAAGCCTGGCGCCGGGTGGAAAGGGAACGGCTCGTCGCGCTGCGCATGAAGATAGCGCCCACCGAGCGCCGCGCTTTGGGGCGCGCGATCGAGGCCCATTTGACCGCGCTCCTGCGCGAGATCGCTCCCCGCATCCTCGGCGCCTATTGGCCCTTTCGCGCCGAGTTCGACCCGCGCCCTCTTCTCGCCCGGCTCGTCGAAGAAGGGGTCGGCATCGCCCTCCCCGCCGTCATCGACATAAAAGGGCCGCTCGAATACCGGGCCTGGCGCCCGGGCGAGAGGCTCGTCGACGGCATCTGGAACATTCCGGTGCCGCAGGCGCGCGAGATCGTGCTCCCGCAAGCGGTGCTCGTTCCTCTCGTCGGCTTCGACCGCGCCTCGTTTCGTCTCGGCAATGGCGGCGGCTATTTCGACCGCACCCTCGCCGCGCTGGAGCCCAAGCCTCTGGCGATCGGCGTCGGCTTCGAGATGACGGCCATCGAGACCATCTACCCGCAGCCTCACGACATCCCGATGGATGTGATCGTCACCGAAAAAGGCGTGCGGCGGCGGGCGGCCTGAGAGAAATTCGCGCCTTGCGAGAAAGGCGGCTTGAAAGCCAAACCGTCTCGATATAGCGTCCCATCCGGGCGTGTCGGAATGGCGGGGGGACGGGGCTTCGGCGTGAATTCATTCGCGGGCGTCGGCCTCTGCGGCCCAACCCCGAGCCCGGCGCGACGGCGCAAGGGATTGAACGCTTTTGGTGCAGCGCCGGGGCGGCGAGTGCAGAGAGTGCTCCTCGTCCTTCTCGCAATATTCGGATTTCTCCTCTCGCCGGCAGATGCCGTCGGCGGCGAGCCCGGCCCCGCCAGCGCCCCGCCGCCCGCAAGTTGGGTGACCTGGCACACTGCCCATTTCTTTACCGCGTGTAACGGGAATTGCGCAGTCTCGCTCTTTGGCGGACCGCAAGTTCTGACGCCTATGGCTGACATCTTTTACAACAGCCCGTCGGCGCCCTGGGATTGGAAATGGGGTAACGCGGGGCTCGCCGGCGCGGCCATATCCCGGCGTCTCCTCACCCTTTGGCAGGCTCTCAACATCGAGCCGGAAATCGGTGTTGCCAAGCGGTTCGGCGATATGCACGCCGATGAAGGCTGGCTCGCGATCTATTTCCGCTGGATCCGTTTTCCGTGGAATCGAATCTTGCGCACGTCGATTGCGGTCAGCCTCGGTTTCAGTTACGCCGCGGATCTGCCGCCCGGCTCGCATGGCGCACATTTATTGAACTATTTCTCGCCCGAGGTGACCTTCGCCCTCCCCAACCATCCGCGATACGAGCTTCTCGTCCAGTTTCACCATCGCTCGAACCTGTGGATCGGCAAAGCCGCCGATCCCGGCTGGCAATATCTGACTGTCGGTCTGCGCTGTCGCTTTTGAGCGCGGGCGAGGAGCCGCGGACCGAGGCCATCCTCATGCCTACCGAGAGAGAAAGGCGAGAGAGCGCCCTCGGTGCCCAAGGGTCTCGTGACCGCCTCTGGCGAAAGAGCGCGCGTTCATGGATAGATCGCGCTTTCCGCCAATCACTCGAGGAGGCCACTCATGGCGCTCAAGCTTCGCCGCATCGTCACGGGACACGACGAGGAGGGCCGCGCGGTCGTGCTGATCGACGAGATCTGCGAGAACGTGTTCGTGACGAGGCCCCGGGCAAACGCGTGCAACGTTTGGACGACCGCGGGGTTTCCGGTCGATAACGACGGGCGCGAAGACGAAGGCCTGCGCAAGGTCGCGACGACCCTGCCGAACGGCACGATCTTTCGCGTCATCGAGTTCCTACCCGGGGTCGCGCCGCGCCGCCACCGCACCGATTCGATCGATTACATCGTCGTGATGTCCGGCGAAATCGACATGGAACTCGAGGACGAGAGCGTCCATCTGAAAGCCGGAGACGTCGTCATTCAGCGCGGGACGATTCACAACTGGTTCAATCGCGGCAGCGAACCATGCCTCATCGCGTTCGTGCTGATCGCGGCAAAGCCCGTCACCGCCGGCGGCCGCGTCCTCGATGCCGAGGGCTGAGGGCTGAGGGCGCCCGCGCGAGAGGCCGCGGGACGCCCCGAAAAGGCAAGGCCGCCGGGGCGCAGGCAGGCCGGCGGCGCCCGCGAACCTCGTCAGGCGGGCTTCTTTTCCGCCGGCTCCTTCAAGATCTCGGACGCGACGCGGAAACTTTCGAGCGCCGCGGGAACGCCGCAATAGATCGCCGCCTGCAGAAACACCTCCTGCATCTCGGCCGGAGTGACGCCGTTATTGAGCGCGCCGCGCACGTGGAGCTTCACCTCGTTCGGCCGGTTGAGAGCGGTCAGCATGGCGAGGTTCAAAAGGCTTCGGGTCTTCCTGTCGAGACCGGGCCGGTTCCAGATCTCGCCCCAGCACCATTCGGTGACGAGCTTCTGGAAAGGCTCCATAAAGGCGTCGGCGCTCCTGATCGAGCGGTCGACATACTCGGCGCCAAGCACCGCGCGGCGCATCGCGAGCCCCTTTTCAAACAACGCGCTCTTTCCGGCTTCAGCCATCTTGCTTTCTCCATCAGACGGGAAACGAAATCAGAACCGCGGCAGGTCGGGATGAGGGAGCTTGCCGGCATGGACGTGAAGGCGGCCGAGTTCGGCGCAGCGATGAAGCTCGGGGAACATCTTGCCGGGGTTCAAAAGCCCGTCGGGGTCGAAGGCGCATTTGAGGCGCTCCTGGTGGGCGAGATCATTGTCGTCGAACATCGCCCCCATGAGATCGCGTTTTTCGACCCCGACCCCGTGCTCGCCCGTCAAGACGCCCCCCACCTCGACGCAAAGCCGCAGAATATCGGCGCCGAAGGCCTCGGCGCGTTCGATCTCGCCCTCCTTGTTGGCGTCGTAAAGGATGAGCGGATGGAGATTGCCGTCGCCCGCATGAAAGACATTGACGACGGCAAGCCCATGACGCTTTGAGAGTTCGCCGATCCGCGTCAAAACTTGCGCGAGCCGGCCGCGCGGGATCGTGCCGTCCATACAGTAGTAATCGGGAGAGATGCGCCCGACCGCGGGAAAGGCGGCCTTGCGCCCGGACCAGAAAAGGAGGCGTTCGGCGTCGTCGCGGCTTTTTTTGATGGTCGTGGCGCCCTTCTCGCGGGCGATTGTTTCGACGACCCCGAGGAGATGATCGACCTCGGCCGCAACGCCGTCGAGTTCGACGATGAGGAGCGCTTCGACATCGAGCGGGTAGCCGGCGTGCACGAAATCCTCGGCCGCTTTCGTCGCCGGCCGGTCCATCATTTCCATCCCGCCCGGGACGATCCCCTCCGCGATGATCGCCGCGACGGCGGCGCCGGCGGCGGCAATCTCGGGAAACCCGATGAGGAGGGCGCGCGCCGTCTCGGGTTTCGGCAGGATGCGCACCGTCACCTCGGTGACGATCCCCAAAAGCCCTTCCGAGCCGGTCATCACCCCCAAAAGGTCGTAGCCTCCCGCATCGAGGTGCTTGCCGCCGAGACGGACGACCTCGCCGTCCATCAGCACCATCTCGATGCCGAGGAGATTGTTCGTCGTGACCCCGTATTTGAGGCAGTGCACGCCGCCCGAATTCTCCGCGACGTTGCCGCCGATCGTGCAGGCGATCTGGCTCGAAGGGTCGGGCGCGTAATAAAAGCCCTTCGCTTCGACCGCGGCCGTGATGGCGAGGTTGGTGACCCCGGGCTCGGCGACGACGCAGCGATTTGCGAGATCGATCTCGAGGATGCGGTTGAACTTGCTCATGCCGAGGAGGATGCCGTCGGAGAGCGGCAAGGCGCCCCCCGAAAGCGAGGTGCCGGCGCCGCGCGGGACGACCTTCACCCCCACTTCCCGGCAATAGCGCAGAACGGCTCTCACTTGTTCGAGGTTCGAAGGCAGAACGACGGCGAGAGGCAGTCCGCGATAGGCGCTGAGCCCGTCGCTTTCATAGGCCCGCCGTTCCGCTTCGGAGACGATGACCCCTTCGCCGGGCACGATTTTTTGGAGCGCCCGCAGGATCTCGGAGCGGCGCTGCAAGACGGCGGCATCGGGAGCCGGCATCCGCATCGCAGAGGTCCCCTTTTTCTACTGATCCCGTCCCAGCGCTCGCTGCCGCGGCGCGTTCACCGAGATTGCTTCGTCGCGCCGCTCCTCGCAATGACGGCCGAAGGTGTCATCGCGAGCGACCCCCGGACGGCCGGTCCGCCAAGGGCGGGCCGTTCCGGGGGGAAGCAATCTGGCGGTGACAGGAACGATGCATTCGGCTTCCACGGCTAGCCTTGGCGCGCCTTGAACCGCGGATTGACCTTATTGATGAGATAAACCCGGCCGCGGCGCCGCACGAGCTTCGAGTTCTTGTCGCGCTTTCGAAGCGATTTCAAGGAGTTGGCAATTTTCACGTTCGGCTTTCCCTCGTAAGTCTCAATGCCATCGGTCCGCTATCCCGAGACCTTGCTTACTCCGTCATGCCCGGACTTGATCCGGGCATCCACGCGCTACGACAGCCGATCGAGCCGGTCCCAAGGCGTGGATGCCCACGGAGCACGTCCGTCGGCTGAAGGCCCACGGATCTTTGCCCGACCATGACGAAGGAGTGTCGGATCCTCCGCAAACAGCGGAATGAGCTTTGCGCGCGAAAATAGGCGGGCCACCCGCGGAAGTCAAACCTGCTCACGCCGTAGCATGCTAACGACCTCTGAGGCGCTGGATCATGCGCCAGATGGCCGACCGACGTTGAACGATGAGGTCGACAACGTATCCCCATGTCAGAACAGTGGACCCGATCAGCGAAGCTAGAGCGAGGTGAGAGGGCCAAGGCGCAATCCAGAAATCGATTTGCAGCACGATGTATAGCGCGCCCCCAAGCCAATAGAATGTTCGCCGCTTCATCCGGCCGAGGAACCAGGCTTTGCCCAAGGGGCAGGCCACGTTCGCGTGCGATGATCGCTCTCGTTGTCACGCCCGTCAGTGCGCGTAGTCCGCGACCGCGCGCACCGCCGCCTCGATCTCTTTCGCACCCGGCATGTAGAGGTCCTCGAGCTCGGGCGCGAAGGGAACCGGCGTGTGCGGCGGGCTCACCATGCGGATCGGCGCCTTCAGCGCTCCGAATGCGTTTTCGGTGGCAAAAGCCGCGATGTCGGTCGCAAGGTTGCAACGCGGACTCGCCTCGTCGACGACGACGAGACGCCCCGTTTCCCGGACAGAATCGAGGATGCTCGCGGTATCGAGCGGCGAGGTCGTCCGGGGATCGATGACCGTCGCGGCGATCCCTTCTTTCAAGAGCTTGTCCGCAACCTCGCCCGCAAGCTTCACCATGCGTCCCAAGGCGACGATCGTCACGTCGCCGCCTTCGCGCGTCACATTGGCTTCGCCAAAGGGGATGCGATACGGCTCGTCCGGCACCTCCTCTTCCTCGTCGTAGAGGAGCTTGTGCTCGAAGAAGATGACGGGATCGTCGTCGCGGATCGCCTCGATGAGGAGGCCCTTCGCTTCGTAAGGCGAAGATGGGATGACGACCTTCAAACCCGGGATGTGCGTGAAGATCGGATAAAGGCACTGGCTGTGCTGGCTCGCCGCCCGAAGCCCCGCGCCGTACATGGTGCGGATGACGACAGGGGTTGTGGCCTTGCCGCCGAACATGTAACGGAACTTTGCCGCCTGGTTGAAGATCTGGTCGAAACAGACCCCCAGGAAATCGACAAACATCAGTTCGGCGACGGGCCGGAGGCCGCAAGCCGCCGCCCCGACCGCCGCGCCGATAAAGGCGCTCTCGCTGATCGGGGTGTCGAGAACCCGCTCGCGGCCGAATTCGGGCATGAGGCCCTTGGTGACGCCGAGAACGCCGCCCCAGGCGTCATCCGCGCCCGGCGCGCCCATGCCGCCGGCATTGTCCTCGCCCATGACGATGACGGTCGGATCGCGGCGCATCTCCTGCGCCAAGGCTTCGTTGACCGCCGCGCGGAAGGATTTTTTCGACATCGCCCGGCCCTCCTCAATAAGAGACGTAGACGTCGGTCAAGAGATCGTCCCGGCGCGGAGGCGGCGCCCGCCTCGCCTCCTCGACCGCCTCGTCGATGAGGGCGGCGACTTCGCCGTCGATGCCGTCGAGCTGCCCCTCTTCCAGAAGCCCCGTTTCCGTCACCCGCGTGCGGAAACCCTTGAGGCAATCGCGGTCGCGGCGCAGAGAATCGATTTCGCCCTCGCCGCGGTAGGTCATCGCGTCGCCCTCGAAATGGCCGAAATAGCGCGGCAGCGTCAGATGGATGAGGCTCGGGCCGTTGCCGTCTCGGGCGCGCCGGATCGCCTCCTCGGCGGCGTCTGAGACCGCGAAAAAGTCCTCGCCCTCGACCGTGACGCCGGGCATGCCGAAGGCTTCGGCCCGCTTCACCTGGCTCCCGCCAACCGACCAGGCGCTCGCCGTCGTCTCGGCATAGCCGTTGTCTTCGACGACGAAAATCGCCGGCAGGTTCCAGACCCGCGCGAGATTATAGGATTCGAGCGTCGTCCCCTGGTTCGAACCGCCGTCGCCGACAAAAGCGACCGCGACGGCGCCGGTTTTGAGGGTCTTGGCCGCGAGCGCGGCGCCGCAGACGAGCGGCGGGCCGCCGCCGACGATGCCGTTCGCCCCCATCATCCCTTTCGACAAGTCGGCGATGTGCATCGAGCCGCCCTTGCCGCCGCAAAGCCCGTCGCGGCGGCCGTAGATCTCCTTCATCATCGCCTTCACGTCGCAGCCTTTGGCGATGCAGTGGCCGTGGCCGCGATGCGTGCTCGCGATCTTGTCCTTCATTTCGAGATTGAGGCAGACGCCGACCGCGGACGCCTCCTCGCCGGCATAAAGATGGACAAAGCCGGGGATGGCGCCGCCGCCGAACTCGGCGTGGACGCGCTCCTCGAACACGCGGATCGTGCGCATCCGCGTATAGGCGAGGATCAACTGGTCTCGGCTGAGTTGCAGCATGTCCTTCCCTCCCTAGTGAGCCGTGCCGCCAGCTTTTTTCAGGACGCGGCGGCGAGATCGGGCGCGGCTTGTTCGCGTTGCAGGCCCATGTTTCTCCCCGACAGGAAGGCCTTGATGTTGCGGGTCGCTTGGCGCAGGCGCTGGCGGTTCTCGACAAGCGCGATGCGGACAAACCCCTCCCCATGCTCGCCAAAACCGACGCCCGGAGAGACGGCGACGTTCGCCCGCTCCAAAAGAAGCTTCGAGAAGGCAAGGCTCCCGATCTCGCGATATTCCGCGGGAACGGGCGCCCAGGCAAACATCGTCGCTTTGGGGGGCGGCACCGTCCAGCCCGCTTGCTTGAGGCCATCGATGAGCGTGTCGCGCCGCCCGCGATAGCGCTCGCGGATTTCGCGGATGCAATCCTGAGGGCCGTTGAGCGCGGCGGTCGCGGCCACCTGGACCGGCGTAAACGCGCCGTAGTCGAGATAGGATTTGACCCGCGTCAGGGCCGCGATGAGGCGCCGGTTTCCGACCGCGAAGCCGATGCGCCAGCCCGCCATCGAATAGGTCTTGCTGAGAGAAGAAAATTCGACCGC
>JAKAOO010000135.1 GCA_021812165.1 Pseudomonadota bacterium | reverse complement strand
TCCGATCTGTCTGGTAGTCGCGAATTCGATGGCTGCGGCGGCGGCAGGGGCGAGGGTGAACGCCGCGCCCGGCCTTCTCTCAGACGCCGAGATAGACGCGGCGGATCATGTCGTCGTCCGCAAGCCTCTCGGCCGCGCCCTCTTTGACGATGCGTCCGTGCTCCATGACATAGACCCTGTCGGCGAGCGTCAACGCCGAGCGCGCATCCTGTTCGACGAGAAGAATCGCGGTGCCGCTCTCTCGGATATCGCGGATCGCGTCGAAAATTTCCCGTTTGAGCCGATGCGCGAGGCCGACCGAAGGTTCGTCGAGAAGAAGGAGGTGCGGATGCGCCATGAGCGCGCGCCCGATCGCGACCATCTGCTGCTCGCCGCCCGAAAGCGTGTTCGCCTGCTGCCCCGTGCGTTCGCGGAAGACCGGGAAGAGCGCGTAAACGCGCGCGAGGTCGGCTTCGATCGCCGGTTTGTCGCGCCGCAGATAGGCGCCGAGCATCAGGTTTTTGAAAACCGAAAGCTCGGGGAAAAGCCGCCGTCCTTCGGGGCAGTGAGAGATCCCTTCGGCGACGACCCGGTGCGCCGGCAGGCGCTGCAGCGAGCGGCCTTTGAAAAGGATCTCTCCCGTACTCGGTACCGCGCGCGAGACGGCTTTCAGGAGCGTGCTTTTGCCGGCGCCGTTCGGTCCCAAAACGGCAACGAGTTCCCCCTCTTCGACCGTGAGCGAGACCCCGTCGAGGGCGAGCGCCTTGCCGTAATGGACGACGAGATGGTTGACCTCAAGCAATGCCAAGCTCGGCCTCGTTTTTGCCGATGTAGGATTCGATGACGCGCGGATGGCGGACGATCTGCGCCGGCGCGCCGACGGCGATGATTTCGCCGAAATCCATGGCGATCACCCGCTTCACGAGCTGCATGAATTCGCGCAGCCTGTGTTCGATGATGAGGATCGAAAGCCCCTCCTTGTCGTGCAGCCGGCGGATCAGATGCACGATTCCGCCGATCTCGCCGGCGCCAAGGCCGGCAAAAGGCTCGTCGAGCAAGAGCAGCTTGGGGCGCGTCGCGAGAGCGCGCGCGAACTCGAGACGCCGCAGATCGCCATAAGGGAGAACCTCGACCGGCTGATCCGCCTTTTCGGCAAGACCGACCTCATCGAGGATGACGCTCGCCTGCCGGCGCCAGTCGCCCTCTTGGCGCGCGCGCGGCGCGAGGCACCCGATCTCCACATTCTCCCTGACGGAGAGGCCATGAAACGGGCGGCAGAGCTGGAAGGTACGGGCGAGGCCGCGGTTGACGATTTGATGCGGCCTCTCTTTGAGGATCGAGCGCCCGTCGAAATTGACGGCGCCGCGGTCGCTCGGGAGGAATCCGGTCAGAAGATTAAAGAGGGTTGTCTTGCCGGCGCCGTTGGGTCCGAGAATGCCGGTGATCTCGCCCGCCGCGAGGGTGAACGACACCTCCTTGACCGCGACGAGCCCGGCAAAGCGCTTCGTCAGCCCCTCGACTTCGAGCAGCGCGCTCACGCTCGGCTCCCCTGAAGGCGCTGCCAAAAGGGCGCGACGAGCCCGCCTCTCATGAAAAAGAGGACGAGCATCAGGATGATGTAAAAGACCCAGAGGCGGTATTCGCCGAGCCCGCGCAAAAGTTCGAGCAGGAGATTGAGGAGAATGCCGCCGCACGCCGCACCCCAGATCGAGCCGATGCCGCCGACATAGACCATGATGATGACGCTGATCGAGAGAAACACGTCGAGATCGTCCGGGGTCACCGCCTGCTCGTAGTGGGCGAAGAGAACGCCGCCCAAGCCGGCGAAACCGGCGCTCAAGGCAAGGCTCGCAATCTTGTAGAAGGTGGTGTTGATGCCGGCCGCCTCGCAGGCGCCTTCGTCGCCCTTGATGGCGCGCAGGATCCTTCCCCAGCGCGATGCGGCGATGGCCTTCAAGACCGCGACCGTCGCCACCAGCGTGGCGAGGACGAAGTAGTAGTTGCCGAGCGAAGAATCGATGAGGCGGCTCATCCCGTAAATGCCCTCGGTGCCGCCCGTGTATTGCCAAAAGATGACGGCGAACTGCTGCATGATCGCCGCCGCCGCCAGCATCGCCAAAGCGAAATACGGGCCGCGCAGGCGCAGCGTCGGGAAACCGATGACGAGGCTCAGAGCCGCCGGCACGACGATCCCGACCGGGATGCTCCACCAGGGGTTAAAGCCGAACTTGCCGTTCATAAAGGCGGCGGCATAGGCGCCGCCGCCGATAAAGAGCGCATGGCCGAAATTCTCGCGCCCGCTCAAGCCGGAGAAAAAATCCCAGCTCGCCGCCCAGATCCCGTCGATCGCGCAGACGGTGAAAACGCCCGTGAAATAGCGGTTCTCGAGGAAGAGCGGCAACGCCGCAAGCAGCGCAACAAGCGCCCCCGCTCCCAGCCAATCTCTCTTTCGCATTGCTCAAAGACTTATCGGCTTACCCATCAGCCCCGAGGGTCGCAAAACGAGAGTGAGAAGCACCGCGATCAGCGAGATCGCCCCCGTCCATTGCGGGTTCCAATAGAAGGCGACGATGGTCTCGCTGTAACCGATGATGAGGGCGGCCAGAATGCTCCCCGGGATCGAACCGAGGCCGCCGACGATGACGACGGAAAACGCGGTGATCATCGGCACCAGGTCCATCGTCGGCCGCACCGTCAAAAAGGGCGCGGCGATGACGCCGGCCGCCCCCGCCAGCGCCGCCGAAAGCCCCATCACCAGGGAGAAGATGCGGTTCGACGGGATGCCCATGTACTGCGCGGCTTCGGCGTCCTGGGAGATCGCCAGAATCGCGCTTCCGACCCGGGTGCGATGGATGAAGAGCCACAGAGAGGCGATGAGGACGATCGCGATCGAGAGCGCCACAAGGCGCTGCCCGTCAACCGAAACGCCATGGATGGTGACCGGATGATTGATGAACGCCGGCACGTTCTTCGATTGCGAGCCGAACACCAGGAACAGAACCTGCTGCATGGTGAGCGCTACGGCGAGCGTGATCATCAGGACGGCGAGAGCGGAGTTGCGCAGCGGGCGCACCAGAACCCGCTCCATGACGATGCCAAAGAGGGCGACGAAAGCGACCGAGAGGATCGCCGCGGGCAAAAGCGGCACTTTGAGGATCGTCGTCAACGCAAAGGCCGAATAGGCGCCGAGCGCGTAAAACGTGCCGTGCGCCAGATTGAGGATCCTCGCCACGCCGAAGATGAGGGTGAACCCCACCGCCAGCATAGCGAAGATCGCACTCGTCACGGCGCCGTAGATGAGGACCGTCAGCACCGGAAAGGCGTGTCTACTTGTGGAGCCACGGCGGCAGCACGACCTTTCCGGTTGCGAGCTCTTTCGGCCACACCACGACCCGCTTGCAGCCTTTCTGCCATTGCACGAAGAGGACGTTCTGGTATCCGGGGCCGGCGAGGTCGTCGTGCAGCTTGTCGAATTTGACCCGCCCGGCGACGCCCAGATAATCGGCCTTCTGGAGCGCCTTGATAACCGGATCGGCCTTGGTGGTGCCGGTCTTCTTGACCGCCTCGGCGTACATGTAGACGGCATTGTAGGCGCCGGGCGCGGTGTAGACCGGGGCGCGGTGGTAGAGCTTCACGAACCCGTCCCAGAAGGGGATCGTCTTTTTCGTGATCGGCGCCCGCGTGACGAAGTTGACGGTGATCTCGCCGACCGAATCGCCATTGACGCGCGAGCAGAAATTGGGGGTCATGCTTTTGACGTCGATCCCGCCGTAAGGCATCGGCAGGCGGCTCTCATAGAGCTGCTTGATGAAGACGTCGGAATTGGCGTGCGAGAGAACGGTCAAGAGAAACTGCGCGCCGCTCGCCTTGACGCGCGCGAGAAGCGGCGTGAAGTCGGACATCGTTTCGTCGAAGAGCTGGTTGTAGGCGACGGTCATGCCGTCTTTTTCGAGCCCCTTGACGAGAACCGGAACGAGTCCGCGCACCCAGACCGCGCTTTCGCCAAGGATCGCGATCTTGTTGCGCTTCAACTTCTTCTTGACGACGTTATCGGCAAAGTTGACGATCTGCGCGGCTTGCCGCGCCGAATTCAACGGATTGACGCGGAAGATGTATTTGTACTTGTTGTAATCCCGGCCGACGAGCGCGGTGATGTTGGGCGAGGCCGAGCCGATGCCGAGATAGATGGTCTTGGCCTCGGCAATGTGCGGCTCCTCGGCCAAGGTGACGCCGCTGTCATAGCCGCCGATCAGCACATTGACATGGTCTTCGGAGGTCAACTTGTTGATGGCGCTGACCCCGAGTTGCGGGTCCATCCCTTCGTCGGCGACCACGTAAGCGAGCTTCCTTCCGAGAACGCCGCCTTTCGCATTGATCTCGTCGACCGCCATTTTGACCGCGGCGACCGTGTCCTTGCCGACCTGAAGCTGGATCGGGCTGTCGAGGCCGATGAGGATCGGCTTTTTCGCTGCGGCATGGGCTGGAGAACCGACCGCCAACGCGCCCATAAGCGCCGCCGACGCCAGAAACGGGATTCGAGGCCTCATCAGGGTTTCTCCTCTCAAGTTCTATTCTCCAAACCTCCCGTTCGAGCGTCCCCCTCTTTTGCGGGGGGACTCACACCCTATGCCGCCGCCGCGGCGCGCCGGCAAGCCCTTCTTTACTTGCCGAGCCAGGGCTGCAGAATGACGCTGCCCGAGGCGAGCTCTTTTGGCCACACCACGACCCGCTTGCAACCCTTTTGCCACTGCACGAAGAGGATGTTCTGGTAGCCGGGTCCGGCGAGCACGTCGTGGGTCTTGTCGAATTTGATTCTGCCGCCGACGCCGAGGTAATCGGCCCCTTCGAGCGCCTTGATGAGCGGCCCCGCCTTGGTCGTTCCGGCTTTCCTCACGGCCCATGCATAGAGATGGACCGCATTGTAGCCGCCGGGCGCCGTATATACGGGAGCGCGGTGGTAGAGCTTTTCGAACCCGTCCCAGAACGGGATCGTTTTGCGCGTGATCGGCGCCCGCGTCACGAAATTGACCGTCGTCTCGCCGATCGACTCCCCGCCGACGCGCGAGCAGAAGTTGGGGTCCATGCTTTTGACGTCGATCCCGCCATAAGGCATCGGCAGGCGGCTTTCATAAAGCTGCTTGATGAAGGTGTCCGAATTGGCGTGTCCGATGATGATGAGAAGATAGCGCGCGCCGCTCGCTTTGACGCGGGCGAAGAGCGGCGTGAAGTCGGTCATGCTCTCGTCGAAGAACTCTTTGTAGGCGACCTGGATGCCGTCCCCTTGAAGTCCTTTCAGAAGGACCGGCACGAGGTCGCGCACCCAGATCGCGCTTTCGCCGAGGATCGCGATCTTCTTTCTCCCAAGTTTCTTCTTGACCACGTTATTTACGAAACCGATAAGCTGATCGGCTTGCAGGGTCGAGTTCAGCGGGTTGACGCGGAAGATGTACTTGTACTTGTTGTAATCCCGGCCGACGAGCGCGGTGACGTTCGGGGAAGCCGCTCCGACACCCAAAAAGACCGTCCGCGACTGCGCGATATGAGGCTCTTCGGCCAAAACGACGCCGCTGGAGAAGCCGCCGATCAGCACATTGACATGGTCTTCCGCCGTCAGCTTGTTGATGGCGCTGACGCCGAGTTGCGGATTCATCCCTTCGTCGGCAACCACGTAAGCGAGCTTCCTTCCGAGAACGCCGCCTTTGGCGTTGATCTCGTCGATCGCCATTTTTTCGCCGGCGACGATGTCCTTGCCGACCTGGAGCTGGATCGGGGCATCGATACCGATGAGGATGGGCTTCTTTGCGGCCGCCTTCGCCGGGGAACCGGCCGCCAGGGCGCTCAAAAGAGCGGCCGACAGAAATGGAATGAGACGCCTCATGGGGTTCTCCTCGACGTTCTCGGGTTTCTATGTCTCTGTGGGGGTCCTTGCGGGCGCGGCTTCGCCCGGGCCTTTTCGCGCAAGCATTGGATTTTTCTAGCGCCGCCGGAGGCATGGCCGGTTGATTTAGATCAATGCGCGCGCCGGCCATTGCCTGTGCGCAGGGCGAGCTGCGGGCGCTAGTGCCCCAGAAGCTCGAACACTATGATGGACGCGCCTCGAAGGCGGAGGATCGGTCGACGGGATGGAGGTGAAAGGAGTGCCGGAGGGAGGGGGACCTCTCGGGCTTTCGGGCGAGGAGGCGCGGCGGCGTCTTCGCGAATACGGCCCGAATGCGATCCCCGAAGAGCGGGCGCACCCGATCCTCGCGCTTTTCGAGCGGTTTTGGGGACCGGTCGCCTGGATGCTCGAGGCGACGATCGCGATCGAGCTTTATCTGCGCCGCTTTGACGAAGCGGTCATCATCGCCCTTCTCCTCATCCTCAACGCCGTCGTCAGCGTGATCGAGGAGGGCCGCGCCAAGGGCGCTCTCGCTCTCTTGAAGCGCCGCCTCCAGGTGACGGCCCGCGCCTGCCGCGACGGAAAATGGCAGACCGTCCCTGCCGAAAGCCTCGTTCCGGGCGACCGCGTTCATTTGCGCATGGGCGATCTCGCGCCCGCCGACATCACCCTCCTCGATGGCGAAGTCCTGCTCGACCAATCGGCGCTGACCGGCGAGTCGTTCCCGGTCGAAGCGCAGGCGGGCGCCCTCGCCTATGCGGGCTCAGTCATCGAGCGCGGCGAGGCGACGGGCGAAGTCGCGGCAACCGGCACGCATACCTATTTCGGCAAGACGGCCGAACTCGTGCGCACGGCAAAAGCGCCCTCGCGCCTCGGGATCCTCGTCTTTTCGATCGTCAAGGCGCTCGTCGCTCTCGACTGCGTGCTGGTCGCTCTCCTTCTTGTCTACGCCGCTCTTGCCGGGATGCCTTACGTCGAGGTTCTGCCCTTTGCGCTCATCCTCCTCGTCGCTTCGGTGCCGATCGCGCTCCCCGTCACTTTTACCGTCGCGACCGCGCTCGGTGCGTCCGAACTCGCCCGTCAAGGGGTTCTCGTCACCCATCTTGCGGCGATCGAAGAGGCGGCCGGGATGGACATTCTCCTCACCGACAAGACCGGAACGATCACCGAAAACCGTCTTGCGCTTTCTTCTCTTTATCCGCTTCCCCCTCGCGACGAAAACGCGCTGCTGCATCTCGCGGCTCTCGCTTCGGACCCGGCCACCGAGGATCCGTTCGACAAGGTCATTCTCGAAGCCGAGACGGCGCGCGGCCTCGCCGATACGCATGGACTGCGCCGCCTTTCCTTTCTCCCGTTCGACCCGGCTCGCCGCTACTCGAAAGGCGTTTATGAAGAGGCCGAAGGGCCGCTTGCGGTCATCAAAGGCGCGCCGGAAGCGGTCGCAGCCCTTTGCCGCGAGCCACCCGATCTCGCCGCCGCAATCGCGGATCTGGCAAGCCGCGGCAACCGGGTTCTCGCCGTCGCCTCAGGCAAAGAGGGGGAATTGCGCCTCGCCGGGGTCCTCGGTTTCGAGGATCCGCCACGCCCGGATTCGAAGTCTCTGGTCCAGGGCCTCAATCAACTGGGCGTGCGGGTCGTCATGGTCACGGGCGACAATCTCGTCACGGCGCGCGCCGTCGCCGCAAGCGTCGGCATCGAGGGGCGGGCCGCCGCGCCCGAAGAAATCGACAGCGGCAAAGGCGGCGCCGCGCTCGATGCCGGCGTCTTCGCCCGCGCGTTTCCCGAGCACAAGTTTCGTTTGGCCGAGATCTTTCAAAAAGAAGGTCATATCGTCGGCATGACGGGGGACGGCGTCAACGACGCTCCAGCGCTCAAAAAAGCCGATGTCGGCATCGCCGTCGCGGGCGCGACCGATGTCGCCCGCGCCGCCGCCGGGGTCGTTTTGACGCGCGCGGGGCTCGTCAATGCCTTGTCCGCGGTCGAGAACAGCCGGCGCATCTACCAGAGAATGCTCACCTATACGCTCAACAAGATCGCGAAGACGCTCGAGATCGCTCTTTTTCTGACCGTTGGCGTCATCGCCGCAAAGGCCTTCGTGATTACCCCGCTTCTCATCGTTCTTTTGCTTTTTACCAACGATTTCGTGACGATGGCGATCGCCACCGACCGGGTCGCCTTCTCGCTGCGGCCCGATCGCTGGAGCGTCAAGAACCTGATGATCGCCGGAGGGAGCCTCGCCGCGCTCATCCTCCTCTTTTCCTTCACCGTCTTTTTCGTCGGACACGACGCGTTGAAGCTCCCCCTCAAAGAGCTTCAGACGGTCATTTTCGTCATGCTGGTTTTGACCGGCCAGGGGACCCTTTATCTCGTGCGCGAGCGGCGCCATTTCTGGCAATCGCAGCCAAGCCGATTTCTGCTTTTGTCTTCCCTCGCGGATATCGCCGTCGTCTTTTTTCTCGCCTCGCGCGGCATCCTGATGGCCGCCGTAAGCCCCGGTCTTCTCGGGCTGTTGTTGGCGGCCGCGCTCGTGTATCTCTTTTTCGTCGACCAGCTGAAAGTCGCGCTTTTCCGCCGTTTCCAGATCCGTTGAGCGCGGCCGGCGGTCCCGGTGCTGGCGCGTCTCCCTTCCTCGCCCTCCCCGGACTTGATCCGGGGATCGCGGGGAGAGGGTTGGGTGAGGGGCTGCTTTGGTCCGCTCGACACCGGCGCGCCTCGGCAACCGCTCAGGCAATCGGAACGCTCATCAGGCGTCGTTCGCGCTCGGCGGCGAACGCCAGACAGGCGTGGATGTCGTCAGACGTGAGTTGGGGAAAATCGGCGAGGATTTCCTTCTCTGTCATCCCCGAGGCGAGATAGGAGAGAACATCGCCGACCGTGATGCGCGTTCCTCGCACGCAGGGCTTCCCGAACCGAACCTCGGGGTCGACGACGATCCGTTCTCGATAGTCCATGGTCGCTCTCATGGGCTTCCGATCAGAAAGAGGCAAGATCGACCACGGGCCTCAATGCCCCGCGACGCGGGTGGTGATCGGCGGCGTCGGGGCGCCTCTCTCAGCTGGCCACTCCCCTCGCCGCTGCCGAACCTTCCCGCTCACGCATCCAATCCCAGAACTCTCTGCTCATCCAACCCTGTCGTTCCGAGAGATCAAGCCTGCAAATGAAAAGTTTTCCGGAGTTCGCGACGAACCTGCTCAGTCTGCTGTACCATTTTTCCGAGTCGCTCGTGGTGTAAACTATCCAATATTGCGACGTGATCCGGTACCAGTCGAGAGCCAGGTCCATTTTTTTCTTCACGTCCTCATATGAAACGTCGGGGTCCCGATCGATATAGATCACGTAAAACTGTCCTCCTGCCATCTCAGGATTCCCCTTCTTTGGGTGGAGTGACGTCAGTTCCGATGCTCGGCTGCGGTTGAGAATCCGGAGTCCCTGCTTCGGTCTCCGGGATCGGGGGGGCTTCGTGCTCGATGGTCGGGGGCGATAGCGACAACTCCTCCTGCCCCTTCTTCCCCTGTCGCATCTCCTCAAGCCTGAGCAGTTCCGGACCTTCCATAATTGCAGCAAACGGATATTTGTCTGTGAAATTGAAAAGCCGTCGCATCGCATAAAATACCAATCCAAACAAAGGGATAAAGAGAAGCAATGCGAGCCACCAGAGCTTCAGGATACCGATGACGAATGTCACACAGACAGAAAGAACGATCAAGAGGTAGATGGTCTTGGTGAAGATCCCACCAGTGAGCATCAGCGACATGAGATATCGGAAGAGCTTCTCGATCATGGCCGAGCACAGACCTTATGGGGCGAAGAACGAGTACCCATGCGCTCGCCGTGCACTCACGACCCCGCGCCGCGGGCGGCGATCGGCCAGATCGCTTCGACCCGCTCGCCGCGGATCGCGACATACCAGTCGTAGAGATTGACGGTCGGGTCGCAATGGCCGGGAACGAGCTTCAGCTTGTCGCCGATCGCGAGGCGGTTGGTCGGCGTCGTGACGAGAAGCTTGCCGTGCTCGTCCGAGGCGCGCTCGTAAAGGACGCCCTCCTCGCCGAAAACGAGGGGCGGCCCCGAATCGAAGGCGAGCGCCTTCAACCCCGCATCGAGGATG
>JAKAOO010000134.1 GCA_021812165.1 Pseudomonadota bacterium | reverse complement strand
AACGTCAAGAAGCGCCCAGGGAGCTTATCGACGCCATCCTCCGTGCGGCCCAAAGGCCCAGCGGCCGGCCTCTTCTCGCTCAGCGCCTTCTGCCCCAAACGAGATAGCCCGCGAGCGCGGGGATCCGCGCGAGCCGGCTCATGCGCGCGACGCTGGCGCCGGCCACCAGAGGGACCTCGACGGGTTTGACCCCGGGCGCCGAAACCAGGATCTTGCCGACTGTTTCTCCCTTGCGGATCGGCGCCGGGATGGGGCTCGTATAAGAGAGCGTGACTTTCATGCCGGCGCGCGCGCTGCGAGGCAGCGTGACGACGAGACCCTTGGCGACCGTCAGAGGAACCTCGGGAGCGGCTCCAAGCCAGACCGGCGCCTCATCCACCCTCTGCCCCTGCGAAAAAAGGCGATAATCGGCGAAGGTGCGAAAGGCCCAAGCAAGGACTCGCTCGCCCTCTTCCGCACGCGCCTTTTCGGACGGCAGGCCGGAGAGCACCATGACGATGCGTTCCCCACCCTCTACGGCCGAGGCGGTGAGGCTGTATCCCGAGATCTTGGTATACCCGGTCTTGAGGCCGTCCGCGCCCATGTTGCGGTAAAGGAGAGGGTTGCGGTTTCCTTGCGTAATCTTGTTAAATGTGAAGCTCTTTTGCCCATAATAGTGATAATACTGTGGAAAATCCTTGATCGTGCGGAGCGCCAGGGTTGCGAGATCGCGCGCGGTCATCCAGTCGTCGGGATTGGGCAGGCCCGTCGGGTCTGCGAAATGGCTCCCCGTGAGCCCGATCTTTTTCGCCGTCTCGTTCATCAGCTTGACGAAGCCCGCTTGGGTTCCGCCAAGGCCTTGGGCGAGGCAGACGGCCGCATCGTTGCCGGAATCGACGAGCAGTCCCTGCAACAGGTCGTTGATCGAGACTTCCGCCCCGAGCGGCAGGAACATCCGAGAGCCGCCGGTTTGCCAGGCGCGCTTGCTGACCGCGAGCTTGTTGCTGAGCTTGGCGCTTGCGTTTTTGAGCATGCCGAAGACGACATAGGCCGTCATCATCTTGTTCAACGACGCCGGATAAAGCCGCGCGTTGGGGTCTTTTGCGAGCAGAACCGCACCCGTCGTCGCGTCTTCGACAAAGGCGAAATTCGCCTCGGTATCGATTGCGACGGAGGGCGCGATCTCGCTCTCCGCCGGAGCGCCCTGCGGCGGCGGTGCCGCAACGCTCGCCGCCATCGCCGGCGAAGAAACGAGAAGAGAGAGCGCGAGGCCCGCTCCGCCAATCGCACGAAAGCTGCGCATTCCGAATCCTGTTCGCCCGCCTTCTAATCGGATGCGGAAAAATGCTGGAACGTCGTCATTCCGGGGCGCGGTCGCAGGCCGCGAGCCCGGAATCCATAAACACAGGCCCGAGAAGTCAATGGTTTGGCCTGTGTCCATGGTTTCCGGGCCCGGCCCTCACGGGCCGTCCAGGAATGACGGGGGGGTTTTTCCGCATCCTTCTAATCGGTCACGATTTCGGCCTGTGGATAGCCGCTTTTGACGATCCGAGCGAGCATTTCGTTCGCCGCCCCGACGCTCGCAAAGGGTCCGAGCCTCACGCGAAAGTATTCCCTCCCATGGACGCGAACGGGCGTCACCTCGACATTGCCGAGGCGCGCCATTCGCCAGCGCACGCGCTCGGCATTGCGGGCGTCGGTAAAGGCACCCGCCTGAATGAAATACCGTCCAATGAAATACCGTCCCCGGGGCCGGGCCGCGACGCCGCCGCGGCGGCGGACGAAAGCCGGGGCGACCGCGGCAAGCGGCGCGGCCTCGGCCGACGGCAGGAAGGATTGGCGGAGGAGGCTTGCGATCGACACCGGCGCTCGGCGCTGCGGCGCTGGGCGTAGGGCGAGCGGTGGCGGCGGCGCGGCAAGCGGGGGCGGCGCGGCGAGCGGGGGCGGCGCGGCAAGCGGGGGCGGCGATAGGGCCGCGGCGAGCCGTACTGGCGCAGGCGCCGGCTCTCGGCTGGCGATCTGCGGTGGCGGAGGCGGTGGCGCCGGCTCGAGGCTGGCGAGCTGCGGCGGCGCTTCACTCTCGCTTTGCGGTACCGAGGCGGCGGCCAAGAGCGTGCCGCCGCCCCCGTTCCGCATGGCCGCCTCGGCCACTTCGATGCTTTGCCGTTTGAGGATCTTGACGCGCACCGGCGCGGTGCCCTGGGTTTCGAAACCGAGAAGCTGGGCGGCGTGCCGCGACACGTCGATGATGCGCCCGTCGACGAAAGGACCGCGGTCGTTGACGCGAAGGCGGAGCGATCGGCCGTTTTGCAGATCGGTCACCTCGACGACGCTCGGCAGAGGCAGCGTCGGATGGGCGGCGGTCAGCTTGTTCATATTGTAGATCTCGCCATTCGCGGTAGGCCGGCCGTTGTAGGATTCGCCATACCAGGAGGCGATGCCGACTTTATCGTAGTGATAATCGACCCGCGGGTAATACCAGACGCCGTTGACTTCGTAAGGCTGGCCGACGACGTAGCTGCCCCGTCCGGATTGCACTGTGTTGGTCGGCCTCACTCCCATGCCGCCGCAACCCGCGAGCAGAAGGCACAACAAGGAAAGCGCGCAGAAGGTGCGCAGATGGACGAAGCGCATTGGCTTGCGACCCCCGCCGCCCGTCTTCATCCCCGCGCCATGCTGTCCACGAGAAAGCCGACGGCCGCCGCAAAGTAGGTGGAGTTGTTCCACCGCAAAATCGTGCGAAAGTTGTTGTAGACGAGAAGCGCCGGCCCGGTTTTCCCGCCCGGCAGGACGAGCGAGGCTTTCCGCCCGGGCGGATGAAGCGGGCGAAGATCGAGCGTTTGCACTCCGAGACGGCGCCATTCGGCAAGGGAGCGGCGACTTTCGAGACCGGCGAGCCCGCGATCGAAGCCGCTCGGCAACTGAACCTCTTCTCCCCAGCCCTCCCCGTCCCGCCAGCCGAGCCGGGAGAGATAATTGGCCATCGAGGCCAGAGCATCGGCGCGATCTCCCCAAATGTCGCGCCGCCCGCGGCCGTCGTAGTCGACGGCGTAGCGCAGGAAGGTCGACGGCATGAACTGGCATTGGCCCATGGCGCCGGCCCAGGAGCCGACCATCTCGGCAAACGGGACGTCGCGCTCGCCGAGGATTTTGAGGGCGGCCAACAGCTCGCCGCGGAAATAGGCGCTGCGCCGCCCGCCAAAGGCGAGAGTGGCGACCGCCGAAGGCACGGGATAGCCGCCCATATTCTCGCCGAAATTGCTTTCGATCGCCCACAATGCGACGATCAATCGGGGCTCGACGCGGTAATGCCGCCCGATGCCGTAAAGAAGATCCCAGTTGGCGTCGAGATGGCGTTGCGCGGCGTTCTCGCGTTCGGGGGTGACGACTTCTTCGAGATATTCGTCAAACGTGAGAACCCGCTCGGGCTGATGGCGATCGAGCTCGATCACGTGCGGAAGAAAGCGGGTTTCGCTGAGGGCCTTGTCGACGACCGACGCGGCAAGCCCGCGCCTGATCGCCTCTTTGCGCATGCTTTCAAGAAATGCGGAAAAGCCTTCCTCTGCTGCATGCGCACGCGTCCAAAGAGAAAGCGGCAAGGCGAGAAGCGGCGCTCCGAGAAGCGCGCGCCGGCTCAACCGAAAAGGCGTCATCGACCGGTCTCGCTGGACCCCAATCCTCCCCTCTTGCCACAGGGAGGGCGAATGCGCAATCCCCAGGGGGATGGACGGACTTTGCTGAAAAAAGCTCCAAGATTCTTTAACGGCCGCGCGCGGGCGCCATCATCGCAGCCGAAGCGGAAACCGCTTGCGCGACGACCCCGCCGGGTCGGCGAGAGAGGAATCGAGGGCCAGCAGTTTCAATGATTTCCGGAACGAAGCCGCAATCTTCAGCGCCGCAGGCTGATCTCGAAGCGCGGCGATCGCATCCGCCGACTTTTGCCTGCCGCAACGAGCCTGCCAGATTTTCCCGCACGCATTGGCATGGGCCGATCCTACAGGCTCGAACGGTAGAGCGCGCGAATCGCCCGCCCGGCGCCTCGGTGCCGGCGTCGGCGGCAGGGTCCATCCAGTCACCTTGCTCGAGACGGAGGCAATGCGATATGCCGCCGGGCTCTATCGATTCTTGGCATAGTGCCGGAACGGAGTGCGAAAGGACGGTGATCGATGACCCCGCGGTATTCGAGCCATTTCCTGATCGTCGGCGCCGGCGCTGCGGGCCTCATGGCCGGGCGCGCGCTGGCCCGCGCAGGCAGGCAGGTGACGATCCTCGAAGCGCGGGAGCGCTGCGGCGGACGCATCTATCCGCTGCGCGCGGAGGAATTCGGCTATCCGGCCGAAGGCGGCGCCGAGTTCGTGCACGGCGCCGCGCCGGTGACCCGCGCCTTGATGCGCGAGGCGGGACTCTCGCTGTCTGCGCGCGGCGGCACGCGCTGGAGTGCCCGCACGGGCGCGTTGTTGCCGGATGACACGCCCCTTGTGCATGCGGACCGCTTTTACCGAGCGTTGAGCGAAGTGAGCGCCGATCTGCCGATCGCCCAATTCCTGGAGACGCATTTTGCCGGCCGGCAATACGATGAGCTGCGGCGGTCGGTCACCCGCATGGTCGAGGGTTTCGACGCGGCCGACCCGCGCCGCGCCAGCACCCTTGCGATCCGCGACGAATGGCTCGCCCGCGACGAGGGTCCGCTCGGGCGGATCGCGCAGGGCCATGGCGCGCTCGTCGAGTATCTCGTTTCCGAATGCCGCCGCCACGGCGCCGCGATCCGTCTCCGCGCAGCCGTGACGGCCATCGACGAGAGCCGCGGGCGGATAACCGCACGCATTCGCGACGGCGCACTCATCGAGGCCGATGCCGCGATCCTCACCGTGCCGCCGCCGCTTCTGAGGGAAATCGTGCTGCCGCTGGCCGTGCGCGAGCGCGCGAACGCGGCTGCCGATATCGGCTTCGGCAACGTCGTCAAGATCCTGCTGCGCTTTGGGACGAAATGGTGGGAGGGCCATGGCGGGCGAGATCTCGCCGACCTGTCGTTTCTCTTTTCCGATGCCATGGTCCCGACCTGGTGGACCCAGTATCCGGCAGAGTATCCGGTGCTGACGGGTTGGCTTGGGGGACCCCAAGCCGACAGGGTCTCGTCCCTCACCGAGGCCGAACTCGTCGAGATGGGGCTCGCCTCGCTCGCCGGGATTTTCGACCTGCCTCTGGATCGCCTCAGGCGGGATCTCGTCGCGTCGCGGGCGATCAACTGGGGCAACGACCCGTTCGCTCGCGGCGCCTATTCCTACGCGACACTCCAGACACGGCAAGCCCAGTCGGTGCTGAGCGGAGCCGATGGCGGCGCCCTATTCTTTGCCGGCGAGGCGCTCTATGCCGGCCCGGAAATGGGGACGATCGAAGCGGCGCTGGCGAGCGGCCAAGAGAGAGCGCGGACGATCCTCACCCCCGAACCATAGCGTTCCCAACGACCCTATCCGCGCCCCGGGGTTCGCGGAGATCGCGGTTCCCCAGCCGCGCTCCGGCATGCGGGCGGGAGGCCCAAATGCCTGAGCGGCGGGTGACCGGCCGGAAGGAGCCGGTGCCGGATCGAAGACGGCGCATGTCGCTTCCCGCGATCGCCTGAAGCCGAGGCTTGCGGAAAATTTGCATTGACGCGCGGCAGTTTCTGTGGCGGAATAGTTTTGAGTCTATCTAATAAGCACCCAACCGTCACTCGAGTGCCGCTCTGGGCCGCCGAAACATGCAGGGAGGATAAGCCATGCGGCGGATCGCGTTCGTTTTGCTCGCCGCGCTTTTTGCGGCCACACCAGCCGACGCCGACGCCATCCATGGTACGAAAGTCGAAGCGGTGGCGATGGTCCAACGGGTCGAGGCGATGTTCAAAAAGGACGGCGCCGCGGCGACGTTCAAGGCCGTCGACGACAAATCGAACAAGGAATTCCACCAAGGGGACCTTTACCCGTTCATCTACACCTTTTCCGGAGTTTGCGTTGCGCACGGGGCGTTCCCTGCCCTGATCGGAAAAAACCTCATCGACGTCAAAGACCCGGACGGGAAATACCTGGTCCGCGCGCTCATCGCCGTTGCCAAAAACCCAGGCGACGGTTGGGTCGATTACAAATGGCCCAATCCGATAACCCACAAGATCGAGGACAAGTCCAGCTATACCGAAAGACTCGGGAAAAAGTATTGGGTCGGCGTCGGCGTTTATCGGAAGTGACGGGCGATGTTTCAGGCCGGCACACTGACTGAACGCGCCGCGCCCCGAAACGGTCGGCCTTCGGCGCGCCGAGTTCCGGGCCGCTTCGACGATCTTTCGCTCCGGATCAAGACGTCGGCCGCCGCCGTGGTGTTGCTGGTCTGCCTCTTGGCTCTGGGAGCCAACGCCTATGTGACCTGGACGCGGTCGACTGCCGGTTTGCGGATGCTGTCGCAGGACTTGGTTGCAAAACAGAAAGCATTTTCCGAGGTCAGCGACGCCGTGGTCGCGACGCATATGGAGATCTTTCGCTATGTCTCCTGGGCGAGCAACGGCGTCAGCCCCAAACTGCTCAAACCCCTATATGGACGCATCCGGAGGGATCTCTTCTCGCTTTCCGACCATATCTCCGTTCTCGCGGGACGATCGGATTTGACTCGCCGGGAACAAGCGAGCCTGCAACGGCTCCTCGCCAGATGGCGAGACGCCAAAAGCAAGGCCGAAGACACGATCGAAGTCGGCCAGACCGATGCCGCCATGGCAACGATGATGCTCAGCGAGACCGACGACAGCTTCGAAGCCGTCGATGCCGATCTGGCAAGCTTGTCGCAGGGCGTCACGGCCGAAGCCGATCGTCTGAGCAACAAACTTTACGCGGACGCCGAGCGCACGAAGCTGATCATCATCGTCGGGACGATCGCAGGCTTTCTGGTCAGCCTTCTCGTCGCCCTCGCCGTGGGTCGATCGATTGTCGGACCGATCCGGTCGATCACCGATGCGATGCGACGCCTGTCGGGCGGCGAAACCGACGTCGAAATCGGCCATCGCGATCGCCGCGATGAGATCGGCACGATGGCCGAATCGATCGAGTTATTCCGCCACAACATCATCGAAAAACACGCTGCGGAGCAGGCGGCGCGCGACGCTGCCGAGAAGACGCTCGGCGAGTTGCGCGCAACCCAGCAGCAGCTCGTCGTGCAGCAAAAGATGGCGGCGCTCGGGCAGTTGACCGCCGGCATCGCCCACGAGATCAAGAATCCCTTGAACTTCGTCAACAACTTCGCCGGGCTCTCGCACGAACTCTTGGACGAGTTGAAGGAGACGGCAGCACCCGCTTTCGCCTCGCTCGATGCGGAAACGCGCGCCGAGATCGACGAGACGCTCCTCATGCTGACGAGCAATCTCGACAAGATCGCCGAGCACGGCCGGCGCGCCGACGGGATCGTTCGCAGCATGCTCCTGCACTCGCGCGGCGGCAGCGGCGAGTGGCAGTCGGCCGATCTCAACGCTCTCGTCGAGGAGGCTTTGAACCTCGCCTATCACGGCGCGCGCGCTCAGGACCAGAATTTCAACATCACCATGGAGCGCGATCTCGACCGCGATCTTAAGCCGATCGAGCTGGTGCCGCAGGATGTGACCCGCGTGTTCTTGAACCTCATCGGCAACGGTTTTTACGCGGCCACGAAGCGCAAGGCCGAGGCCGGCGACGGGTTTCGCCCGGTCCTGAGCGTGGCGACGCGCGAGCTTGGCGAGGCGGTCGAGATCCGCATCCGCGACAACGGCGCCGGCATCCCGCATGAGATCCGCGACAAGCTCTTCCAACCCTTCTTCACGACGAAGCCGACGGGCGACGGGACGGGATTGGGGCTCTCGATCAGCCACGACATCGTCACCCAGCAGCACGGCGGCGCGATCGCCGTCGAGAGCGAAGAGGACCGGTTCACCGAATTCACGGTGCGCTTGCCGCGCAGAGCCGCGCGGACGGCGCAATCAACATCGTCATTCCGGGATCGCCCGGAGGGCGAGGCCCGGAACCGATGAACACCGGCCACTGGAGAATGGATTCCGGCCTCGCCGCTACGCGGCGCTCCGGAATGACCGAAGAGGGAGAACGCCAAGAACCATGACCGTCAGCATTTTGATTGTCGATGACGAGATCGATGTCGCCGAACTCTTCCGCCAGCGCTTCCGCCGCGAAGCGCGGGCGGGCACCTACGCGCTGCACTTTGCCGCCTCGGGCGAGGAGGCGCTCTCGAAGCTTGCCGACGGCATCAAGCCGCAGCTCATCGTGATCCTCTCCGATATCAACATGCCGGGCATGGACGGCCTTGCGCTGCTGCGCGAAATCAAGAAATCGCGGTCGCACATTCCGGTGATGATGGTCACGGCCTATGGCGACGCCGAGCGCCGGCGGCGGGCCGTCGAATATGGCGCCGCCGAGTTCATCACCAAGCCGGTCGATTTCGACTTCCTGAAGACGCAGCTGCGGCAGCTCTCGTCGGCATCGGCGTGATGCCTGTCTCACCCGGTGACGGGCGCATGAGCGCGGCGAAAATCCTGGCGGTGGACGACGAAGCCGATTTCGAGCTGTTGCTGCGGCAGCGTTTCCGCCGGCAGATCCGCGAGGAGGAATTCCTCTTCCGCTTTGCCCATCACGGCGAGGAGGCGCTCGCGGTGCTGGCGGAGGAGCCGGACATCGAACTCCTGCTGCTCGACATCAACATGCCGGTCATGGACGGGTTGACCCTCTTGTCGGTGTTGCGCGAGCAGGATTCGCCGGCGCGCGCCGTCATCGTCTCGGCCTATGGCGACATGGCCAACATCAGGACGGCGATGAACCGCGGCGCGTTCGATTTCGTCACCAAACCCGTCGATCTCGGCGACCTCGAAATCACCATCCGAAAGACGCTCGACGACATCGCCCGGGTGCGTGAGATCGATCGCCGCCGCGCCGCCGCCGAGCGCGCCCGCGCCAATCTCGCGCGCTATTTTTCGCCGAACCTCGTCGATATGCTTGCCGAGCGGGACGAGCCCTTGGGCGCATTGCGGCGGCAGACGGTTGCGGTCCTCTTCGTCGATATCGTCGGGTTCACGCGGATGGCCGAACGGATGCCGCCCGAAGCTGTCGCCGCCATGCTGCGCCAGTTCCACGAGCGCATGACGGCGCAGATCTTCGCCTGTGGCGGCACCGTCGACAAGTACATCGGCGACGAGGTCTTGGCGGTGTTCGGGTTGCCGCAGACGAGCGCCGTAGATGCCGTCAATGCGCTCAAATGCGCCGATATGATGATGAAAGCGGTCAGCGATTGGAACGCCGAACGCGCCGAGCGGGGCGAGCCGGGTCTCGCGATCGGCGTCGGGCTCCATTACGGGCCGACAGTCATCGGCGATGTCGGCGGCGGGCAAAGCCTTTCCTTTACGGTGATCGGCGACACCGTCAACACGGCAAGCCGCCTGCAGCGGCTGACACGCAGCCTTGCGACCCCGCTCGTCGCAGGCGCCGCGCTGATTGCGGCCGCAAGCGAGACGCTGCCGTCGCCGGAAATTGCGGGCATTCTCGGGGCGCTCGTAGACCGCGGGGAGTATGAGTTGCGCGGCCGCAGCGCGCCGGTGCGGATCTGGACAAGTGCGGATCTGGACAAGGGTGCCTTCGGGAACGGACCAAGGGTAGCCGGCTGCGCATGGAAGGACGTTCCCACCGCAGTCGGTCGAGGCCGCCGATAAAGGGGTGAGCGTCCGCTAAGCGGCGGTGTTGCCGAGCACCATGGCGCGCGGATCGCAGGGCGCGGAAGGCTGCCAGTGGAAGTCAGGCAACCGTGAGTTCCCTCGCCTCTCTGAAAGCGTCCAACGGGCGGGGTTGTCTCTCGGAACGGGCAACCGTCACCGCGGCATCGTATAGGTCAACCGCGTTCTGTAAATTCAACCAGAACTGCGCGGTCGTACCAAGCACGCGCGCAATCCGTGTCGCGCCATCTGCCGTGATGGCAGCACGCCCGTTGATGATAGCGCTCATATGCTTGCGCGTGAAGA
>JAKAOO010000133.1 GCA_021812165.1 Pseudomonadota bacterium | reverse complement strand
CGGAAGAAGTGGTATCCTCGCAGCAGCCCTCGCCCAAACCGCGACCGGAGCCGAGATCGACATCGGCCGGGCTTCACCTTAATAAGCGGCTCCGGCTGCCTCACGTTCCGGGTCCACCTCACATCTCCGCCATAGGGTCCTATCGAAGCGCGGCTAAAGAAACCTGCGGTGGTTGGTACACATACGTCCGCAGCGCCCGATGAACGCTCTCCGCCCCTGGGGGCGGAGAGGGCAGCCCCCGGAACGGCCCGCCCCTTGGCGGGCCGGCCGTCCGGGGGGAGGTGGGGGCTGCGAGGGCACCGGCAAAGCCCACCTCACCCTCCCATCGCTGCGCGACGGGCTTCCCTCTCCGCCCTGAAGGGCGCAGAGGGATGTGTATCGATCAACAAGATGTGGCATAGAAGGTGCCTTTCACGGGCAAGAACGCTGCGTCAGGCAACAGCCGGCAAGTGCGTGAGGTTTTGATGTCGGGTTGAGACAAGGCCGCGCGAATCGCAGAGGATGCAGATAGCGTCACCTATCCCCTTGGTCACGATAGGGCCCTGCCCGCGCCTCGATGCGGCTATTGCGGCACCAGGGTGCGCGCGGCTCAGCTCGTGCGGCCCAACTGCTCTCTCATCCAATCCGAAACGTATGCCGTGACGATCTGGATCGCATCGACCTGGCAATGTTCTGCCCCGCCCTCTTCCGGATCGAAGATCTTCAGTTCCTTGCGGCCGTTCGGAATTTCGTCATAAAGGCGGCGCGCATTCTCGACCGGAACAATGGAATCGCGCTCGCCGTGGCAGATCAGGATCGGGCAGGTGATGCGGCTTGCCACTCCCTTGAGCGTAAAGGGACGCAGCCGCTCCATGGCCTCGTCCATTGTCTCGACTCCCAGAACCCAGGGCAGATGGAAGCGCGGGGCCGAGACGCGCGTGCCGCCCCTTTCCATCACCTTGCGCCGTTCGACCCAGAGAGCGTGATAGTCGTAGTGCGCCCCCCAGGCTACGCATGCCTTGAAGCGCTTTTCAAACGCGGCGCAACGCGGCGCGTAATAGCCGCCCATGCTGAGCGCCATGACGCCGAGCCTCGAACTGTCGATGTCGCGGCGCTTCTCAAGATAATCGACGCATGCGCCCGCCGGGACCTCGTAATCGTGGCGCGAGGGAATGCCCTGAAGGCGCAGCGTTTCGCCTTGGCCCGGGCCGTCGACCACGAGACAAGCCAGCCCGCGGCGCGTCAGCTCGCGCGCATAGTGCGCCGTCATCTCCTTGCAGATGTCGAGGCCGTCGAAAAATACTACCGCCGGATAAGGCGGGGCAAACCCGGACGCCGCCGGCAGAAGGTAAGCGGAAAGATGGCTGCCTTCATAAGGCACGGCCACCTTCTCGATTCCGGGCATGATTTCGGGCGCTCCCTTGTCGAAACATCGAAGGCAGCTGCGGTAGGCCGCAAGCTTTGCCGGATCCTCGTGAGAGAGAAAGCGTTCGCCCAGAAAATAATAGACGGATGCGCGCAGATAGGCTTCCGCGGCCGTGATCTGCCGCCCCGTCGCTCGCGCGGCTTTCGCGCGCTCTTCCGCTTCTCTCGCCATGCGGTCCCATTCCTGATGCCAGGCCGCGTTGTCGGGTGTACGAGCCTTGAGACGACGGCCGACGCGGTCCACATCGCCGAAATCGGCCGCGTGCCAGCCCGCAAGGCCGAAAGCCAGGACCATAGCCTGCGACCACATGTAGTTTCCGGGGAAGTACTCGAACCAGTGCGAAGCCGGTGCGGAAATCTCGGACGCTTTCTCCGTCATGACGTTCTCCAGTCGACAAACTTGCATATCAGCGGCAGAGGCATTGGCAAGACTCTGCGCCGATCTGCAGAAAGACCTCTTGCCCTTCGGAATGTTGTGTGCGCCGCGGCGCGTCGACCCGAATGACCTCTCGGCCCACCCGCACGCGGTAGTCGATAAACCCTCCCATATCGCTGCGGCTCACGATGATTCCCGCAAGGATGTTTTCCGCATTGGCGGGCCGGCTCGCAGCCACGTGAACCTCTTCGGGGTGGAAAGACACGGCGACAGCGGCGCCTGGCGCCGGCCGCTCGCCCACTGCGCAGCGCAGGAAGAGGTTCTCGCCGCCTTCCAGTGCGACGAGGGCGCTCTTCGCGTCCGCTCTTTCGACGCACCCTTCGAGAATGTTGCTGTTGCCCACGAAATCGGCGACGAAACGGCTTACAGGCCGGTCGTAAACCTCTGAGGGCGATCCGATTTGCTGTATCCGCCCCTCGTTCATCACGACGATGCGATCGGACACGACCATGGCCTCTTCCTGGTCGTGCGTGACGTAGATCGAGGTGATGGCCGTCTCTTTGTGGAGGCGGCGCAGTTCCTGCCGCATTCTCTCGCGCAGCCTTGCGTCGAGGTTGCTGAGCGGCTCGTCAAAGAGAAGCACCTTTGGCCGATAGACGAGCGCCCGCGCGAGCGCGACACGCTGCTGCTGGCCGCCGCTGAGGCGCGTCACATTGTGGCTTTCCCGCCCCGCGAGGCCGACCATGCGCAGCACTTCGGACACTCTCGCAGAGATATCGGCTTTCGCGGCGCCGCGGTTTCGCAACCCGTAGGCAACGTTCTGCTCGACCGTCATGTGCGGCCACACGGCGTAGGACTGGAACACCATGCCGAACTGTCGCCGTTCGGGCAGTACATTGACGCCGCGTTCGGGATCGCACACGCATTGTCCGTCGATCTCGATCTGCCCCGAGTCGGGAAATTCGAACCCTGCAATGCAACGGAGCATCGTGGTTTTGCCGCATCCGCTCGGACCGAGCAGCGTCAAACACTCGCCGCGTGCCACCGAAAAGGAGAGATCGTCAAGGGCGCGCATGCCGCCGAAGTGCTTGACGAGACCATGCACCCGCAGGAAGGCGCCAGCGTCCCGGTGCGCGGCCGGCTCGGTCACGCTTCGAGGATCGCTTCGCCGCGGATGGTCCATCGGAAGCACAGCAGCACGAGGAGAATGATGCCCGCCTGGATGATCGCATAGGCCGCGATCTCTCCGGCCGTGGCGAGGTCGAGCATTTGATACAGCGCGACGGACATGACCTCCGTTCCGGATGTCCACAGCATGATCGACATCGGCAGCTCGCGCAGGAAAATGATGAACAGCAGCATCCAGGATGCGGCGAGACCGGGCTTGAGCAGCGGCAGTGTCACCTTGGTCAGGGTTTTCGCCCATCCGGCACCGCAAGCGCGCGAACTTTCCTCAAGCTCGGGCGAGAGCGCCAGCAAAGAACCCGCGATGCTGCGCTGGCCGACCGGGATGAAGCGCGCGATATACGCGAGCAGAAGCACCGAAAGCGTCCCGTAAAGCGGCGTTCGGATAAACACGATCAAGGCGCCCAATCCGAGGACGATCGCCGGCACGCCAAGAGGAATCGAAGTGATCGTGTCGATCCAATATCGCCCCGGCACGCGGCTGCGATAGATGATGCGGGTCACAATAAAGCTCAGAGCAACGGCGAGGAAAGCGCCAATGATGGCGAGGACAAGGCTATGTTCGATGCCGGAGCGCGTTCCAGGGTTCGCAAAGAGGGCAAAGCGGTAGTTCGACGCCGTGAAATCGCTCGTGTCGATGGCGCCGAGCCACACTTTTTGCAGCGATACGATCATCAGAATGAGAAGCGGCAGAACGACCGCAACGAGCGCGTAGACGAGATTCCATGCGAGCGCCGCGTAGCGCCAGCCCTTGAGATCGACCGCCCGCGCGCGAAAGCCCTTTCCACTGACGGTAACAAATTCCCGCGACCGCAGGACCCGCTGGTAGAAGAGGACCAGAATCAAGGTGGCGGCGAGGAGAACCGCCCCCATCGTCGACGCCATGTCATAGCGTGGCTCTGTGCGCTGGAGGACCGAAAAGATCTCGGTGCTGAGCGTCTCGAAACCGTAGGGCGAACCAAGCGCGAGCGGTACTCCAAATTCGGCGGCGCTCGCGGCAAAGACAATGATCACGCCTGAAAGAATCGCCGGCATGACGAGCGGAAGCGTAATCCGCCAGGTCGTTGTCCACACGCCGCACCCACAGGCGCGCGAGCCTTCTTCGAGCGCGGGATCCATGCGGCGCAACGTGCCGATCGTCATGAGATAGACGAAAGGCGTAAAGAAGATGCCCTGCACCCAGACAATCCCGCCCGGTCCGTAAATATTCAGAACATCCAGGGGCAGGCCGAAAGCCGCGTGCGCGAACTCATTGAGAAGGCCGACGCGCGGCGCCGCCAGATACATCCAGGCAATCGCGCCGACGAACGGCGAGAGGAAGAACGGAACGATGGTTACGACTTCGAGCAGGGAGCGGCAGGGCACGTTCGTGCGCGCATTGATCCACGCGAGCGAAACGCCGATTACCGTCGCGAAAGCGGTGGTCCCGATGCTGACGGAGACGGTGTGGAGGATTGCGGCCTGCACCCACGGTTTCCGGAAGGTCGTCACGTAATTGCCGAAGCCTCGAAACGAGGGGTGATCCCATCCGTTTGAAAGGAAGCTTTGCCAGGCCACTACAAAAACGAGCGCCAGCACCAGCGCGCAGACGCCCAGCGCCACGCCAAACATCATCCATTCTTCAGCCCGCACGGCGCGCAGCGCGCGGGTGTGCTTCACGGGTCTCTTGGTCCTTTAGGGGTTTCCGAAGATCGAGCGGAACTCATCGCGCGCCTTTTTCCGTTCGGCGCGGGTGATTTTCGCCCACTTTACCGGAATCACTTTGATCGACTTGAGCGCGGGAATGTATTTGCGTACGGCGGGGCTTACCCGCAAATCCGATCGCCCGGAGATCACGCCCTCATATTTGACGAGGATCGTCTGTCCTTCCTTGCTGTAGAAGAAGTCGGTCCAGAGCTTGGCAGCGGCCGGATGCGGGGCCTTCGCCAGTATGCCGCCGAATGCGCCTTCGAGGACGACCCCTTCTTTTGGATAAGAGACGCGCAGCCGAACCTCCTTGCGAACCTGGTACGCGCGCGGGGCATAGCCCCAGACGGCGATCGGGAATTCGCCCGTCATCACCTTGTCGCGAATCTCCGTGGAGCGAACCAAGAGGAAAGGATGGAGTTTTGCCAGGGCCTTGAACCACGACAGAGGAAGAACCTGCCGCAAGCCAATAAAGGTATCGAGGTAGACCGGCGCTTTCCGCGCGTCGGACATGATAACCTTACCCTTGTATTTCGAATCGATGAGCTGGTTCCAGCTGGTCAAGTTTGCATGCACGAATTTCGGGTTCCACATCGGCGTAAACGTCACGCCGTGCGAAGCCTGGAAATAACAGGCCCCGTTCGGGATGCCGACCGTGCTCAGCAGGTGAAACGCAGCATATTCCGGTGCACAGTATTTGAGGAGGGCATGAGCCTTTTTCAGAGACTGCCAAAAGGCGTAGTCGTTGACCAGCGCCCAGTCTGTGGTGACGTGCCCTGAAGAGACTTCCGCCTCGACGCGACCGATCAGTTCCGCCGATTTGAGAAGATGCGGCGCGAACTTGAAGCCGGTGAGGCCGTAACGCTTGACGAATGCCTCCTGCATGGCTGCCCGGCTCTTTGGTGCCATGAGGTTGTCGACGTAATCGAGCTCTCCTTCTTTTTGTGCGGCTGCCGCGAGCGCCCGCTCGCCATGTGTCTGGGCGGCCAAAGAGGCCGGCACGCCGAGAAAGCAGACCGCAACACCGGATACGCAAGCGATCACTGCCTTACGAACCGCGGACCAGTCAACCTGCATGAACGTCCTCCTTGACGTTTTGGGCGGCCGTGAAGTTTCCGGGCCGTGGAGTCTCATTGGGTGAGACTTATGACATGACGGTATCACGGGCGTTTGAGAAGCGGCAAGAGGAATAAGAAACCCACCGAATGGGGCTGCGTCATCCTCCATCTCCCCCAAAGAATGAGGGCCATTCTCCCTCATCCCGCCCGTATCTCGGAAGCCCTCGATTCCGTCAGATGGGAAATGGCTCCTCAGTCCGAACGCCAAGCTTTGCCGCCAGGATCCTTCGGCTTCTTGTCGAGGCGACGGCAATTCACAACGAATATCAGTGGCGAGCCCGAGCGTTACGCCGCGCTCACCGCGAGCACAATCCCCCCAGCATTGCCGGAAACGTTCGCCCCAACCTTCGCTGAACTGGCTTCGCGACGATCGCGCAGGCGCCCGACACATACGGGCCATGTCCTGCGACCGACGCAGGCTCCGGGGCGATCGCAGGTGCAGAACCGATCGCGTGCGCAATCGAAGATATCGGGGCCGCACTCGAAGCGGATTGCGCGGCCGAACAAGCTGCCGGCGAAAATCCTATTCCTCGGGTACCAAAAGCGGATACGCGACGCGCTGGAACCTCCCCGCCGCGATCGCCTTCTCGATTGCCTCAATTTCGTCGGCCCGGCTCGGCCGGCCATGCTTGGCGATCCAGGCTTTCATCCGGCGCTGGGCCTCGGAGGTGCGGCGCATTGTTTCCGGAATCGATGCGAATTCGGCAGCGGGGGGATTGAGCGCGAGGTCTCGTGAGGTCGGCACGTCGATGCCGAACCTACCTTGCAGTGGCTAACGATTGGCAAACACGCCCGGAACCGTGCGGAACACGCTGCCGCGACGGCCGGAGGCGTTTTTCGAGGAACGGGACAATCCGCTGATCTCGGGCATCGGCTGGGTCTCGGAACTCGTGGAGATTGAAAGCGGCAGAAATGGTGGCAAGGGCTTGAGGCTCCGGGATAACGCGCCAGCATCTTACGGGTCCCGGAAAGCGGGCATGAGCGTCTTCGCCCAATCGCGCCGGCATTGAAATCTCGGGTCCTCTCCTCGGGAAGGGAAAGTTCGCCGCGAGAGGCCCTGCGGCTCTTTCCGTTTCCGGCTCCCTCTCGCGACGACGCAGTTGCTCTCCTTTACGGGCGGGGGTAGGAGAGGTTGCGGTTGATCGGAATCGAGATGAAAATCGGGGGGCAAAAACGTCACAACACGCAACAGAGGAGAAAACGCTCATGATTCGAGGCCGGTATCGTAATGCGTGGCGGGTGATCGCGCGCAACGCGATCTTGGGGATCGCCATCGCTGGGGCGTTCTCCTCTTCCGCCTGGGCAGAGCGCACGATCAAGCTCGCCATCATCGGATATATTTCCGGTGCCGCGGCCGGCTCCGCCGGCATTCCGGCTCGCGACGGCGCCGAACTCGTCATTGATGCGATCAACGCCGGCACCCTTCTCGGGCCCTACCACAGCAAGGGTCTGGCCGGCGCCAGAATCGACCCGCTGATCATCGATGAAGCGGGTTCCACGACACAAGTGGTGGCGAACTATCGCACCCTCGTGCAACAGCGCCACGTCAATGCGGTGATCGGCTACCAGAATTCCGGGAATTGTCTTGCGGTGGCGCCCGTCGCGGAAGAGCTGAGGGCCTTGACCATTTTCTCCTCTTGCGGGACCTCGCGCATCTTCGAGGGGCATTCCTACCACTACGTCTTCCGCACGGCGCCCATGGAGATCATCGGCGGCGTCGGCGCCGCCCATTACATCGAGAAAGCGTATCCGCAGGCCAAAACATATGCCGGCATCAACCAGAACTACGCTTGGGGTCAGGATTCCTGGCACCAGTTCGGCGCCTCGATGAAAGCCATCGACCCCGGCGCCAAGGCGGTCGTCGCCCTCTGGCCGAAAATCTTTTCCGGCGAATACAGCGCCGAGATCTCGACGCTTCTCATCGACAAACCGGCCATCATCCATTCGAGCTTTTGGGGCGGCGATCTCACTGCTTTCCTTACCCAAGCGGCGGCGCGGGGTCTAGGCAAGCATTCGAGGCTCTTGCTCACCCTGGGTGAGCAGAACATGTTCACTACTCCGAAGCTCATCCCGAACGGAAGCATCTTGGCCGCGGAAGGGGCCGATGGCTATTTCGCTCGCAAGACCCCGCTCAACAACTGGTTTCGCGCCGCCTATGAGAAGCGCTACGGCACGCCGCCGATCTATCCTTCCTATCAGGCTGCGGACGCGCTTCTAGGGCTCAAAGCGGCTTACGACAAGGCGGAAAAGAAAGCCCATAAGTTCCCGACCATCGCCGAGGTCGGCAAGGCTTTGACGCATCTGAGCTATGAAGGTCTTGGCGAAAAGATTGACATGGCCCTGGGAGAGGGTCACCAGGCGGTGACCGCGACGGCGCTCGGTACCTACGAGTACGACACCAAGACAGGGAAGCCGACGATGAGGAAGGTGGTCTATTTCCCGGCGTGGTGCGTCAATCCGCCTCCCGGCACGAAAGCCGTGGCGTGGATCGAGGGCGGCCTCAAAGGGGCGAAGTGCCATTGAGCGGATTGCGCCCGCGCGGCAACGGCTCCCAAACCAGCCCTCGCAGGCGTCCTGAGCGATGACGACGGCGGTTGCGATCCTCGTCGACGGTGCGATTTACGCCTCCTGGCTCTTCCTCGTCGCCCTCGGTCTCACCCTGACTTTCGGGGTGATGAAAATTTTGAACATCGCGCACGGCAACTTCTACGCCATCGGCGCCTATGCCGCGGCTTCGGCCGTCGGCGCTTACGTTGCGGCGGGATGGGAACCGGCGGGCGTCTATCTGGCGATGGCGGGCGCGGCGATCGTCGCCGGGCTCATTCTCGGCTACGTCCTGGAGCGCGGCGTTCTGCGCTTCATGTACGATCGCGAAGAGATCCTCATCCTCCTCGTCACCTATGCCGTCTTTCTCATCCTCGACGACGTGATGTTGCTGATCTGGGGCGCCGGCGCTTATGACGCCTATCAGCCCGACGTGCTCCTCGGCACGACGACGATCGCCACCTTGCCCTATCCCAATTACGACCTTTCTCTCGTCGCCGTTGCCGGCGTCGTCGGCGGCGGTCTGTGGTGGGCGTTGAGCCGAACAGAGCGCGGCAAGATGCTCCGCGCGGTCATCCACGACCGCGAGATGAGCACGTTCCTCGGCATCGACGTCGCCACGGTCTTTACCGTCACCTTCAGCTTGGGCGCGGTCCTCGGCACGATCGGCGGGGCGCTCACCGCGCCCATCATCTCGGTCCAGCCCGGCATCGGCGCGCAAGTCATCGTGCTCGCTTTCGCGGTCGTGGTGATCGGCGGCATGGGCAGCATTTTGGGCGCCCTCGTCGGCTCGGTTGCCGCCGGTTTCGCGCATGCGGCGGCGGTGCACCTGTTTCCGCAGGGCGAGCTGTTCGTAATCTACGCCCTCATGTCGCTCGTTCTGGTGATGCGGCCGCAGGGCCTCTTCGGCCAGCCGCCGCCGCGAAAAATCTGATTCCCGGAGAGAAAGGCCATCACGCTCGACCGCACCCTTTTCGGCCTTCTCCTCGCCGCGCTGGCGCTCCTGGGGCTGAGCGCCGTGGCACCGGGCTGGGCCGTCTTCATGCTCGTCATCGCGCTCTCCGAAGGCCTTGTGGTGCTGGGGCTCATGGTGCTCTGGCGCTCCGGCCTCATCTCCTTCGGCCAGTCGCTCTATTACGCGGTCGGCGCCTACGCCGTCGGCCTCATCAATATTCAGTTCGGCATCTCGAACGCCCCCTTGCTCATTCTCATTGCTGCTGCCGCGGCGGGTCTGCTCGCCTTCCTTCTCGGCTTTCTCCTCGCCCGCTACCGCGACATCGTCTTCGGCATGCTGACCCTCGCCTTCGCCATGATCCTCTATGGCATTCTCGTCAACAGCTCGACCCTCGGCAGCACCGACGGGTTCTCGGTGCTGGTTCCGAGCTTTCTCGGCATCCATCCCGGAGCCGATCCGGCACAGCGCCTCCTCTCGGGTCTTGCCGCCCTCATCGCTTTCGGCGCCTGCGCCTTTGTTCATCGCTACCTCCGATCGACCGCGGGACATCTCGCGACCGCCATCCGCGACAACGAGATCCGGGTCGAATACCTCGGCTTCTCGGTCCGGCGCGCGATCCATGCCGAATTCGTTCTCGCGGGGATCCTCGCCGGCGCCGGCGGCGCCATCGCCGCCATGGCGGTCGGCCATATCGATCCCGAGATGGCTTACTGGACAACCTCGGGCGAGTTTCTCTTCGTCGCCATAGA
>JAKAOO010000132.1 GCA_021812165.1 Pseudomonadota bacterium | reverse complement strand
ATACGCGCCTCGCCGATCTCTTCGACGGCTTTTGCACCTCCTTCAACGATGCCGACGCCGTCGTCGTCGCCGATGTTTACCCGGCCGGCGAGTCGCCGATCGATGGGGCGAGCCGCGACGCCCTCGTGAGGGGGCTTTTCGAACATGGCCACCGCCATGTCCACCCGCTTGCCGATCCCGACGCGCTGGCGCCTCTCATCGCCGAACTGGCGCGTCCGGGCGACATGGTCGTGTGTCTCGGGGCGGGCTCGATTTCGCAGTGGGCAAACCGCCTGCCGGAGGAGCTTCCGCTTCTGGCGTCCCGGAGCGGCTCGGCATGACGATGCTCGGCGAGGAAGCGCTCGCGCTGCCCGCTTTGCGCGGTCGCCTCTCTCTGAACGCGCCCGTCAAAAGGCTGTGCTGGTTCCGGGTCGGCGGCCCTGCGGAACTCCTCTTTGAGCCGGCCGATCGTGCCGACCTCGCCGCCTTTCTCGAACAACTCGACGCCCGCACTCCTTTGAGCGTCATCGGGATCGGTTCCAACCTGATCGTGCGCGACGGCGGCATCGAGGGGGCGACGATCCATCTCGGGCGCGGTTTTGCGCGCGTTGCGGTCGCGGGCGAAGAGGTTTGCGCAGGCGCGGGCGCGCTCGGTCCCGAGGTGGCGCGCGCCGCCGCCGCCGCCGGTGTCGGTGGGCTCGAATTCCTTTGCGGGATCCCCGGGACCGTGGGCGGCGCCGTGAGGATGAATGCCGGGGCTTATGGAAGCGAGATCAAGGAAAGGCTCATTGCCGCGACGGCGCTCGATCGCGAGGGACGCGTCCATCATCTGAAGCCGGAAGAGTTGGGGCTTTCCTATCGCCGCTCTGCGGTCGATCCGGAATGGATCTTTGTCGAGGCGCGCTTTTTGGGGTGCGCCGGCGATCGCGGCGCGATTGTGCGGCAAATGGCCGAGATCCGACGAGAGCGCGAAGCGACCCAGCCGATCCGCACCCGCACCGGCGGCTCGACCTTTTTGAACCCTCCGAACGGCTCCGCGTGGCGTCTCATAGACGCCGCCGGCTGTCGCGGTCTCGCAATGGGTGGCGCGAGCGTTTCGGAGAAGCACGCCAACTTCCTCATCAACACGGGTAGCGCAACGGCAGCCGATCTGGAGGCGCTTGGCGAAGAAGTGCGGCGCCGCGTCCACGAGACTTCCGGGATCATGCTCGAATGGGAGATCTGTCGCTTGGGTCGCCCGCTCGCTGTCGCGAGCCCTGGAGAGAAGCGGTGAGAAAGCGGGTCCTGCTTCTGATGGGCGGCTGGTCGCCGGAACGCGAAGTCTCGCTGTCGAGCGGGAGGGAGTGCGCAAAGGCGCTCAGAGAGCGCGGCTATGAGGTGAGGGCGGTCGATCTCGGCCGCGATCTCGAAGCGCTGTTTCCCGTGCTCGAATCGCGCCCCGATGTGGTTTTCAACGCCCTCCATGGGGTGGGAGGCGAAGACGGCACGATCCAGGGCCTGCTCGAGATGCTGCGCCTGCCCTATACGCATTCGGGGGTTCTCGCCTCGGCTCTCGCCATGCACAAGCCGACCGCGAAGGCGGTCTTTGCGAGCGCCGGGCTGCCGGTCGCCGAGGGTGTCGTCAAGCGCCCCGAGGAACTCCTCGCCGCAGATCCGATGCCCGCGCCTTTCGTCGCCAAACCGACGAACCAGGGTTCGAGCGTCGGCGTCCGGATCGTGCGCGGAAACGATAATTCCTGGCGCGATGAGGTGTCGCGCTGGAGCTTTGGCGGCGAGATCCTCATCGAGCGTTTCATCCCCGGACGGGAGATCACCGTCGCGGTCATGGGCGAGCGCGCTCTCGGCGTGTGCGAGATCGTCCCGCGCGGCAGCTTTTACGATTACACGGCAAAATACGCCCCGGGCGGCTCCGCCCATCTGACCCCGGCGCCGATACCGCAAGAGGCCTATGAGGGCGCGCTCGACATCGCGCTTCGCGCCCATCGGGCTTTGGGTTGCCGCGGCGTCAGCCGCGCCGATCTCAGATACGACGATACCGACGGAGGCGACGGCCGGCTCTACCTCCTCGAAATCAATACGCAGCCGGGAATGACCCCGACCTCGCTCGTCCCCGACATTGCCCGCTATGCCGGGATCGGCTTCGACGATCTCGTCACCTGGCTTGTGGAAAACGCCCGATGCGACGGGTGATCGCGCGGCGCCGTCGGCTGCGACGCGCCGTCTTGGCGGCCGGGCTCTCCCTCGTTCTGCCGCTCATTGTCCTTGCCGGCCTCTACGGCGCGGCGCGTCTGGGGGGCCAATCCCTCGGCGCCGATCTTCTGCGTGACGGCAAGGCGCGGCTCGTTCGCGCCAGCGCGCTCTTTGGCTTTCGCCTCAAAGAGGTGGAGGTCGAGGGGCGGGATTGGACGAAGGTCTCGGAGATCATGACCGCGCTCGAGGCGCGCGAAGGAATGCCGATTTTCACGGTCGACCTCAACCGGGCGCAGAGGCGGCTCGAAGCGCTGCCTTGGGTGCGTTCGGCCGTGATCGAACGGCGCCTCCCCGGTACGATCTTCGTCGCTCTCAGCGAACGCCGGCCGCTCTCGCTGTGGCAACATGGCGGCAAGATCGTCCTCATCGATCGCAGCGGCGATGTCATTCATGTCAAACGGCTTGGGCGATTCGCCAAATTGCCTCTCATCGTTGGCGCCGACGCCCCCGCTCACGCTGCGGCGCTCATCGCCATGCTCTCGCAGGAACCCGCGCTCGCCGCGCGTGTCAGCGCGGCGATACGCGTCGGCGGGAGGCGCTGGAACCTGCGGCTTGACAACGCGATCGAGGTGCTGCTTCCCGAACGTGGGGCCGTTTCCGCCTGGCGCGAGTTGGCCCGCATCGAGCGGTCGCAGAAGATCCTCGAGCGCAATATCGCGGTCATCGATATGCGCCTGCCCGGCCGGCTCGTCCTGCGTGTCAACGCGGCACCGGCGAAGAGCGCGCCCGCCGCGAAAGAGAGGGGTGCTGCGGCGAGAAGGACATGAACGCGAAGGTGATCGAGAAGCGCGATGGTCGTGGCGTCCCCACGATGCGCCGCCCGCCGGAGAGGCCGAAGAGGAACCGTCCTCGCGGAACCCTCCTCTGCGCGCTTGATGTCGGCACGACCAAGGTTTGCTGTTTCGTCGCTCGGGTGGAGGACGAGGGGGCGAAAATCATCGGCATCGGCCACCAACTGGCGCGCGGCGTGAAATGCGGAACGATCGTCGATCTCGAAACCGCCGGCGCCTCGATCGTGAGCGCGGTCGAGGCGGCGGAAGAGATGGCGGGAGAGCGCGTCGACGAGGTCGCCGCGAGCTTGTCGGGAGGGTTTTTCGCCTCTCGCATCGCGAGAGCCGGGATTGTCGTTGCGGGGCGCGAGGTGAGCGATCTCGATGTCTCGCGCGTACTCGACGAGGGCTATCGTTTCAAAGGACCCGGGGATCGGGAAGTCGTTCATTCCGTTCCGGTCGGTTTTTCGCTCGACGACAACCGCGGGATTCGTGACCCCCGCGGGATGTTCGGCGAGCGCCTCGGCGTCAACATGCACGTCATCAGCGCGAGCGCGGCGGCTGTGCGCAATCTCTCCGCGGCGGTCGGCCGCGCGCATCTCGAACTCGGGGCTCTCGCCGTCAGTCCTTATGCCGCCGGCCTCTCCTCGCTGGTCGAAGACGAGATCACTCTCGGCGCCACCGTGATCGACATGGGCGGCGGGACGACGAGCCTCGGCGTCTTTCTCGACGGCAATCTCATCTTCGCCGATACCGTCCCGGTCGGCGGCACCCATGTCACGAATGATATCGCGCGCGGGCTGTCGACGCCGATCGCCCATGCCGAACGACTGAAGGCGCTTTTCGGCAGCGCGATTTCCGCGAGCACCGACGAGCACGAAATGATCGGCGTGCCGGCGATCGGCGAAGAAGAGCAGGGGCCCGTCACCCAAGTTCCGAAATCGCTGCTCGTCGGCATCATCGCGCCGCGCATCGAGGAGACGTTCGAGCTTGTGCGCGACAGCCTCGAGGCGAACGGGTTCGACAAATTCGCAAGCCGCAGGCTCGTTCTGACGGGCGGCGCCTGTCAGCTGCAAGGCGTTCGGGAATTGGCCGCGCTCATCCTCGACAAACAGGTACGGATCGGGCGGCCCTCCAAGATCGAAGGCCTCGCCGAGGCGACCGCAGGTCCGGCCTTTTCGGCCGCGGCGGGCCTCCTCAATTTTGCGCTTTCGGAGCGGGCGGAGCCGTCGCGATCCTATCGCCGCGCACCGCTTGGAATGTTCGAACGCGTCAAAGAGTGGTTGCGCGAGAACTTTTGATGGGGCTCAAATTCCTCGGCCGAGGCGGCACGCGGCCGTTGGCGGCAGAGGAAAGAGGGGGTCGGAAGCCGGCACGGGCGGGGCACCCGCGAAGGAATATCAGGCGGGGGACGCGTCTTGGCTCTGACGGCGACTGCAGCAAGGGGGAGCCGGGCCCTGCCCCGGCATCGTTGGCGCCACGCGTGAGCGGAGGGGGGGATTCGATGATCAATCTCAGCATTCCGAAAGACGAGCAGGAGATGCGGCCGCGCATCTCGGTGATCGGGGTTGGCGGCGCCGGGGGCAACGCCGTCAACAACATGATCCGGGCGAGCCTCATCGGTTGCGAGTTCATCACCTGCAACACCGATGCCCAGGCTCTCAAAGGGTCGGCGGCGAACCGCAAAATCCAGCTTGGGGTCGGCGTCACCCGGGGGCTCGGCGCGGGCTCGCGCCCCGACGTCGGACGCGCCGCGGCGGAAGAGGCGCTCGATGAAATTCTCGAAGCCATCCAGGGGTCCAACATGGTGTTTATCGCCGCCGGCATGGGCGGCGGCACCGGCACCGGAGGCGCCCCGGTGATCGCACGAGTGGCTCGCGAGGCGGGAATTCTCACGGTCGGCGTGGTGACAAAGCCCTTCCAATTCGAGGGCACCCACCGCATGCGCATCGCCGAAGGGGGGATCGAGGAATTACAGAAATTCGTCGACACGCTGATCATCATCCCCAATCAGAATCTGTTCCGCGTCGCCAACGATCACACGAGCTTCGCCGATGCGTTCAAGATGGCGGACGATGTTCTTCATGCGGGGGTGCGCGGGGTTACCGATCTCATGGTGATGCCGGGCCTCATCAATCTCGACTTTGCCGATATCCGCACGGTGATGAGCGAGATGGGAAAGGCAATGATGGGAACGGGCGAAGGGGCGGGGGAGCGCCGGGCGATCGAGGCCGCCGAAGCGGCAATCTCCAACCCGCTCTTGGAGGATGTCTCGATGAAGGGCGCCAGAGGCGTGCTCATCAACATCACCGGGGGGCTCGACATGACGCTCTTCGAGGTCGATGAAGCGGCCAACCGCATCCGCGAAGAAGTCGACCCCGACGCCAACATCATCTTCGGTTCGACCTTCGACGAGAGCTTGCTCGGCAAGGTCCGCATCTCGGTCGTCGCGACCGGCATCGATGCCGAGGCCTTGGGCGAGGCGAAGCCCGCGTTGAGCCTCCTCAGCGCCCAAAGCCCGAGCGCTCCGCCGCCGGCGCACGAGGCCGCGCTCTACCCCCTGCCGCGCTTGGCTCAGAACGCCGCCGAGGCCGGCGGCGCGCCCGCTCGCGCCGAACCCGAAACGATCCCTGCAACGGCGCAAGCCGCCGAGAGCGCGGCGATGCGCGGCGCCTTTATCGCACCAAGACCGGTCGAGACCGCGAGCGTCAAGACCGTGCCTTTGCGGGAGCCGGCGCTGGTGGCGCCGGCGAAGGCCGAGGCGCCAAAGCCGAAAGGGCGGGTGCCGAGCCTCATCGAGCGGGTGACCGGGGTTGCTCGCGGCCGCGCCGCGCCGATCGACCCTCCCGCCCCTTCTGCGTCGCGACCTCCCGCGGCGCGCCTTGCCCCGCTCCCGACCGAAGACCGCCAGCCTCCCAGCAAAGAAGACGATCTCCTCGAGATTCCGGCTTTCCTGCGGCGCCAGGCGAACTGAGAGGAGTGACTGCGGCAAAACCGCTCACAGCAGCGAGCGGCTACGGTCGCAAGCGAGACTTCTTCGGGCGATCGTTCAGAGCGAGGCTGGTTTCGTAAACTGCGCATTCTTGCGATGCACGGGGAAAATTCAGTGAACCGAGGCAAATGCGTATGCAACTCACAGATGAATACCGCGCTTGTTGACTCGTCTTGAAAGGAGCCGAGATAATCCAAAATCAGTCTTCGTAAGTGAGCGCGAATCGAGAACAATGTCGTCCGAATTCCATACCGAACGGGAGAACACCGTGGCACGATTCGCTCCAGGCCAGCGCGTTCAGATTCCCTGCAAGGTTCAGCAAGGGCCCTTCCCTTCGGAATTCCTCGTCACCTTCGAAACCGTCGAAGGCCCTGTCTCGGGGTTCGTGCGGGAGCAGGATTTCCGCCGCGTTGGTGAAGGGAGCGGGTATATTTTTGCCACGGTTGAAGAAGTCGGCGAAGATACCCTATCGGTGATGGTCCGCGGCTCGTTTTTTAGGACCACAGGTTTGGCGCATCTAAGCCGAGACTGGGCTAACTCCCACGTGGAGGCTGCACCCGCTTAAATGAGGGTTTCGTGATCCTCTCACAGGTGGATTTGCGCCAGGCTGTCGCCGAAGGCCAATTACTCTTTGACCCGCCGTTAGAAGAAAGTCAGTGGGGGGAAGCATCGATCGATCTTCGGTTGGGCTTCAGCTTCACACGTCTGACTGGATCGCGAAGCCTGACGATCTCTGTTGCAAACGGTCTTGCTGATTTACCGGCTGGGCTCTGGGCGACAAAGCTCCTGAAAGCTAGCGATGAATTAGGGCGACCGGAGCGGTTTGTGCTCGACCCGGGAGAATTTATTCTCGCGCTGACCCACGAGACGATCAAAGTGCCGAAAAATTTGATCGCGCTTGTCGAGGGCCGCAGCACCTATGCTCGCGTCGGTCTAAGCATGCACCAGACTGCACCATGGATTCAGCCAGGCTGGCGTGGCCCGATTATTTTGGAAATCATGAATCATGGGCCATTCCGCATAGAATTGACCCCCTTGATCGACCGGCCCTGCCAAGTAACGTTTTTTCAGCTCAAGACGGAGCTTCCGGAAGAAATGGCCTACGGCGCAAGGCCAACTGATAGGTATCAGGACCAAACGCATCCACTTGATCACGGAAAGTGCTGAGCTTTGCCCAAGGAGAGACTTGTGGGATGAGCCCGCAGGAGATTGCCTGATTGGGCCCATCGAGCGATCCGACGAAGCGTTTTCCCGGTTTCTTGCCATGAAGCCACACGGCCGCCCCAAAACAGCGGCAGCATCTTTAGTCCAGAGGGGATCCTTTCCACGCTCTTGTAACAATCGGCAATAAAGAGTGATTTGAGGCCTTTAGGGGGCACCGCTAACCTGTCTCGCGACATCGCTTCATGGATGGGGAACTTTTCGGCATGTCGGGGGATATCGAACCGGCCGCGCAACGAACGCTCAAGGGGGCGATCGGATGCCGGGGGGTGGGGATTCACACCGGGCGAAAAGTGGCGATGACCCTCAAACCGGCGCCGCCGGGAACGGGAATCCTGTTCCGCCGAACCGATGCCGGCGCCGACATCAAAGCGAGTTGGGAAAACGCACAAGAATCGCCGCTCTGCACCGTTCTCGGCGACGGTCGGGGGGTCGAGATCCGCACGGTCGAACACGTGCTCGCGGCCCTTGCGGGAGCCGAAATCGACAACGCGATTGTCGAGCTTGACGGCCCCGAGGTGCCGATCATGGACGGCAGCGCCGCGCCGTTCCTCTTCCTGATCGAGCGCGCCGGCATTCTCGAACAAACAGAGCGGCGCCGCGCGATTCGCGTCCTAAAGCCGGTGGGCGTCGCCATGGGCGGGGCGTTGGCGACCCTCATCCCCGCTTGCGGGTTTTCGATGAGCTTCGAAATCGATTTCGACAATCCGCTCATTCGCCGGCAAGAGATTACGCTCGCCTGGGACGAGGGGGTATTCGAGAGAGAACTTGCGCGGGCGCGCACCTTCAGCCTCGTCGACGATATCGAGCGCCTGCGGGCGGCGGGCTTGGTGCGCGGCGGTTCGCTCGACAACGCGGTCGTCGTCAGCGGCGATCGCGTTCTCAACACCGGCGGCCTCAGATATGCGGATGAGTTTGTCCGCCACAAGCTCCTTGACGCCTACGGCGATCTTTATCTCGCCGGCGGGCCCGTCATCGGCCATTTTCGCGGCGTGCGCTCCGGTCACGCGCTCACTCGGCGCCTGCTTGCTTGCCTCTTCGCCGACGAAAACGCTTGGTCCTTCGCACCGATTGCTCGAGTGAGCGGGGCCGGGCCCGCGGAGTGGGAGGAAAGGGCGCATCTTGCCCGCGCCTGAGACAGGCGAGAAAGCTGGAGCAAACACCCGCATTTTCTGCTATGAGCGTGCCAACTTTGCGGGGTTTGAGGATGCATGCGCGGCAGCGGCTTCTGCGGCTGATACCGGCCATAGCGCTTCTTGCGCTCGCGGGCTGCGGCGGCTCGGAGCAAAAGGCCTATATCGAGAAGCCGGTCGACGATCTCTACAACAAGGCCATGGACGACATGGCGAGCGGCTATTACCAGACCGCGGCGAAGGAGTTCGATAAAGTCGAAAGCCAACACCCGTACTCGGTTTGGGCGAACAAAGCGCAAATCATGGGGGCTTACGCCCTCTACCGGGCAGGGCAGTACAACCGGGCGATCATCCGCGCAGACGATTTTATCCGCCTCAATCCCGGGGATCGGGACACGCCTTATGCTTATTATTTGAAAGCCCTCTGCTACTACGTTCAGATCACCGACGTCGGGCGCGATCAGAGGATCACTAAGCAAGCGATGAAAGCGCTAACCCAGGTGGTTCTGCGCTATCCCAACACCAAATATGCGCAGGACGCCAAGCTCAAAATTGATTTTACACGCGACCATCTCGCCGCCAAGGAAATGGCGATCGGCCGCTATTACCTGCATCGCGGTGATTATCTTGCGGCGATGAACCGCTTCAAAGGGGTCATCGCCCGCTATCAGACCACCTCCGATGTCCCGGAAGCGCTGGAACGCCTCGTCGAGTGCGACCTCGCGCTCGGCCTTACGAGCGAGGCCAAAAGGAATGCGGCGGTGCTGGGCTACAATTATCCGGGCAGCCACTGGTATGCCGACGCGTATGGGCTCGTCACCGCGAAGAGCGCTTCTCGCGCCGCGGGCGGAAGCTGGTTTTCGCACATCGTCGGCAAAGTGTTTTGAACGCGCGGCGCAACATTACAAATTCTTAAGTACGATCGCGCCCCCCTTTGCCGTATGGGACGGCGTCTTCTTCCGGCGCGGAGGCTTTGATGCCACGCCCCGGGAGACCCATCATCCGCGTGGGAGGGGTCCTGATGCTGCGGCGGGTTCTCGCTTTTTCTCTTCTTTTGTCGATGGGGGTGGCGGCCCATGCCGCGGTTCCATCCTCGCGACTCGTCGGACTTTATCTGACGACCCCCTACCCCTCGCTGACGGTGCGCCCCGGCGAGGCCACGACCCTCGATCTCTCGTTGCGCAATTTCAACGAGCCGCCGCAGCAGGTGAGCCTTGCCGTTCCGCAAATCGCCAAGGCTTGGAAGGCGACGTTCCTCGGCGGCGGGCAGCCGATCGCGGCGGCGATCGTCGCTCCCAACGAAACCGAGGCCCTGCAGTTGCGGCTCAAGCCGCCGAAGGGTGCCGGTCCGGGCGAATATCGGTTCTTGGTCGAGGCGCGCGCTGCCGCGACCGATCTCAAATTACCGCTTACCCTCACCGTCCGCAAAGGGCTGCCGGCCAAGCTGACGCTCACCACCGACCTGCCGGCGTTGCGCGGGCCGGCAACCGCCTCCTTTCCGTTCAAGGTGAAGGTCGCCAACGACAGCGGTCATAACGCGACCATCGTCTTCAGCACCAGCGCGCCGAACGGGTTTCAGACCACCTACACCCAGGCCTACGGCACCCAGCAGATCACCAGCATCCCGATCAAGGCCGGTCAATCGAAGCAGATCCAGGCTTCGGTGTCGCTGCCTCACACGACCCGCGCGGGCCTTTACCGGATCGTCTTTCGCGCCAAGAGCCAAATCGCCTCTGCGGCGCTCCCCCTCGGCATCACCGTGGTCGGCCAGCCGC
>JAKAOO010000131.1 GCA_021812165.1 Pseudomonadota bacterium | reverse complement strand
CGGCGCGATCGTCGTCATCGGCTCCGTCGCCGCCGTCGAGGTTGCGGGGCCGATGCGGCCTTACATCGCCGTCAAGGCGGCGCTTGTCCCTTATGTGAAAGCGCTCGGACGCAATCTCGCGGCAAAGGGGATTCGCGCCAACATGGTCTCGCCCGGAAACGTCTATTTCAAGGGCGGGGTGTGGCACCGCCACGAAGAGCAGAACCCGAAATTTTTCAACGCCGTGCTCGCGCGCAACCCGACGGGGCGGATGGGCACGCCGCAGGAAATCGCGGATGCGGCCGTCTTTCTCGCGAGCGCGCGCGCAAGCTTTATCACCGGGGTCAATCTCATCGTCGACGGCGCGCTGACGCAAAGGGTGCAGTTCTGACCCGAGGAGATATCGAAGCTCCCGATACCCGTCGCGTGGGCTGCTCTCGTTGTTCGAACTCGCAGGAGCATGCCGAAGCTCGTCGATAGCCGGCGCGCGCAACGACGCTGACCGCAGCCATTGCGAGCTCCATCTGCTCTTCTGTTGGAAGATGGAGAGGAGTTCGGTCCGAGCCTCGCACGCTCCCTTCCGCGCTACCGAGAGAATGGCGCCGAATGAGCCTCGATCCCTAAAAGCCGGGCGAGGGCGCGCTGCGGCCTTGTGAGATCTTCGAGCGTGTAGCCGTCGAGCGTCGAGAGAAAGGCGTTGGTTGCGTCGCGCAGCGCGCTCTTCAGCACGCAGCATTGCTCGATGCGGCAGTACCCTTCGCCCTCGAGACAGCCGAGCACGGCGAGTTCCTCCTCCATGTCGCGGACGACGGCGCCGATGTTGATCTGCCCGGGCCGGCGCGCGAGGCGGATGCCGCCCTTCTTGCCGCGGATCGTTTCGAGATAGCCCTTCTGGCCGAGCCGGTGCACGACTTTCATGACGTGACCGCGAGAGATGCCGAACCGTTCGACGATCTCGGCGATCGTCGAGAGAGCCCCGCCTTTCGCGGCCGCGAACATCAGCGCACGCAAGGCATAATCGGTATGAAGGGTCAGCCGCATCCGATCCTCATAAAAAGGTACAAGATCTATATGATATCCGCAGGCACGCCATAGCGAGGAAGATCTGGATTTTGACCAATTTTCACGGATCCTTTTCGGCGAAGCGCCGGATGCGGCGATCCTCGGGACCGGCTGCGGCACCGGGGCAAAGGGTCGCATGGCGCCGGCCGCACGATAAATATATATTCTGCGTGTCTGTTTAAGAGCGCGCCTTTCTGGGGCGAGTTGGGAACGCCGCGCTCACATCGGTTTGCGGAGATCGTTCCGCAAACCGTCGCAGGCGCGAGGCCGAGGGGGCGAGGTGAGCCATCTTTTCGACCGCCTGACATTTTTTGCCCGTTCCTCCGAGCCTTTTGCGGACGGTCACGGGGTCAAGATCAGGGAGGACCGGCAGTCCGAACAGGCCTACCGCAGCCGCTGGCGCCACGACAAAGTCGTCCGCTCCACCCACGGCGTCAACTGTACCGGCAGCTGCAGTTGGAACATCCACGTCAAGGAGGGGCTCGTCGCCTTCGAGGTGCAGGCCACCGACTACCCGCGCACCCGTCCCGGCATGCCGAACCACGAGCCGCGCGGCTGCCAGCGCGGCGCAAGCTATTCCTGGTACCTCTACAGCCCGCACCGCATCAAGCATCCTCTCGTTCGCGCTCGCCTCATCGCGCTTTACCGAGCCGAGCGGGCCGCCGGCAAGGACCCGGTCGAAGCCTGGGCCGCGATCCAGGCCGATCCCGAGAAACGGCGGCTTTACACGGCCGTGCGCGGATTGGGCGGATTTGTCCGCGCGGGCTGGGACGAAGTCACGGAGATCATCGCCGCGGCGAATATCCACACGATCCGCACTTACGGCCCCGATCGTGTCATCGGCTTCAGCCCCATTCCCGCCATGTCGATGATCAGTTTCGCCGCCGGGGCGCGCTACCTTTCCCTCATCGGCGGGGTGAGCCTCAGCTTTTACGACTGGTATTGCGACCTGCCTCCCGCCTCGCCCCAGACCTGGGGCGAACAGACCGACGTGCCGGAATCGGCCGACTGGTGGAACGCGAGCTACATCATCGCCGCCGGCGCCAATCTCCCGATGACGCGCACCCCGGACGCTCATTTTTACTCGGAGGCGCGCTACAACGGCACCAAGATCGTGGCCGTGTCCCCCGATTATGCCGAATACGTCAAGTTCGCCGATTTGTGGATGCCCGCGAAAGCGGGCACCGACGCCGCGTTGTTCCTCGCCATGGGGCACGTGGTTCTGAAGGAGTTTTTCGTCGACCGCGAAGAGCCCTATTTCAGCGACTATGCGCGGCGCTTCACCGACCTGCCGATGCTCGTCATGCTGCGCCCTCTGGAGGGCGGCCGCTACGCCGCCGACCGCTTTCTGCGCGCCAGCGATCTGCCCGGCGCATTGGGCGAAAATGAGAAAGCCGAATGGAAAACGGTCGCCTGGGACGAGACTCGCCCGGGCCTCGTCGCCCCTCGGGGTGCGGTCGGCCATCGCTGGCAGGAAGAGGCGGGGCGCTGGAACCTCAAAGAGGAGGATGCTCAAGGGCGCAAAGTAAGGCTCGCTCTCAGCGCTTTCGGCGAGGCGGACGAGAGGGTAGCCGTCGCGTTCCCCTATTTTGCCGAAGAGGGCGCGCGCACCATCGAGCGGCTTGTGCCGGTGCGGCGGGTGCGCCTTGCCGGCTCGGGGGAAGCGCTCGTCGCCACCGTGTTCGATCTTCTTCTCGCTCATTATGGAGTGGAGCGGGGGATCGCCGGGGAGGACGCCGCAACCCTCTATGACGACCCCACCCGCCCCTATACGCCCGCTTGGCAGGAGACGATCACCGGCGTCAAGAAGGCGGACGTCATCCGCACCGCGCGCGAGTTCGCGCAGAATGCGGCCAAAACCCGCGGCCGTTCCCTCGTCATCGTCGGCGCCGGCACCAACCATTGGTACCACGCCGACATGAACTACCGCGCGATCATCAACCTCGTGCATCTATGCGGCTGCGTGGGGCAATCGGGCGGCGGCTGGGCGCATTATGTGGGCCAGGAAAAGCTGCGCCCTCAGGCGGGCTGGCAGCCTTTGGCGTTCGCGCTCGACTGGCTGCGCCCGCCCCGTCAGATGGCAGGCACCAGCTTTTTCTACCTGCACACCGATCAGTGGCGCTACGAAACGCTCAATGCCGACGCCCTGCTCTCGCCCACGGCGCGCGCCGCTTATCGCGGCTCCTCTCTCTGCGACTACGAGGTCGCCGCCGAACGCATGGGCTGGCTGCCTTCGGCGCCCCACTTTGACCGCAACCCCCTCACTCTTTACGAGGAAGCCCGAGCGGCGGGCGCCGAGGACCCGGATCGGCTCGCCCCCTACATTGCCGAGAGGTTGCGCGCGGGATCGCTGCGCATGGCCGCGGAGGACATCGATGCCCCGGAGAACTGGCCGCGCAATCTCTTCGTCTGGCGGGCCAACCTCATCGGCACCAGCGCCAAAGGCCACGAGTATTTTTTGAAGCATCTGCTCGGCGCCCAAAACGCCGTTCTCGGCCGCGGCGACGAAGGCAGGTCGAGCCGGGAGATCAAGTGGCGCGACGAGGCTCCGACAGCCAAGCTCGACCTCCTCGTCGACATCAATTTCCGGCTCAACAGCACGGGGGCCTGCGCCGATATCGTTCTGCCCACGGCGACGTGGTACGAGAAAGACGATCTCAGCACCACGGATATGCACCCCTTTATCCACCCGCTCTGCCGGGCCGTCGATCCCGGTTGGGAAAGCCGCAGCGACTGGCAGATCTTTGCGGCCATCGCCGCCGCCTTCTCGGCGCTCGCCGGGAAGCATCTCGGCAAAAAGAAGGACATTGTGGCGACGCCGCTCCTTCATGACACCCCGGCCGAGCTCGGGCAGCCCATCGCAGTCAAGGATTGGCGGCGCGGCGAATGCGAGCCGGTGCCCGGCCGCACGATGCCGCAACTCTTCATCGTGGAGCGCGACTATGCGCGGGTTTGCGAGCAATATGCCGCGATCGGTCCATTGCTGCGCGAACGCGGCAACGGCGTCAAAGGCATCGCCTGGGAAACGGCGCACGAGCTCGACGCTTTGAAGGCCCTAAACGGCGAGACCGCGGCCGGCCTTCCCTCGATTGCCGAGGATATCGCCGCGTGCGAAGCGATCCTCATGCTTGCGCCCGAGACCAACGGCGAAGTCGCGCACCGCGCCTGGCGCGCCCTCGAAAAGAAAACCGGGCTTTCGCTCACCCATCTTGCGCAGGCCCGGCGAGCGGAAAAGCTGCGCTTCCGCGATCTCGTCCGCCAGCCGCGCAAGATCATTACCTCTCCCACCTGGAGCGGGATCGAAAGCGAAGAGGTGAGCTACAGCGCGGGCTATACGAACATCCACGAGGCAATCCCCTTCCGCACGCTCACCGGCCGCGCCCAATTCTATATTGACCACGAGTGGATGCTCGATTTCGGCGAAGGCTTCCCTCTTTACCGGCCGCCTCTCGACCTCAAGGAACTGGAGGGCGCCCCGCGCGCGGCGACCGCAGGGCCGCATCTGGTTTTGCGCTGGATCACGCCGCACAGCAAATGGGGTATCCACAGCACCTACAACGACAATCTGCGGATGTTGAACCTTTTCCGCGGCGGCCCTTACGTATGGCTCGCGGAAGCCGATGCGGCGGCGGCGGGGATCCGCGACAACGACTGGGTGGAAGCGCTCAATGCCAATGGCGCCGCCGTGGCGCGTGCCGTCGTCAGCCAGCGCATCCCGCGCGGCGTCGCCATGATGTACCACGCGCAGGAAAAAACCGTCAACGTGCCGGGTTCGCCGACGACACGCCAACGCGGCGGAATCCTCAACAGCCTCACCCGCGTCGTCGTCAAGCCCACGCACATGATCGGCGGCTACGCCCAGCTCTCGTGGCTGATGAACTATTACGGCCCCATCGGCAGCCAGCGCGATACGACGGTGATCGTGCGCAAAATCGCCGAAGAGGCCATCGACTGGTTGGAGAGGCCGCTCACGGACGCCCGCGAGGGAGCCCGCGACGCGCCCGAGACGGCAAGGTTTCAGCCCGAATCCGACGAACGCGGCGGGTTCGCCGCCGAACAGCCGCACTTCGGAGCCGCGGGTTGACGGCGCGCAGGCAGGAGAAGGAAGGGTGGGATGAACGAGCGCCCCGATGTGAGAACCGTGCGGCCGACCAGCATTTCCGGGCAGGGGGCGCCGCGCGGAAGCCCGCGGCAGGGGCTCGTCATGGCCACCTGGGGCTTTTTTATCGGTTTCGCCGCGGTGGCGCTCTACGGACCCGCGGCGCATGCCTTCCAGGTATCGATGCATCTTTCGCCGGCGCTCGTCGGGCTTCTGGTGGCGGCGCCGCAGCTCACCGGTTCGCTGCTGCGCATCCCGTTCGGCGCATGGGTCGACAAATCGGGCGGCCGGCTGCCGATGCTGACGTTGTTCGGGGCCTCGATCGTCGGCATGTGGGGATTGGTGTTCATCCTGGTCACCGCGCCTGCCACCGGGCCGGCAATCTATCCCCTGGTCGTGTTGTTCGGCTTTTTGAGCGGCTGCAGCGTCGCCAGCTTCTCGGTCGGCATCCCGCAGGTCTCATACTGGTTCCCGCGCGCGCGCCAGGGCACCGTGCTCGGCATCTATGGCGGCGTCGGCAATCTGGCGCCGGGCCTGTTCACGATCGCGCTGCCATTCGCGATCGGCGCCCTCGGCCTCGCGGGCTCCTATCTCGGTTGGCTGGCCTTCCTTCTGATTGGCACCGCGATCTACGGCTGGCTCGCCGTCGATGCGCCGTACTTCCAGGCGCTGGCGCGCGGCGAGACGCCGGAGGCGGCCGAGCGTCTGGCCACGGCCAGCGGAGAAGAACTCATTCCCCACGGCTCCGTCTGGGGCGCTCTCATCGCCGCGGCCGACGAGCCCTACACTTGGGGGCTGGTGTTCCTCTACTTCGTCTCCTTCGGCGGGTTCCTCGCGCTGACTGCCTGGTTTCCGACCTACTGGGTCAATCTGCATGGCTTCGGCGCCAAGGCGGCCGGGATCCTGGGCGGCGTCGGTTTCTCGATCCTGGCAGCCCTGGCGCGCATTGCCGGCGGCGCGGTTTCCGAGCGCACCGGCGGCGAGCGTCTGGCGCTTGCCGCCTTTGCCCTGGTCGTCGCCGGCGCGGCGGCGCTGACGGCGGTGACCGGCTTTGCCGTGAACCTCATCGGTGAACTCGTGATCGCGCTCGGTATGGGCTTCGCCAATGCGGCCGTCTTCAAAATGGTGCCGAAATACGTGCCGCACGCGGTCGGCGGCGCTTCCGGCCTTGTCGGCGGGCTGGGCGCGCTCGGCGGTTTCGTGATTCCGCCGATGCTTGGTCTGTTCGCCGCCGAGCTCGGGGCGCAGGGCTATGCCGGCGGATTCTTCGTCTATGTCGTGCTGGGCGCGGCGGCGTGTGCGGTGGCCGTCGGCCTTCTGCGCAGCCGCCGCCGGCCAGCCAGCTGAGCGGGCCATCGCGATGAGTCATTTTGTCGCTGCGTCCAATCCGAATGCGACGAACGCGGCGGGTTCGCCGCCGAACAGCCGCGCTTTAGAGCCGCGGGTTGACGGCGCGCCGGGAAAGAAGGACCGAGGATGAAAATCCGCGCGCAATTTTCTCTCGTCTTCAATCTCGACAAATGCATCGGCTGCCACACCTGCACCGTCGTCTGCAAGAATTTGTGGACCAATCGCAGGGGCCAGGAATACGCGTATTGGAACAATGTCGAATCGAAGCCCGGCATCGGCTACCCGAAAGCATGGGAGGACCAGGCTCGCTGGCAAGGCGGCTGGGTAAAGAAAGGCGGCAAGCTCACCCTGCGCCAAGGCGGCCGCGCGAAGGAGTTGATGCGCATCTTCGCGAACCCCGCCATGCCCGAGATCGACGACTATTACGAACCCTTTACCTTCGATTACGCACACCTCGTCAACGCGTCCCTATCCGAGGCCGCGCCGACCGCCCGGCCGCTTTCCCAGATCGACGGGAAGAAGATGGACAAGGTCAGATGGGGCCCGAACTGGGAGGACGATCTCGCCGGCGACTTCGAGGCTCGCGCGCAAGACCGCAACTTCAGGGACATGGAAAAGCGCGTTTACGCGGCGTTCGAACGCACCTTCCACTTTTACCTGCCGCGCATGTGCAATCATTGCCTCAACCCTTCCTGTCTCGCCGCGTGTCCCTCGGGCGCCATCTACAAGCGCGAAGAAGATGGGCTTGTCCTCATCGATCAGAACCGCTGCCGAGGCTGGCGCATGTGCGTGAGCGCCTGCCCTTACAAGAAGGTCTATTTCAACTGGGATTCCGGCAAGTCGGAGAAATGCATCGGCTGTTACCCGCGCCTCGAATCCGGGCTGCCGACGGCCTGTTCTGAAAGCTGCGTCGGCCGCATCCGGTATAACGGCATCCTCTTGTACGACGCCGACCGCATCCTCGAGGCGGCCTCGCAGGACGGCGAGCAGGATCTGTACGAGAGCCAGCTCGGCCTCTTTCTCAACCCGCACGACCCCGAAATTGTCGAAGAGGCGCGGCGGGAGGGGATCCCGGAGGACTGGATCGACGCCGCCAAGCGCTCGCCCATCTATAAGCTCGCCGTCGAATGGCGCCTGGCTTTCCCTTTGCACCCCGAGTTCCGAACCCTGCCCATGGTCTGGTATGTGCCGCCGCTCTCGCCCGTCAAGACGGAGATCGAGCAAGGCAACCTTTTGCCGAGCGAGCGGGACGGGATCCTGCCGGATATCGCCAGCCTGCGCATCCCTCTGCGCTATCTCGCCAACCTTTTCACCGCCGGCGATGAGAGGCCGGTCGTGGCCGCGCTGCAAAGGCTTCTCGCCGTGCGCCACTTCATGCGCGCAAGGGTGGTCGAAGGCGAGGAAGACCCTGTGGTGCTCGAGGCCGCGGGGCTCACGGTCGAAGAGGCCGAAGAGATGCACCGCACCCTTGCCATTGCCAATTACGAGGATCGTTTCGTCATCCCCACCAGCCACTCCGAGAGCGCGCTCGACGATCCTTACGCCTATCAAGGGCAGGCAGGGTTCGCCTTCGGCAACACCGCGGGCCATGGGATGAGCGATCTCGACCTCTTCCCGCGGCGGCGAACGCAAACGCCCGCAAGCGGCGGCGCTTCGGATAAAGCCACCCTCTTCGGAAAGCGCGGACACTCCCGGTGAAAGACCCTTCTTTCAGAACTCCCTTCTACCGCCTTCTCGCCGTGCTCATCGATTATCCGGGCGCGCAATTCGGAGAGATCCTGGCGGAGGCTGAAGCATTCCTCGCTTCCGCGCGCAGGCCGCAAGCGCAATGCGCCGACGGGGTTCTCGAGGTGATAGGGTGGATGCGCGGCCAAAGCCTTCTCGACCTCCAGAAGAGCTACGTCGAGACCTTCGACCTGACGCCCGCGAATTCCCTCCATCTGACCTTCCATCTCCTCGAAGAGCAGGATCGCCGCCGCGGGGGGACGCTCATCGGGCTCCTCCGGCATTACGCCGCATCGGGATTGCGCCTCGCGCGAGGCGAGCTGCCCGATTATCTTCCGGCCGTCCTCGAATATGCATCGACCCTCGACGAGCGGGCGGCATCGCGCTTTTTGGCGATGGCCGAGGAAGCGCTCAAAACGCTCGAACACAATCTCCTAGCCGCGCGCTCTCCCTACGCGGGGCTCGTTCGCGCGGCACGAAGCGCCGCCTCTCGCGAGCGCGGCGCGATGCCGGCCGTCGCCGCAGGAGCGCAGCCATGAACCTCATCGTCTTCGGCGTCTACCCGTATCTTGCGGGGACCGTCTTTATTGTCGGGTCGCTCTTGCGCTACGAGCGCGAACAGGACGGTTGGGGCGCCTACTCGACCCAGTTGCTCGGCTCGCGCCGCACCATGGTGTGGGCCAGCAATTTGTGGCACGCCGGGATTCTTCTGGTCTTCCTCGGGCATTTCGCCGGCATGCTCACTCCGTTTTTCGAAGCGGTCGGCGTTCCGCCTTTGGCTCACCAGTGGATCGCCTTTACGGCGGGGACCGCGGCCGGAACGATCGCCATGATCGGTGGCGTCATGCTCCTTTGCCGCCGCTTCTTCAACTCGCGCGTGCGCGCCGCCAGCCGGTTCAGCGACTTCTTCATCCTGCTGTGGCTTCTGGCAACGCTCGGCATCGGCTTGGCGACGCAAGCCGTTACCGCCCGCGACCTCGTAAACGGAAACGTCGGCAGCATGACGATCTTCGAGGCATATCTGCACTCTCTCGCGACTTTGCGCCCTCATCCCGCGCTCCTGGCGCCTGTTCCCATGATCTACAAGGTGCACATGTTCTTTGGGATGACCGTCTTCCTTCTGTTCCCGTTTACCCGTCTCGTCCACATCTGGACAGTGCCGTTCAACTATCTGGTGAGACGCTACCAGATCGTGCGTGCGCGGCGCACGGCGTAGAGAAGCGTCGAGAGCGCTCCCGCCAGAGGCTCCTGCGGCCGCACGCCGGGAGATGACGCCATGGCCGAACCGCCTCCTTCCTCTCTGAGCCTGGACGCTTCCCCTTGCGTGCGCGAGCCGGAGGGCTCGCTCGCAACCGCGATCCGGACATTGCATCCCGCCTATTTCGCGCTGGTCATGGCGACGGGCATCGTATCGATCGCGGCAAAGATCCAGGGGTTTTCGCTGATCGCCTGGTCGCTCTTTGCGTTCAACATCGCCGCCTATATCGGGCTGTGGATGATAATGGCCATCCGTGCGATCCGTTTTTTCCCGTCGTTTCTGTCCGACATACGAGACCACGCGCGCGGGCCGGGATTTTTTACGTGGGTGGCGGGGACCGGGGTGCTTGGCGCACAGTTCCTGCTCGTCGTTCGCTTGCCCGCGATCGCGCTCGGGCTATGGGTTCTGACCTTGGTTCTCTGGCTCTTCCTGACCTATACGATTTTTACGGCGCTTTCGATCAAAGAGGCCAAGCCGCGCCTCGAGGAGGGGATCAACAGCGGCTGGCTCGTCGCCATCGTCGCCACGCAATCCGTTTCGATCCTCAGCACCCTTGCCGCGCCGTTGCTGCCGGCACAGCGGGAAGAGATCCTGTTCCTCGCGCTCAGCAGCTGGCTGTTCGGAGGGATGCTGTACATCTGGATCATTTCTCTCATCTTTTACCGTTACACCTTCCTCGAATTGACGCCGGCGGACC
>JAKAOO010000130.1 GCA_021812165.1 Pseudomonadota bacterium | reverse complement strand
TTCCGATCTACCTCCTCGAATGGGACCTCAAAGGGGAACGGTATTTCCCCCCGCTGAAGCAGAGGCGCCCATCGGCGGGTGAGCCTGGGCCTCTTGGTGCGCGAGAACATCTATCATCGGCTGCGTATCGCCAAGGAAGGCGGCAGCGTCAGAGAAACTTCTTAGACGTTCGCCTATCGGCTTTGTGCGATCCCAGCCGTTTCGCAGGCGCCAGACGGCAAGCCGCGTAATATGGCCGAAGACGATGCACCTGATGTCGCCAGCGCTCGGCTTTAGACCGGCGAGGCGAAGCTGACCCAGCTCCTTTTCCACGAGCCGGGCCAGATCCTCGTTCGTCTCGCAGATCTGGCCGCGGCGCACTCGGCCGTGGACCCGGCACACAAACACCGTATCGACTATGGAAGACCCGGTCCCGTGGATATGGATCGAGCCGCCCATCTCAGCGGGGCACGGGATCGTCGCGGTACAGGTAAGGCCGGCATCCAAGATGGCTACGCCCACAGCCGCATAGGCCTCGAACCTGTTATGATGAAATGTAAAAGCGAGCGGCGCGCCCGGCTTCAAAGCGCGAGCCACCCTGCTGTAGACCGCCGACAGCCCATCCGCAAAATGCTCGATGCCGCGCGCTTGCGTCGAATTTCGCGTGAGTTCTTTAGGGGAGCGGGTTGATTCCCGGCGAAACCCTTCAGGCAAGGGGCTTGCCAGCCGTCGCAGCCACACGTAGCAAAAATCCATGAGTTCCGCGTACTGAACGTTCCCGAAATATGGAGGATCGGTGAAAACCGCATCGAGACTTTGGGGAGCGAGGTCGATTTCCGTGGAGGTCGCGCACCGCAGGGTGACACTCCGTCGGCGTGAACCATCGAATGTCTGTGCGATCCGTTCGCCGTTGATCGGGACAATGATTTTCCGTCCACCACCTTGGCGCACCTCAAACGGCGAATCGCAGTACCCTTTGGCTTTCGCATATTTCTCGATGATATTGTTCCACCCTCCGGAGCCGACGCTGACGCCGCCGTTGCCGATGCCGAGCAGGTTGGATTCGCACTGAACGAGGCTTACCGGGAAGCCGTGGACTGAGAATATATCCAGCGACTTCAGTGCCGTTGTGTCGTACCGGCACAGCATGTTCTGGTACCGCAAGAGATCGGAGAGGTTCGTCGCGAGCGCATTTCTCAGGCGCCTGTCTTCCACGGCAGAAATGAGGCGACAACTCAATTCCAGCCCGACGAGCTGGCGAGGATTGAAAAGATCCCGGTACCGGCGGTAGCCCCAGCGATGAAGCCGATCGGTTTCGTCTCCGGAAGGGATCGCCTGTTCCGGGACAAACCGCGGATCGAGGGCTTCCCACTGCGCAGTGGCGGCTGCCATCCGCTCCAGATCTTTGGAGTCGGGCTTTTTGAAAAAGCGGCCTGCGTGCGCCGCCTTTCGTCTCGGATTGTAATATTCTATCGCAAACATCCGGTGCCGCGGCGGCCCTGCGCCCGAGTGCGGATAGCGGTTCTCGTGGCCGCATTGCGGGCAGAGGCAGCGGTTTCGCTTGGCCGGACCGGCCTCACGAAGAAAAGTTTTGCAAGCCTCGCATCTGCCGGGCTGGTGCCGGTCCGCCGCCTCATTAAGCTCGCCGCAAGTTGGACAAACCAGCACATGCCTCGGGTGACGGCTGTCGTCGGCGACCAGGTAACCGGGAAACAGGTCGATCGCCGCGCCACATTTTTCGCAGTCGAGCTGCTTCACCCACAGGAAGTATTTTACCGGAACGTCGCGATCGCCATAGAGCGGGCAATCGGTTCGGTATGCGACGCCCACCTCGCTCCCCAGCGCCTCGATCAGTTGTTCTGCCGCATTACGATAGGTTCGCAGATCGAGACGCTCGATCTCCTCGCGCACCACCCAGGCCGCCATAGGATTGATGTCGCAGCCGATTATGTCGCAGCCGACACGATTTGCCTCGAGCAGCGGCGTTCCGCCTCCCATGAACGGGTCGGCCACGACCCGTCCGGGGAAATCGTGGGACTCGAAGAACGCCTCCGCGACCGGCCGATCGCCGAACTCCGACAGGACCAAGCCGCGAAAGAGCGTGCCCGGCCGGCGGGCGAACCATTTGTGCACGGCGATGATCGGCCGATAATTCTGTTGAATCTGCTTTTCCCGTAATGCCATGGCGGCGATAAACGGGATATCAAAGTTCGCCTCTATCGCCATGGGGCCGAGCGTTCCCTTCGAGCCAGCCGCCAGTATGTACCGCGTTCGACCGGGGGTTAAGCCTAGCGGCGCCTTAGGAACGAATCAAGAACTTTCCTCGGCTCCCAACCAGGGGCGGTATTCGCCTGTCCTTGCGCCTCATCGTCGAGGTCGCGAAGGCGGCGTGACAGTTTGTAGGGCGGAGGAGCGGAGCGAACTCCGCCAATGACGCGCGCGCGAAGGGAACGGCGCATGTTGGCAGACTGCGCTCCGCTTGTCCGCCCTACCGGCGTACCAACCTTTAGTCCTCCTTCTGGGAGCGTATCTCTATCGGAATAGATCGCTTCCCTGAAAAAATGTCCATCACTAGGTTCCGAAATTCCACGTCTTGTTGTTCGATATCCACGGCCCCTTGGGGAATATACCCGCCTTCGAAGATGTCAAGTTGTTCAATCCTGATCCTCAAGGCCTTCGCCATCTCCGATAGTAGCTTGGTCAGCAGCGCTTGACGTTCTCGGGTCACCTTCTCGGTATCCTTTGGCTCAAATCGTGTGGAGAGATTACGGAAGTACGCCTTCCATGCCGAAATGACATGAGAGTTTCGATGAAACTCGATCTCGATGAGATTCAGCGCGCTGACGTGCTCGGGAGAGAGCACAGCCCGTCGCGTTGCCATTAAGGTCCTCAGCACTTGTAGCTGTCTTTGGCCATGCTCCCGTTTTTGATCGATATATCTGGTTATCAAAACAGCAAATATCGGCCCGAGGAACGTCGCAGCGAAGATTGCCAAACCGAAGAGAGACGACGAAGGATTCATCTTAGTGTAAAGTCCTTCTTACGAGCACCCGCTGGTGGCACCGCAGGTGTCGCATTTGAGGCAGGTGCCGTTGCGGACGAGAGTGAAGTTGCCGCATTCGCCGCAGGGTTCGCCCTCGTAGCCTTTGATGCGGGCGGCGCGGACTTGCGTGTAACGGGGGTCGGCGAGAGCGGCGGCTGAACCCTCTGTCGCGCCCTTTGCAGGCGCCCACCCTGCCGCTCCGCCGCGATCCCCGGATCCAGTCCGGGGAGGGGAGGGAAGGGGAGGGGGCGAGGCCAAGGGATCCCTGCCGGCGCCGCCCTCGAAGACCTTGAAATTGTTGCGGACGAAGCCGTTCGATGCGACGCGCTCGAGCATCGCCACGACATCACTCTCTCTCTCGCCAAGATCGGATTGCGCTTCGCCCGTTCCGACCGCGTCGGGGAGGAGATCGGCGGGCTCGACATGCGCGAGGTCGCTGCGGCCCAGATAGGATATCGCGAGCTCGCGGAAGATGTAGTCGAGGATCGAGGTCGCCATCCGAATCGCGTCGTTCCCTTCGACGACGCCCGAGGGTTCGAAGCGGGTAAAGGTGAAGGCCTCGACGAATTCTTCGAGAGGGACGCCGTATTGGAGCCCGATCGAGATCGCGATCGCGAAATTATTCATGAGCGAGCGGAAGGCCGAACCCTCCTTGTGCATGTCGATAAAGAGTTCGGCGAGGTGGCCGTCCTCGTATTCGCCGGTGCGCAGATACACCTTGTGGCCGCCGACCCGCGCCTTTTGCGTATAGCCCGTGCGACGGTTCGGAAGCCCGCGCCGCTCGCCGCGCTGGACGATGCGTTCGACCACCCTCTCGACAACGCGCTCGACCATCTTCTCCGCGACCAGGGGCGCGCGCGCCGCCGGGCTTTCGGCGAACAGCTCCGCGGCTTTCTCTTCGGCCTCCGGCTCGTCGGCGAAAAGATGCGAGGCGAGCGGCTGCGAAAGCTTGGAGCCGTCGCGATAAAGCGCCGTCGCCTTCAAGCCGAGACGCCAGGAAAGCCGATAGGCCTCCTTGCAGTCCTCGATCGTCGCCCGGTTCGGCATGTTGATCGTCTTCGAGATCGCCCCCGAGATGAAAGGCTGCGCCGCCGCCATCATGCGGATGTGGCTTTCGACCGAAAGGACCCGTTTGCCTCGTGGCCCGCAGGGATTGGCGCAGTCGAAAACGGGGAGATGCTCGGGCAAGAGATGGGGCGCGCCTTCGAGCGTCATCGCGCCGCAGCAATAGGCGTTCGCGGCCTCGATCTCGGCGCGGCTGAAGCCCAAGGCGAGAAGGAGATCGAAGCCGGAATCCGCAAGCGCCGCCGCGGATATCCCGAGCCTCTCGCGACAAAATTCCTCGCCGATGGTCCATTTGTTGAACGCGAACTTGATGTCGAAAGCGCTTTTGAGAGCGTCCTCGAGAGCCTTGAGCGCCTTCTCGTCGAAGCCTTTCTCGAGAAGGCTTTGACGGTTGATCGCCGGCGCGCCGTCGAGGCTTCCCGCGCCCAAGGCATACCGCTCGATCGCGGCGATTTCGGCCTTGCCGTAGCCGAGCGCTTGAAGCGCCTGCGGCACCGCACGGTTGATGATCTTGAAATAGCCGCCGCCCGCGAGCTTCTTGAATTTGACGATCGCGAAATCGGGCTCGATCCCGGTGGTGTCGCAGTCCATGACGAGACCGATCGTCCCCGTCGGCGCGATGACGCTCGTCTGAGCGTTGCGAAAGCCGTGCTCCTCGCCGAGAGCGAGCGCTTCCTCCCAGCTCCGGCGCGCCGCCTCGATAAGCCCCGCAACCGGACAATTTGCCCCATCGAGAGGGACGGGAAGGATCGAAAGCTCCTCATAGCCGCCTTTTTCTCCATGGGCGGCGCGGCGGTGGTTGCGGATGACGCGAAGCATCGCCTCGCGGTTTTCGGCAAAACCCGGAAATGGGCCGGGCCGGCAAAGGCCCGGGTCGGCGGCGATCTCGGCGGAGGCGCGATAGCTCGCCCCGGTCATGAGCGCCGAGAGCGCGGCGCAAAGGGCGCGCCCCTCCTCGCTGTCATACGGGATCCCCATCGTCATCAGAAGCCCGCCCAGATTGGCGTAGCCGAGCCCCAAGGTGCGGAATTCGAAGGAACGCCGCGCGATCTCTTCCGAAGGGAACTGGGCCATCAGGACGGAGATCTCGAGAACGAGAGTCCACAGACGCACCGCGTGCTCGAAGAGGGCGATGTCGAACCCCTGGAACGCCCGCCCTGGCGCGCGGCCGGGGCCCCCGCGAAGTAATACTTCGCGGGGAGCCCCGTCCGGGGGCTCGCCCGGCCGATAAAAGGCAAGGAGATTGAGCGAGGCGAGGTTGCAGGCGGTGTCGTCGAGGAAATTGTATTCGGAGCAGGGGTTCGAGGCGCGGATCGGGCCGCTCTGCGGGCAGGTGTGCCAGTCGTTGATCGTCGTGTCGAACTGGAGGCCGGGATCGGCCGAGGCCCAGGCGGCGGCGCCGATCTTGTCCCAAAGCTCGCGTGCGGGAAGCGTTTTGGCGATGGCGCCGTCGGTGCGGCGGGTGAGACGCCACTCGCCGCCTCTCTCGACGCTTTCGAGAAACGCATTCGGTACCCGGACGGAGTTGTTCGAATTCTGCCCCGATACCGTCAGATAGCCGGGCCCGTCCCAATCGGTGTCGTAGCTGCGCAGATCGAGCGACCGGCAGCCTTGGCGCGCAAATTCGATGACCCGCCGAATCACACTTTCAGGGATCATCGCCGCCCGCGCCTCGCGGATCTCGCGCTTCAGGGCCGGGTTCCTCTGCGGGTCGAAACCGCTTTCGCCGTCCTCCGCGGGGAAGTCGCAACAAGCCGCCAGGATCCGGTTCAGATGGCGCCGCAAAAGCCTTGAGCCCGCGACGAGGGCGGCCACCTTTTCCTCTTCGACCGCCTTCCACTCGATAAACTCCTCGATATCCGGGTGATCGATGTCGACGATCACCATCTTCGCGGCGCGGCGGGTCGTGCCGCCCGATTTGATGGCACCGGCCGCGCGGTCGCCGATTTTCAAAAAGCTCATGAGACCGGACGAGCGGCCGCCCCCCGACAGCCGCTCGCCCTCTCCCCTCAACCGTGAAAAATTCGACCCCGAGCCCGAACCGTATTTGAAAATCCGCGCCTCGCGCACCCAAAGATCCATGATCCCGCCCTTGTTGACGAGGTCATCGGCGACGGATTGGATAAAGCAGGCGTGCGGCTGCGGGCGCTCGTAGGCGCTCGCGGAGCGTTGGAGCGCCCCGGTGCGGTGATCGACATAGAAATGGCCTTGCGGCGGACCGTCGATGCCGTAAGCCCAATGGAGCCCGGTATTGAACCATTGCGGCGAATTGGGCGCCGCCATCTGGCGCGCGAGCATCGCCCGCATCTCGTCGCAAAAGGCGCGGGCATCCTCCTCGCTCGAAAAATATCCGCCTTTCCAGCCCCAATACGTCCAGGTTCCGGCGAGCCGGTCGAAGACCTGGCGGGCGGAAGTCTCGGCGCCGCCGCGCTCGCCTTCGGGAAGCGCCGATAGGGGATCGCTCTCCGCTTCGTGACGGCAAAGCCAAGCCGGAACTCCCTCTTCGGCGACCGGCTTCAGACGCGCCGGCACTCCCGCCTTGCGAAGATATTTCTGCGCGAGGATGTCGCAGGCGATCTGGCTCCACGCCGCGGGAACCTCGACGCCTTCGGCGGCGAAAACGAGAGAGCCGTCGGGGTTCTTGATCTCGCTCTTTGCGGTCCGGAACGCGATTCCCGCATAGGGGTCCTTTCCTGCCGCAGTAAGCCGCCTTGCGATGCGCATCCCGCTTCTCCCGCTTTTCCATGCGCCCCAGGCGTTGTGGCGCAGCCTCCATGAGCTACGAAATCTAGATCGCGCTCTTTCGAGCAGCAAGCAGATTTTGGGGATTCCACGGCTCTTTCATACAAGATGTTGCGCTTTGGCCACGCGCCCCGAGCGGCGGCCTTCATCGCCCTTGCCGCCGGCGAGCGGGGGTGCGATATAGCGCCGAGAGCGGAGATGACGGGTCGAGGTTTAGAGGTGAGGGCGACACTCGGCACCCGATTGATGACGTGGCTCTCGGGCGAACCGGTCGGCGTCGATGAATTCGGCAACCGCTATTATCGCGAGAAGGGGCATCGCGTGCTTCCGCGCGGCGGCGGGCGAAGAAGCCGTGAAAAACGCTGGGTGCTTTATGCGGGCGAGCCGGATGGTTCGAAAGTCCCGCCGCAATGGCACGCCTGGCTGCACCACACCGTCGACGAGGTGCCGCGGCCGGACGGGCGGCGCCGCTATTCCTGGGAGAAGGAGCATCAGCCGAACCTGACGGGCACTCCTTACGCCTACCACCCCGAAGGTTCGGTCCTGCGCGGCGGCCTGCGCGCGCCGGCAACCGGCGATTACGAGCCGTGGACTCCCGAATAAGGACCGCTCTCTTCAGCGGGGCGCTCGCCGGCGAAGGGGCACCGAGACGTTGAGGCGGAACGTAATCGAGACCGTGCTCGGCGCCGTCGTCCTCGTGGCGGCCGCGCTCTTCCTCTATTTCGCCTATTCGACGAGCCAATTCCGGGAAGTGGAAGGGTACCAGGTGACCGCCCAGTTCGATCGCATCGACGGCATCCGCGACGGCAGCGACGTGCGAATCGGCGGCATCAAGGTCGGCAGCGTCGTCTCGACAACGCTCGATCCCAAAACCTATCTCGCGAGCGTGACGATGAGCATCAGCCCCGCTTACAAGCTCCCCGTAGACACGGTCGCCGAGGTGCTCTCCCAGGGCCTTCTCGGAAACGAGTACATGGCGCTCGTCCCTGGCGGCTCCAGAAGGATGATCCCGCCCGGCGGGCGCATCCTCTATACGCAGGCGCCCGTCAATATCCAAAGCCTCATCGGGAAATACATGTTTTCGCCGCACGGGGGCGCGGCCAAAGGAGGAGCGGGCAAAGGCTCCGCATCGCTCCCTTCGCTGCCGGGCCTCGCGCCGGGCCCAAAGTGAGTAGGTGAGAGCGCTTCTTCTCCTCGTCCTCTTTTCCGTGACGGTTTCACCGGCGGGCGCGGCGATGATCCCGGAACGGGTGGCGTTGCTGTTGGGCCTCGACAAGATCACCGCCCGAGTTTCGAGGTTCGAGGCGCCGGTCGGCACCCCCGTTCGCTTTGGCACGCTCAAGATCCTGGTGCGCGCCTGCGACAAGAACCCGCCTGACAGGCGGCCCGAAAATGCCGCGTTTCTCCAGATCGACAAGGTTTGGCCGGGTGAGAAGCCGAAGAGGATTTTCAGCGGCTGGATGTTCTCTTCGAGCCCCGCGCTTTCCGCGCTCGAAGACCCGATCTACGACGTCTCCGTGCTCTCTTGCAACGCGGCGAGCGCCGCCTCTCCGGGGCTCTCTCCCGGCAAGGAGGAGGGGAAAGCCGCGCGGTAGGAGAGCGCTTGCGCAAGGAGGCGGCGGTAGCGGGCGCGCGAGATTTCGATGCCGCCGAAGCGGGCGAGGTGGGGGGTCAAGAACTGCGTGTCGAGGAGCCGGTAGCCGCCCTCCTTGAGACGGGCGGCGAGGTGGACGAGGGCGACTTTGCTCGCGTCGGAGGCGCGGGAAAACATGCTTTCTCCAAAGAAGGCGGCGCCGAGCGAGACCCCGTAAAGACCGCCGACGAGCCGGCCCTCGCGCCACGCCTCCACGGCATGCGCCGCTCCGCGTCTATGAAGGGCCACGTAAAGCCGCACGATCTCCTCGTTGATCCAGGTGTTCGGCCGCTTTTCCGTGGACTCTGCGCAGCCGCGCACGACCTCTTCGAAGACGCTGTCGCAGCGGATTTCAAAATGCCCCTGGCGCACGACCCGTCTGAGGCGGCGCGACACGTGGAATCGATCGAGCGGCAGGATGCCGCGGCGGAAAGGGTTAACCCAGTAAAGTTCCGGGGCATCGCCCGTTTCGGCCATCGGGAAAATGCCTTCGGCATAGGCGGCGAGCAGAATCTCGGGGGTGAGGCCCAAAGAAAACACGGCCCGGCTCAGCCCTCCCGGCCGAGAAAGCGTTCGAGCCAGAGCGTATCGTATTCTGCGGCGATAAAGGAAGGGTCGTCGAGGAGGCGGCGGGTGAGCGGGATCGTCGTCTCGATCCCGGCGATGACGGTTTCGTCGAGCGCCCGTCGCAGGCGCATGAGGCACTCCTCGCGGGTTGTGCCGCGGACGATCAGCTTCGCGACGAGGCTGTCGTAATAGGGCGGCACCTCGTAGCCCTGGTAGAGCGCGCTGTCGACGCGAACCCCGAAGCCGCCGGGCGCATGGTAGGCGGTGACCCGTCCCGGAGAGGGGCGAAAGGTTTCCGGGTTCTCGGCGTTGATCCGCGCCTCGATCGCGTGACCGTCGAGGGTGATGTCGGCTTGGCGGTAGCCGAGCGCAGCGCCGGCCGCGATCTTGAGTTGCTCGCGCACGATGTCGATGCCGGAGCGCATCTCGCTCACCGGATGCTCGACTTGCAGGCGCGTATTCATCTCGATGAAAAAAAATTCGCCCCCCTCGTAAAGAAATTCGAGCGTGCCGGCGCTCCGATAAGAAAGAGCGTGCGCTCCGTTGACGGCGAGCGTGGCGACGCGGTCGCGTTCGGCGGCGGTGAGCGCCGGCGACGGGGCTTCCTCGAGCACTTTCTGATGCGCGCGCTGCAGCGAACAGTCGCGTTCGCCCAGATGGACAAGCCCCCCTTTTCCGTCGCCGAGGATCTGGATCTCGATATGGCGGGGCCGCGACAGATGGCGTTCGAGGTAGAGAGCGCCGTCGCCGAAAAACGCCTTTGCTTCGCGCTCGGCGAGGGGAAAAAGGCGCGCAAGCTCGGCCTCGTCGCGGGCGAGCTTCATGCCGCGGCCGCCGCCTCCAGCCGCCGCCTTGATCAGAACCGGATAGCCGACCGCCCGCGCCGCCTCGCGCGCGGCGCCGAGGTCGCAGAGCGGCTCGCGCGAGCCCGGAATGATCGGCAGGCCCAACCGCGCCGCCGCTTCGCGGGCGGCGATCTTGTTGCCGAGGAGCCGCAGATGCTCGGGCGAAGGGCCGACAAAGGCGAACCCATGTTCCGCGACCATCTCCGCGAAATCGGCATTTTCCGCGAGAAAGCCGATGCCGGGATGGATCGCCTCGGCGCCGGTGATCGTCGCCGCGGAAAGGATCGCCGCCCCGTTCAAATAGCTGAGGCGCGCCGGAGGAGGGCCGATGCACACG
>JAKAOO010000129.1 GCA_021812165.1 Pseudomonadota bacterium | reverse complement strand
TCGCGTGGCGGATGATGCCGCCGATATAGTAGAGCGCGGCCTCGGAAAGGTCGGCATAGAGATTGCCGGCAAAGATCGGGCGATCCCCCTTCCATAGGGACTGATGCACGTGCATGCCCGACCCGTTGTCGCCATTGATCGGCTTTGGCATGAACGTGGCGCTCTTGCCGTATTGGTGAGCAACGTTCTGCACGACATATTTGTAGATCTGCATCGTGTCGGCGGCGCGCGCCATCGTCGAATGGCTGATGCCGAGTTCGCTTTGGCTCGGGGCGACCTCGTGATGGTGCGCCTCGACTTCGAGCCCCATATCGGCCATTACCGAGAGCATCTCCGCACGCAGATCGGCGAGGCTGTCGACGGGAGGCACCGGGAAAGAGCCGCTCCCTACCCGCGGCCGGTGGCCGGTATTGCCGTCGGGGTATTCTTTCCCGCTCGAATAGGGTCCCTCCTCGCTGTCGAGCGCGTACATCGCGCCCTGCATCTTCACCCGATAGCGGACGTCGTCGAACACGAAGAATTGAGTCTCGGGCCCGAAATACGCCTTGTCGCCGATGCCGGTCGAAGCGAGGTAACGCTCGGCCTTTTTGGCGATGGAGCGGGGATCGCGGCCGTAGGGGGCCCCGGTCGCCGGCTCATAGACGTCGCAAAAGAGAATGAGAGTGGTTTGCGCCGCGAACGGGTCGAGGATCGCGCTCGCGGGATCGGGCAGGAGGATCATGTCGCTTTCGTTGACCGCCTTCCAACCGGCAACCGACGAACCGTCGAACATCACCCCATCGCTCAGCAAGGTCCGATCGACCTTGGGCGCATGATGCGCGAGATGGTGCCACTTGCCGCGCGGGTCGGTAAAGCGGAAGTCGACGAACTTAACCTCGTGCTCCTTCAGCATATCCAAGACTATTTGCACATCGGCCATAGCGATCTTCCTATCCTTGTCCTCGCCTCCCCAAAAACGCTCGGCGCGCGCTTTGTGCGCAGGAAGAGGCTTTTCTCGCATCGCCTCCTTCTTCGGGCGTCGGTGGGGGATTCTACGGAACCGCCTCGCCGTGCAAAGCGAGATCGAGGCCCTCGCGCTCGGTTTCGGGATCGACGCGCAAACCGATCATGCGATCGACGAGCTTCAAAAGCACGTAGGACACAAGGCCGGAGTAAAGGGCGATGACGGCGATGCCATAGAGCTGGACCAGAACCTGCCGCGGATTGCCGTCGATGAGCCCGCTTTTGCCCGCGCCGCCGACCGCTGCGACCGCCAAAAAGCCGGTCAGAAGCGTTCCCAACGCTCCGCCGATGCCGTGAACGCCGAATGCGTCGAGACTGTCGTCGTAACCGAATGCTCGCTTGAGGGCTGTGGCGCCCCAATAGCAGGCGAGCCCGGCGGCGATGCCGATGATAAAGGCGCCGCGCGGATCGACAAATCCCGAAGCGGGGGTGATCGTTGCGAGGCCGGCGATTGCACCCGAGATGATGCCGAGAACGCTCGGCTTGCGCCGCAACGTCCACTCCGCGACCATCCAGACGAGGGCCGCGGTCGCGGCGGCGATTTGCGTCACGACCATCGCCATCGCCGCGCTGCCGTTCGCAGCGACCGCCGAACCGGCGTTGAACCCGAACCAGCCAACCCACAAGAGCGCCGCACCCGTGACGCTGAAGACGAGATTGTGGGGCGCCATCGGCTCGACCCCGTAACCGCGTCTCTTGCCGATCACAAGCGCCGCGACGAGCCCGGCCACTCCCGCATTGACGTGCACGACGGTGCCGCCCGCAAAGTCGAGAAGGCCTGCCGCGCCCAAAAACCCTCCGGGACCCCAGACCCAATGCGCAACAGGCGCATAGACGAGGAGGCTCCAGAGGCCGGTGAACCAAAGGAGCGCCGAAAACTTCATGCGGTCGGCGACGGCACCGCAGATGAGCGCCGGCGTGATGATCGCGAAAGTCATCTGGAAGCTCATATAGACCGATTCCGGAACGGTCTTGGCGAGAGGACTGACGGAATGGATTCCCATCCCGAAAAGCAGCACGCGGCTGAAGCCGCCGACGACGGGCGAGCCTTCGGTAAAAGCGAGGCTATAGCCAAGCGCCGTCCATAAAACCGTGGCGAGGCAGGTGACGGCAAAGCTCTGCGCGATGGTGGCAAGAACGTTCATCTTGCGCACCATCCCGCCGTAAAACAGCGCGAGGCCGGGAACCGTCATCATGAGAACGAGGGCGGTTGCCGTGAGCATCCACGCGGTGTCGCCGCTCACAACAGCTCCGCCTTGCGGCATGGCGAACGCCGCTTCGGGCAGAAGCATCAGGAGCGCGGCCAAAAAAAATCCTCGCCACAGCTTCGAGATCGTTCTCATCACCCAGCCTCGAATGAAGGTCAGAGCGCCGGCGGGAGAGGAGGCGCTCGCGGCCGATCCTATCCGAAGCGGCTTTTGGGAGAACCAAGAATCGTGCTGCTGCCGATTCGCGCGCAAAATCGCGTCGAGAGGGCTCGCGCTTTCATCTAACTTCGGCCATCCTCTGCCGGCCGACGAGAGAGAGGAGGCGTCCCGTGTCCCATATCTACGCCGTCCAAATGGATATTCCGGCTGAGATCGAAGCGGCGTTTAACCGAGTCTACGACGAGGATCATATCCCGCTGATCCTCAAGGTTCCGGGAGTGCGTTCGGCCCGGCGCTATCGCCTCGAACATTCGACGCGGCCCGGAATGCCGCGTTACCTCGCGATCTACGAACTCGATAGTGCCGCGGTCCTCGAAAGCGCGGCTTGGCTCGAAGCGATCGATCTGGGCGAGTGGAAGCCGAAAATCCGCCCGCACACGACAAATCGCATCCACAGCACGTTCCGGCAGATCGCCTGAACCGGGAGGAAGCTCACATGTCCCATCTCTTCGTGGTAGAGCTCGACATCCCCTCGGAGCACGAAGCCGAATTCAACCGCGTCTACGACGCCGAGCATTTCCCGAGCCTTTCGAAGGTTCCGGGCGTTTTGAGTGCGGCGCGTTACCGCCTCGAACATTCGAGCGACCCCAAGCCGGCCCGCTATCTGGCGCTTTACGAGGTCGACTCGCCCGCGGTGCTGCAAAGCCCCGCCTGGCAGAAGGCGGCCGAGTACGGCTTCTGGATCGCAAGAATCCGCCCGCTCCTCTCGGCCCGCGAACACAGCGTCTTCGAACGCATTCTCTAAAAGGGAAAGACCTCATGATCTACGTCATCGCCATCCTGACGGCGAAATCCGGCATGCGCCAAGCGGTCCTCGACGCCTTCCACGCCAACATGCCGGCGGTTCACGCGGAAAAAGGCTGCATCGAATACGGCCCCGCGATCGACGCCGAAGGCGCCGGCCGCTTCCAGACGAAGTTCGGCCCGGAGAGCTTCGTCGTTCTCGAGAAATGGGAAAGCCTGGAGGCGCTCAAGGCTCACGCCGCGACGCCGCACATGACGGCTTATGCCGAAAAGACGAAAGACATGCTCGCGAACCGCGTGATCCACGTCCTCTCGCCCGCTTAACCACCGCTCCGCAAGGAGGTCAGCCTCCCGCCGGCGCCTCGCGCGCTGCGCGGATGGCCCGCCAGACGCGCTCCGGGGTGGCGGGCATCTCGATGTGCTTGACCCCAAACTCGGAAAGCGCGTCGACGATCGCATTGATGACCACGGCGAGCGCCGGCGTCGTGCCGCCCTCGCCCCCCGAACGCACGCCGAGCCGGTTGGTGGGCACCGGCACCTCGCTGAGCGCCGTTTCGAGGGAAGGGAAATCGGCGGCGCGCGGCATCGCGTAATCCATAAAACTCCCCGCGAGAAGCTGCCCGGTCGCCCTCTCGTAATGGCTCTCTTCCATCAGGGCTTGCCCCACTCCTTGAGCGATGCCGCCATGGGTCTGTCCGTGAAGGATCAGAGGATTGATGGCGCGGCCGACATCGTCGACCGCAGTATGGCGCAGGACCCAGACCGCGCCCGTCTCGGGATCGACTTCGACTTCGCAGACTTGGCAGCCGTAAGGAAAGCTGGCAATCGGCAAAGTGTCGTCGCAGACGCCGGCCAGAGGCCGTTTCAAATCTTCCGGCAGATCCGCGCGAGAGAGCGCGGCCGCGGCGACCTCGAAGATGGAGATCTCGCGGTCGGTGCCGGCGACCCGAAAGACGCCGCGCGAAAATTCGATGTCGGCTTCGCCCGCCTCGAAGAGAATGCCCGCGATCCGCTTCCCCTTGTCGATGATCTCGTCCGTCGCCTTGCCGATGATGGTCACCGCGAGCCGCATCGAACGGCCGGAATGCGAGCCGCCTCCGGCTTTGACGCGAAGGGTGTCGTGGGCGACATAATCGATGCTTTCGAACGGCACGCCGAGCCATTCAGAGACGAGCTGGGCAAAGCTCGTCTCATGGCCTTGCCCCGACGACATCGTGCCCATGACGAGTTCGACCCGGCCTTCGGGCGTAAAGGTGATTTCGGCGCGCTCGCGCGGCGCGCCGGTCGTGATCTCGATATAGTTGGCGACCCCAATGCCCCGCAATCGGCCCCTCTCCCGCGAGGCGGCGCGGCGGCCCGCAAACCCATCCCAATCGGCGAGCGCGAGCGCCCGTTCCATTACTTCCTCGCAGCACCCGCCGTCATAGGTAAGGCCCAAAGGATTGCGGTAGGGAAGCGCGGCCGCGATCAGGTTGCGCCGGCGCAAGGCAACTCGATCGAGCCCCAGCCTTTCGGCCGCGAGATCGACGAGACGCTCGATCGCGAAAATGACTTCGGGCCGTCCGGCGCTGCGATAGGGCGTCGTCGGCACCGTGTTGGTGACGGCGCCCTGCCCGCGCACATAACCGACGGGGACGCGGTAGGCGCCCGACAAGAGGCCCATCCCTTTCTGCAGCGAGACGAAGGAGGCGGCATGGCCGCCGAGATTGGAGAGATGCGAGCCGCGAACGGCGAGGAAGTTCCCTTCCGAATCGAGAGCGAGTTCGGCCTCGATCAAAAGGTCGCGGCCTTGATAGTCGCTCAGGAATGACTCCCCCCGTTCGCACGTCCATTTGACCGGCCGGCCGAGGCGGCGCGCCGCCCAGGCAAGAAGGGCGTATTCCGGGTAGAAGAAATTTCGGGTGCCGAAATTCCCGCCCATCTCCTCGCACGCGCAACGCACATTCTCGACCGGCACGCCGAGAACGAGGGCGAGATCGGTCCTCGCCTTGACGACGCCGCGGCCGCTTCCGGTGTAGAGGGTATAAAGCCCCGTTTCGGGGTCGTAATCGGCGCTCATCGTGCGCGGCTCGAGCGGCACCCCGGTGACTCGCTGCGCCCAGGTCTCGAGCCTCACGACATGGGCGGCGCGCGCGAAAGCCGCCGCGGTCGCCTCCTCGTCGCCGGTTTCGACATCGATGCAGAGATTGCCCGGCGCCTCATCCCAAAGGAGCGGCGCACCGGGTTTCACGGCGTCTGCGGCGCGCGCAACCGCCGGCAAAGGTTCGAACGAGACTTCGACCTTCTCGGCGGCATCTTTCGCCATCGCAATCGTTTCGGCGACCACCATCGCCACGGGCTCACCGACAAAACGCGCCTTGTCGGCGGGCAAGGGGAAATGGCGGGTGCCGATAGGCCGAAAACCGCGCACGCGGACCACGAGGTCGGGCGGAGCCATGATGCCGGCGTTGTGCGGGATCGGCTGAAGTCCGTCCGCCAGATAGTCGGCGCCCGCCAGCACGGCGAGCACGCCCGAAGAGGAAAGCGCCGCTCCGCTCTCGACGCCCAAGATCTTCGCGTGGGCGTGAGGCGAGCGCACAAAAACCGCGTGCGCCATCCCCGGCAGGACGCGATCGTCGCCGAACTTTCCTCTGCCCGTCAGAAGGCGAAAATCCTCCTTGCGCCGGACAGGCTCTCCGATGCCGGTCGCTCTTACGCCCCCTCTTTCCATGCGCCTTGCCTTTCGGTTTGGGACCTGATCCCGGTTTGAGAAGCGAGAGTTCTTCCTCGGCGGCGCTCGCGTCAACCGTCGGCATCGACTAGGATCGCGGCGAACGAAAAGGGGGAACAGCAAGGCGATGGCATTCAAGATCGGATATCTTTTGCCGACGCGAGAAGCGGTGATGGAAGGGCACCATGAGGCGCGGCCGCTTTTGGATCTGGCGCAGAAGGCGGAGAGCCTCGGCTACGACTCGCTTTGGGTCGGGGATTCGCTTTTCGCGCGCCCGCGCCACGAGCCTTTGATCCTGCTCTCGGCGGTCGCGGCGCTGACGCGGCGGGTGACGCTCGGCACGGCGGTGCTTCTTCCCGCCTTGCGCAACCCCGTGGTGCTCGCGCATCAGATCGCGACACTCGACCGCATTGCCGAAGGCCGACTCGTCTTGGGGGTCGGGATCGCAGCCGACGTGCCGAATATCCGGGCGGAATTCTTGGCCGCGGGCGTTCCTTTCGAGGGGCGCGTCGGGCGCATGCTCGAAGGGCTGCGCCTCGCCCGAGCCTTGTGGGCGGGGAAAAAGGTTGACTGGCAGGGCCGCTGGCACGTGAAGGACGCGGTTTTGGGCCCCACCCCGGAGCGCGAAGGCGGGCCGCCGATCTGGATCGGGGGCATGGTCGAGGCCGCTTTGGAACGCGTCGGAAAGCATTTCGACGGCTGGTTTCCGAACGGCCCCGACGCCGCGTCCTTTGCCGCGGGTTGGAGGAAAATCGGCGGCGTCGCGCGCGCCGCCGGGCGCGATCCGAACGCGATCACGGGAGCCGTCTATCTCACTCTCGCCATCGATGACGATGCCGAAGCGGCCGACAAAAAGCTCAACGCCTATCTCGAAAGCTATTACGGGCCGCTATTTGCCGCCGTGCGCCGCCGCCAGGCCAGCTACGCCGGGCCCTCCGCCGGCGCGGCCCTGTGGCTCAAAGGCTTTCTCGCCGCCGGCGCAAGCCATCTCGTTCTGCGTTTTGCGGGCGATCACGATCGCCATCTCGAACTCTTGGCCCGCCTCAAGAGCGCGCTCGCCCAGGACCCTCAGTAACCGAGCGCGAGCCCGTCCTTGCGCGGCTCGGAGCCGCCGATGAGAACCCCGCGCTGCCAATCGATCCAGATCGCCTGAGAGCCGCCGACCGGCACCTCGAGCCACTCGATCGTATGGCCGCGGCGCTCGAGATCGGCGGCGACCTCGGGCGGGATCGCGTGCTCGACCCGAAGCGTTCCCTCGAAGGCAAAGCTGCGCGGGGCTTCGGCGGCCTGTTGCGGGTCCCGACCCTGGTCCAGAAGTCGATGCAGGAAATGGACCTGGCCCACGGGCTGGAACTGCCCGCCCATCACGCCAAACGGCATCGCCGCGCGAGCGTCCTTCATGAGCATCGCCGGGATGATCGTGTGCATCGGGCGCTTACCCGGCGCGATCGCATTCGGATGGCCGGGGATGAGGCGGAAGCTCGTGCCGCGGTTGTGGAGAAGGACGCCGCTGTCGGGCGCGAGGATCCCGGTGCCGAAGGCCGAAAAGAGCGAGTTGATAAACGAGATCGCGTTGCGGTCGCGATCGACGACGCAGAGATAGACCGTATCCTTGTGCTCGGGTTCGGCAAAGGCGGAGCCGGGAAGCGCGCGTTCGAGCGAGATGCGCTCGCGGGTCCTTTTGGCCCGGGCTTCGGAAAGAAAACCCGCGACATCCACCGCAACCTGTGCCGGGTCGCCGATAAAGGCGTCGCGCACGGCGTAAGCCGCCTTCGTCGCCTCGGCGATGAGATGGAGGCGGTCGGCTTCGCCGAGGGATGAGGAGCCGAGATCATACCCTTCGAGGATGCGCAGCATCATCAATACGGTGAGGCCCTGACCGTTCGGAGGGCATTCGTAAACCTCGAAACCGCGATAGGAGGCATGGATCGGCTCGACCCACTCTGCGTGCTGCGCCGCAAAATCCTCGGCCTCGTGGAGCCCGCCCAGGGATTTGAGACGGGCGAGGATGTCGCGCATCACCGGCCCTTCGTAAAATCCCGCGCGCCCTTCCTTTCCGATCCGCCGCAAGGTCGCGGCGAGTGCGGGGTTGCGCATGCGATCTCCGGCAGCGGGCGCGGCTCCCTGCGGCAGATAGACCGCCGCGGTCAGAGGATCCTTGAGCTTTCCCTCGTTGCGCGACCAGTCGAAAGCGACGCGGGGGGTGACGACAAACCCCTCTTCGGCAGCGCGCGCCGCCGGTTCCAAAAGCTCGGCGAGAGGCTTTGTCCCGTAGCGGGCGTGGAGCGTGCACCAGGCGTCGATCGCGCCGGGGATCGTCACCGCATGCGGGCTTGGGATGGCGATTTCGCGGAAGCCATTATCGCGATACCAGTCGATCGTCGCCTTCCCGGGCGCGCGGCCCGAACCGTTGAGCGCTACCGGCAGGCCGCCTTTCGGCGAATAGAGGAGAAAGCAGTCGCCGCCCACTCCGGTGCTTTGCGGCTCGACGACGCATTGCACCGCGACGGCGGCGATCGCGGCGTCGACCGCATTGCCTCCGGACCGCAAGACATCAAGCGCGATAAGCGTCGAAAGCGGATGCGAGGTCGCCGCCATGCCGCTTTCCGCCATCGCCGCCGAGCGCCCGGGCCGATTGAAATCGCGCATCCTCGAACCCGTCCCTTCACTGTCCCTTGCGGCAACGCCGCCCAAGGGCGTGTCCCAGGGTCTGTCCCGGGGGCCTGTCCTGTTGCGGGGCAGTAATGCATGGGGCGCGGTTGCCGGTCAATTCGTGCTTCAAGTAAGATCGGCGGAGATGGACGGCATTCTCGAATTTCCTCTCGCCGCGCCTCCGCCGCCCGGCGAGATGGTTGCGGTTGCGCCCGGGATCTTTTGGCTTCGAATGCCGCTTCCCTTCGCGCTCGACCACATCAATCTGTGGCTCCTCGAAGACGGCCCCGGCTGGACCATTATCGACACCGGATACGGCTCGCCCGAAACGAAGGCGCTCTGGGAGCGGCTCTTCGCCGGGCGCCTTCGCTCTTTTCCGGTCACCCGCATCATCGTCACCCATTTCCATCCCGACCATATCGGGCTCGCCGGGTGGCTTTGCGAAAAGACGGGCGCCCCGTTTTTCATGACCGAGAAAGCCTGGCTTTATGCGCGCGTTTCGAGGGAGTCGGAGGGCGCCGATTTCGCCGCGATGCGCACGGCTTTCGCCCGTCGCGCCGGCCTCGACACAGTGGCCGCCGAACTCTTCGCGCTGCGCCCACGCTCCTACCGGCGCGGCGTTCCCTCGGTGCCGCCAACCTATCACCGCCTCCAAGACGGAAGGATCGTCGAGATCGGCGGGCGGCATTACGAGGTCGTCGTCGGCGAAGGCCACGCGCCCGAGCACGCTTCCTTCTACTGCCGGGAAACGCGCGTTCTGATCGCGGGCGACCAGATCCTGCCCAAGATCTCGCCCAATATCAGCGTCGCGCCGCACGAACCCGACGGCGATCCGCTCTCCCGCTATCTCTTGTCGCTCGACCACATCAGAGAGAGGGTGGCGCCGGAGAGCCTCGTCCTCCCTTCGCACAACCTGCCTTTTTACGGGGTGAGGCAGCGCATCGAGGCGCTCAAAAGGCATCACGCTCTGCGCTGCGAAGAGGTTCTCAAAGCCTGCGCCTCGCCGCGCTCGGCGGCGGAACTCATCCCCGTTCTCTTTCCGCGAAGGCTCGACGCCCACGAGATGGGGTTTGCCTTGGGCGAGGCGCTCGCGCATCTCAATCATCTTCTCGCTTTGGGAGCGATCGAGCGAGCGCCTTCCGAGGACGGCATCGATCGCTTCGTCGCCGCAGAGGCGGAGCGCGCAAAAGAGACAAAGAGATCCCGCTGACGCGGCGGGAAGCGCTTTCTTTGAGGGCGCAAAAGCCGAAGCCGAAGACGGTCGCGCTCCTTGGCGCCGACGCCGAGTTTCCGATGAACGCCCTCGAAGGAGCGCGCGCCATCGCCAAGGCGGACCACTTCAAGATCGTCTATGACCGCACCTACCCGCCCGGCACCGCAGACTTCACGCCGATCGTCAACGCGATCAATGCGAGCCACCCCGACGCCGTTTTTGTGGCCTCCTACCCCAGAAGCCGCGCGTGCTCGAAGTGCAATTCCAGAACATCACCGGCAACGGCCTCGACCAGTTCACGAAAAAGAAGACCGAGGTGATCCTCGAACCGGCCAAATACAGAACCGGCACAAAGGTGCTCGCCCCCTATTCGGCGATCAAGAAATCGTCATAGGCGAGGCCGGATTTCGAGCGCCCTGCGCCGCTACCCTTCGCCCTCCTCGGCGAGAATTTCGGCGAACAGCTCGCGGTCGATATTGCCGCCCGAAAGGATCACCGCGACGCTTTTGCCGGCGATCCTTTGGCGTTCCTGAA
>JAKAOO010000128.1 GCA_021812165.1 Pseudomonadota bacterium | reverse complement strand
CGATCTAGGCGACCGTGGTGGCCGCCGCACCGAAGATGAGGAGCAGGGTCAGAACGCCGGGATCAACGGCAAGGCCCTCTTGCGCGAGCACGAACCCGATCAGCGTCGTCTGCACGAGCGTATTGATCTTGCTGATGTAAAGCGGCCCGAACTCCTTGGGCGCCGCGATCGCCTGGACGAGAACGAACCCGCCGACGATCATCGCATCGCGAAAGACGACGAGGATGACGAGCCAGATCGGCAGCGCCTGCGAATAACCGAGAGTGAGGTAGAGGCTGACGAGCAGAAACTTGTCGGCGGCCGGATCGAGGAGGGCGCCGAGCCGGGTGCGGCAGTCGAAGCGTTTGGCGACAAACCCATCGAGCGCATCGGAAAGACCGGCCGTGACAAAAACCCAAAAGGCGACGCCATAGCGGCGCTCGATGATGAGCCCGACCGCCACCGGCACCAGGAACAGGCGTGACAAGCTGATGAGGTTCGGGAGATTGAGCCTCGCGAGATTGAGCCTCGGGGGCATGGCTCCCTCTCGTCCCGGGCCTACCGAGCGCCGGCGGGTTCGATCCGCCACAGCGGGCCGCCGCCGGCGAGCGTCAGGCCGCCTGCGGCGAGGCTCGCGCGGAGCGCTTCCTCGCTTCCGGCAAACCGGATCTTGATCTCCGCCCGATGGCGGGAGAGCGACAGGAGCTCGAGCCCTCGCACCGCCGGCAGCCCTTCCAGCCGCGCGCGCACCGCGACCCAATCGCGAAGCCCCCGCAGAGGAACGACCGCCGCAAGGCTCGAGGCCGGCCCCTCGGCGGAGACCGGGGTAGCGCCTGCCGATCCGAAGCCACTCTCGATCGGTTGAATGCTCGCCTGCGCCATGCGGCTCATAAGATCGCTCGCGCTTTCGCCCGGCTCGGGCTTGAAGTTCGCCTCGAGGCTCCCCGAGAGCGTTCCCTCACGGTAGCGCTTGAGGCTGACTTCGAAGCCCTCGACGCCTTGATCCGAGCGCTCCGCCGTCGCGAGCGCAACGATCGCCACCCCGGCGCCCTTTTGCTGGGCGATCGCGGAGAGCGCATCGGGATCGCCGGCAATCGCCTTCTCGGCGTCGATCGCGGCGAGATCGCCGATCCCCCCGAGCGGAACGCGCAGACTCACCGGCCCTGCCGGGAGCGAAAGCCGGGACCAAGCATCGCGCCATCGATTGGGGTCGCTCCACAACACGAGCCGCGCCCCGTCCCGGTAAACGGGAAGCACGACCGCCGTCGCGCTGCCTGGAGATGCAGCGACGAGGCCCGCGCTCGCCATCAGCCGACGCACGGCGTTCGGGTCGAAATGATAGGTGTAGAGCGCGCGGTAGCGGTCGCTCGACATTCGTTCGTCGGCGACCGAGTAACTGACTACCATCGCCCCTATGGCGGAATCGCCGAGGGAAGAGACCGCCGTCGCGCCGGAGGGGCCGCTCAAGCCTTCGACCACCTCTTCGAGGGCCCGGCGTTCGCCGTCGCGCCGGGCCTTTTGGCGCGCCTCGACCGCATTCTTGGCGGTGGCATCGAGCGCGACGGTTGCCGAATAGGGTCCGCTCGGCGCCTGCGCCAAAGCCGCCGGCGCCCGCAAGAAAGCAAGCAAGAAGAGGAGGGCTGCCGCGGCAAGGCACCACCCGGCGCGATCCCCGAAGGGCGCGTGGAAGAGCGGCGACCGCATTCTCAAATCGCCTCCGATCGCGTATTGTCGCGGCTCTTGGCCGCAGCAGCGGTCATACAGCAGTTTCGGCGAGGACGCCATTCGGACTGACCGTTCGCGCACGCGCGGCCTTGGAGCGCAGGCGCCATGCCCCGCCTGAAGCTAGGCGTTCTCATCTCCGGCCGCGGATCGAACCTGGCGGCGCTGATCGCCGCCTCGGCCGATCCTTTTTATCCCGCCGAAGTCGCCCTCGTCATCAGCAACCGCGACGGGGCGGCGGGCCTCGCGCATGCCGAAAGGGCGAATATCCCTCACGCCGTTCTTCCGCATCGCGAACCGAGCGATTTTGCGCGAGAAGCCGGCGCGCTCTTGCGCCGCTCCGGGGTCGAGCTCGTCTGCCTCGCCGGCTTTATGCGCATCCTGGACGCGCACTTTGTCGAATCCTGGCGCGACCGCATGGTCAATATCCACCCTTCGCTTCTGCCGGCCTTTCCGGGCCTCCACGCGCAAAGGCAGGCGATCGCGGCCGGAGTGCGGTTCAGCGGCTGCACCGTTCATTTTGTCCGCGCCGAAGTCGATTCCGGCCCGATCATCGCGCAAGGCATCGTTCCGGTTTGCGAGGGCGACGACGAGGAAGCGCTCTCGGCCCGCATTCTCGAAGTGGAGCACCGGCTTTACCCGCTCGCCGTCAAGCTCATCGCCGAAGGGCGGGTCAAGATCGCCGGCGGCACAGTTGCCGTCGCCGGCGCTCTCGCGCCCGAACTCGCGGTCACCAACCCCGCGGAAGAGCGGCTTGCGCGCCGCTTTTTTTGAGATATACCTCTCCCTCGAACAGGTTTTTGAGGCGAGGAGGCCATGGCGGAGACGGTGGATTTCGAGATCGAACGGCATCGCGAAACGTGGATCGGCTTTACCCGGCTCATGACGGCAGCCGCCGTTTTCGTCGTGATCGTTGTCGGCGGGCTCGCGATCTTTCTCGGTTAAGGGCGCCTTCCCCGGCTACAGGGTGGTGCGGCAACAGGCGCAACCGTCTCGCCGCGAAGGCGCGGTTGCCGAGATCGCCCGCTAGGTTGCGGAAAAAAACCCCCGTCATTCCGGGACGGCCCGTGAGGGCCGGGCCCGGAAACCATGAACACAGGCCAAGCCATTGATTTCTCGGGTCTGTGTTTATGGATTCCGGGCTCGCGGCCTGCGACCGCGCCCCGGAATGACGACGTTCGAGCATTTTCCCGCGTCCCGCTAGGTTTCCTCGCGGGCGCCGAAAATTGCCGTGCCGACCCGCACCTCGGTGGCGCCGAATAGGATCGCGATCTCAAAGTCGGCGCTCATCCCCATGCTGAGGCGGGAAAGCCCGTTGCGCTTTGCGATCTCGCGCAGAAGCGCGAAATGGAGGGAGGGCTCTTCGCCGACCGGCGGGATGCACATCAGCCCCTCTACGGGAAGCGCAAAGCGGTCTCGGCAGAGCGCGATAAAGGCGTCGGCCTCCCGCGGCAGAACTCCCGATTTCTGCGGCTCTTCGCCGGTGTTGACCTCGATGAGACAAGGGGGGCGGCGACCCCTCTTTTCCATCTCGCGGGCGAGAGCCGCGGCGAGATGCGGGCGGTCGAGGGTTTCGATCACGTCGAAATTGAGCACGGCCTCCCTCGCCTTGTTGGTCTGCAAAGGCCCGATGAGGTGCAGAACGAGGTCGGGAAAGGCTTCGCGCAACGCCGGGTATTTCTTAAGCGCCTCTTGCACGCGATTCTCGCCAAAGCTCTTGTGCCCGGCGCGAAGCGCCGCTTTCACCAAGGCCGCCGGGTGCATTTTGCTGACCGCAACGAGGGTGATCTCTGCGGGATCGCGCCCTGCTTCGCGCGCCGCCCGTGCGATTCGCTCCTCTACCGCCAAAAGGTTCGCCGCGATAGACCCTTCCATAACCGCTCCATTCCTCCTAAGAAGCGTCGTTCTTTACGCCCTTTCGGGGCGCGCCCGTGCAAGGAACGCTCGATGTCCGCCCTTCATTACCGCTTCCTCCTGCCGCTCGCGGCGATACTCGCTTTGGCTCTCGGCGGCTGCGGTTCCGAGCCCCATCGAGCGGTGGCGAATGGGGAAAAGGCGGTTGCCAACGCGCATTCGGGGATCGACACCGACGCCACGATCTGGTCCATCTTGGGTCTCGCCCCGGAACATCCCGATCGCGAACCGGGGCCGAAGACGGGACCGGGCGTCAACCCGATCCTGTGGCAGGCGGCGCGCGATACGCTCGGCTTCGTCAAGACCTCATCCGATGACCCGGAAACGGGCGAACTCGTTACCAAGTGGTACTCGCCGAAAGAGAAGACGCAGGAGCGTTTCAAGATTTACGTTTTCGTTCTCCATCGGGCGCTGCGCTCGGACTCGGTTACGGTCAATGTTCTGCGCCAACAGCGTTCGCCGAGCGGGAAATGGGTCTTTGCGAGCGTCAACAAGAGCCTCGACACGGCGCTGCAATTGGCGATCCTGCGGCAAGCGACGCAACTGCGGCATAAATGGTATCCGCATGAGGAGTAGGACGAGGAAGCTGCGGCGCAAACCGGCGCGCCGCCGCAAGATCTGAAACGATCGGCATAAGCAGGACGATGTCTCGTTACAATTTCGCGCAGACGGAAGCGAAGTGGCAGCGGCGCTGGCGTGAAAGCGGCGTCTTCAGGGTGGCGGCGCAGCGCGGCCGGCCGAAATATTATGTTCTCGAAATGTTCCCATACCCTTCGGGCAAGCTTCACGTCGGCCACATCCGCAATTATACGATGGGCGACCTCGTCGCCCGCTACCGCCGCGCCCAGGGCTTCAACACCCTCCACCCGATGGGTTGGGACGCATTCGGCCTTCCCGCCGAGAATGCGGCGATCGCGAGCGGGGTCCATCCGGCGGGCTGGACACTCGACAACATCCGCACCATGCGCGAAGAGCTCCAGCGCATGGGCTTTGCTTACGACTGGTCGCGCGAGATCGCGACCTCTGACCCCGAATACTATCGCCACGAGCAGAAGATGTTTCTCGAATTTTTGAAGGCGGGGCTCGCCTACCGCAAGGAATCCTGGGTCAATTGGGACCCGGTCGAGATGACGGTGCTCGCCAATGAGCAAGTGATCGAGGGCCGCGGGTGGCGTTCCGGCGCTCTTGTTGAAAAGCGGCTTCTCGCGCAGTGGTTCTTGCGCATCACCGCCTTTGCCGATGAACTTCTCGAAGCGCTCGCGGGCCTCGATCGCTGGCCCGAACGGGTGCGGGTGATGCAGGAAAACTGGATCGGCCGCTCGCAAGGGGCGCGCGTCCATTTCGAGCTCGTCGGAAAAGGAGAGAGCGTCGAAGTCTTTACGACGCGCCACGACACGCTCTTTGGCGCCTCTTTTCTCGCCCTTTCGCCAAACCACCCGCTTTCTCTGCGACTTGCCGAAAAGGACCCGGAGCTCGCGGCCTTCATCGCCGAATGCAACCGCCTCGGAACGAGCGAAGCGGTCATCGAAGCCGCCGAGAAGCGCGGCTATCGGACCGGGCTCGAAGCGCGCCATCCGCTCGACGAACGCCGGCGCGTTCCGCTTTACGTCGCCAATTTCGTCCTCATGGAATACGGCACCGGAGCCGTCTTCGGCTGCCCGGCTCACGATGAGCGCGACCTCGAATTCGCCCGCAAATATGGTCTTCCCGTGATCCCGGTGGTCTTGCCTGCGGGCGAAGACCCGGCGCGGTTTGCGATCGGCGAGACCGCTTTCGTCGGTGACGGGGTCCTCTACAATTCCGAATTCTTGAACGGGCTTTCGGTCGAGGCGGCGAAGCAGGCGGTCGCGGAGCGCCTCGAGGCTCTCGGCCGAGGCCGCGCGACGACGGTGTATCGCCTGCGCGATTGGGGGGTCTCGCGCCAGCGCTATTGGGGAACGCCGATCCCCGTCATCCATTGCGAGACCTGCGGCATCGTTCCGGTTCCCGAAGAGGATCTTCCCGTCACCCTTCCGCAGGATGTCCGATTTGATACCGCGGGCAACCCTCTCGACCGCCACCCGACCTGGAAGCACGTGCCCTGCCCCTCCTGCCGAAAGCCGGCGCGGCGCGAGACCGACACCCTCGATACCTTCTTCGAATCGTCGTGGTACTTCCTGCGTTTCTGTTCGCCGCGCGCGGCGGACGCATTCACCGCCGAGGATGCGCGATATTGGATGCCGGTCGACCAGTATATCGGCGGCGTCGAGCACGCGATCCTGCACCTTCTCTATTCGCGATTTTTCACCCGCGCCTTGCGGCATTGCGGGTACGATCTCGATTTCGACGAGCCGTTTGCCGGCCTCTTCACGCAAGGGATGGTCTGCCACCAGACCTATCAGACGAGCGAGGGAGAGTGGCTGTTCCCCGAAGAAGTGAGGAGCGAGGAGAGCGGCCGTCTCGTCGATCCGCGCGGGCGTCCGGTCATGGCGGGGCGGCTCGAAAAGATGAGCAAATCGAAAAAGAACATCGTCGGGCTCGAACGCATCGTCGAGACTTACGGCGCCGATACGGCCCGCCTTTACCTCTTGTCGGACAGCCCGCCCGAGCGCGATCTCGAATGGACGGAGGCCGGGATCGAAGGCACCTGGCGCTACGTCAATCGCTTGTGGCGAATGGTGAGCGCGCCGCCTCTCCCGCTGCCGCCGCCCGGCGCCGCGCCTCCTTCGGCCTTGGGGCCGCAGCTCGAGCCCTTCCGGCGCCAGATCCACAAGACGATCGCCGCCGTTACCGACGATCTCGACAAGTTCCGCTTCAATCGCGCCGTCGCGCGCATCCGCGAACTCTCGAATGCGCTCGAAGAACTGCCTCTCGAAGCGCCCGGCGCCGCCTCTCTTCTGCGCTTTGGCCTTGAGACCCTGTGCCGGCTCTTGTCACCGATGATGCCGCATCTCGCCGAGGAGATGTGGGAGGCGCTCGGCGGGAAGGGACTGCTCGCCGCCGAGCCTTGGCCCAAAGCCGAGCCCGCGCTGCTGCGCGACGAAGAGGTGACGATCGCCGTCCAGGTCAACGGCAGGCTGCGCGCGACCCTGATGATGCCGCGCGACGCGGCGCGCCCGGAGGTCGAACAGGCGGCTCTCGCTCTCCCCCAGGTCGCGCGCTGGCTCGACGGGCGGGCGCCCAAAAAGACCGTCGTCGTGCCGAACCGCATCGTCAACATCGTCGGCTGAGATGACCCGAAAGAACCCGCGGGCGAGCCGCCTGCCGAACCGGCCGCGCCGGCCTCCGAGCCGCCGGCAAGCGCTGGCGGCCGCGGGCGCCTTCGCGCTATTCCTCCCTCTCACGTTCGCGCTTCAGGGGTGCGGCTGGACGCCGCTCTACGCCGATCCCGAGACCGGGCCGGCGGCGGCCGATTTGCGGGCCATTCACGTCGAGCCGATCGCCGAACGCCTCGGCCAGCATCTCGAATGGGCGTTGCGCACCGCGCTCAACCCCAATGGGATCCCGACGCGCGGGCAGTACGATTTGCGCACGACGCTCGTGGTCTCCCGCGCCTCTCTCGGCCTCCAATCGCAAGGGCTCGCGAGCCGCGGCAGGCTCGACGTCACTGCGACCATTGTCCTCGTCGATCTGACGAACGGCAAAAAGCTTCTCATCAACACGATCCATTCCGAAAGCGCCTTCAATATCCTGCCGAACGGTTATGCGACGACGGTCGCGGAAGAGGACGCCGACAAGCGGGTGGTGGTCCAGCTCTCCCGCCAAATCCTCGTGCGGTTGACCCTTTTCATGCAGCGCCGCGCCGCTGCGGCCGCAAGGAAGATTTAGGCCGCGTGAAGTTCGGCCCCGCCGATCTCGGTTCGTTCCTGCGCCGGCCGGATCCGGCGATCGCGGCTGCGCTTTGCTACGGGCCGGACGCCGGCCTCGCGCGCGAACGCGCTCTTCTCCTCGCGCGAGCGGTCGTTCCCGATCTCGGCGACCCTTTCCGCTCGGCCGAGCTTTCGCCCGCGGCGGTTCTCGCCGACCCGGCGCTTCTCTTCGACGAGGCGCGGCAGTGGAGCCTCACGGGCGGCAGGCGCGTCATCTCGCTGCGCGGCGCGGGCGACCCCCTCGCCTCTCTTTTGAAGGACCTTCTTGCGCAGGCGGAGGGATGCGTCGCGTTTATCGTCGTCGAGGCGGGCGAGCTCTCTCCCCGCTCGGCTCTGCGCCGCCTGTTCGAGGAGAGCCGCTCCGGCGCGGCGATCCCCTGTTATCCCGACAGCGAGCGCGACCTCCTCTCGCTCGTCCGCGAAACCCTCGGCGCCCACGCCATCCGCCTCTCCCGCGACGCGCAGGCCTATCTCCTCGCGCATCTGGGAGGCGACCGGCTCCTCACCCGCTGCGAACTCGAAAAGCTCGCGCTTTATGCGGGCGAAGGCGGCGCGATCGCACTCGACGAAGCGCGCGCGGTCGTCGGCGACAGCGCCGCGCTTTCGCTCGACGACGCCGTTCTCGCCGCGGCGGAGGGGGACGCGAGCGGGCTCCAGCGCGCGCTCGCCCGGGTTCTGGAGGAAGGGGAATCGCCGGTGAGCGTCCTGCGCGCGCTCCTGCGGCATTTTTCGCGGCTCCATGCCCTCTTCGCCGAGATCGCCTCCGGGAAGCCGGCCGAGGCTGCGCTCCGCGCCGCGCGCCCGCTCATTTTTTACAAACACATGGAAAGCTGGAAGCGGCAGCTCGCGCTCTGGAGCGAGCCGCGCCTGCGCGAGGCGCTCGCCGCCCTCGACCGCGCCGAATTCCTGATGAAGCAGACCGGCTTTCCCGCCGAATCCCTTCTCCGCGACGCGCTGCTCAACGCGGCGCAGAAGGCGCGGCCGTAAGCCCGCCCTCGACCCTCACGCGGCGGCAAGCGAGATGCCGAGCGCGGCGATCTCGGCCGCGCCAAGCCGGCCCCAGAACCGCGTGCCGCAGATGTCGACGAGGTCGTCGGCGATGAGCCCGCCATCCCCTTCGAGCGGGGCATCCCAGTCGATGTCGCTCGCGGCGTTCCACTGGTCGCGCTTTGCCTGCTCGTAAAGCCGCCGCATGTCGGCCTCCTCGCCGTCGTAGACATGGCGCAAAAAGGGCGTGTTGCGGCTCTCGGTCCCGTGTCCTCTCTCCATCGGCCCCTCCTCCCGCAGGCCAACCTGCTGCAAACGCGCCAAGGGCCGCAGAGGCTTGTGTGCGGCTCATTGCTCTCCCGCCCGGCGATACCGATTGTTCAGATAGACTGGAGGACTTTTGCCAATTCGGATCACTTAAGGCGAGTGCGAGCCTCTTCGCTGATGCGGTCGACGTCCTTCACCGCATTCATCGCGGTCTCTAGCGAGATATGAGGCTTCAGCCTCGTAATCTCCTCAGCGCGCTCCTCTATAGAGGCGTCCGCTTGAGCATGGCCGCTCACGAACAGCGCCGTTGCCAGCCGCTCAAGCTCGGATACATCCTTTCCGCCCAATTTTTTCGCGACGAAGGAAATACAGCCAGCGTATTTTTTCAACGTATCACGGAATAATCCCTGAATGTATTCGCTCCGATCAGTCAACACTATTTGCGGTCCATACGGCCACTGCGGCTCGAGCCCGATGAGACCGTCAGCCCGCAGCGCCGTCAACTCATCGCGCAAATCAAACGAAAAAGGCCCGTGCTTATAAAGGATAAAGTCTAGGTCCAGCGGCACCTTCATGAGTTGCCGTAAGAAATAGGCTGCCTTCTGAACGTGCGTTTCGCCGCACCAGCTTCCTTGATCTCGAAGTTCCTTAATTAGCCGCGTTAGGACCGCGGCTCTCCGCAGCCTATCCATTGCCGACCCCCTCCTTGTTTGGTTTGATCAGACGCGGTCTGTGCTCTGCACGCCAACCGCTTGCTTTGTCGATAACGGACCGGTCGGCAAAGACATTATCTACCGAGACGACCGGCACATTCTTCAGCGTCTGCGAGAGCGACAGAGACGACGCTTCCGCGCCGTCTCGCAGGCGCACTGTGAAATCCGTGGACCCACCGCGCTGCTGATAGCGATCGTGGCGGAAATGCTCAGCGCCAAACTCATTACACAAGGCGTCGAAAACAGCTTTACCGGCTTCGGGGTTTATCTCGACATCCGCCGGATTTCTCTCATAGACAACTTTGAAATGCTGACGCCTTATGATCCGGCGAGCGTGTATGTGACCCGGCGCGCCTCCATCAAATGCCGACGTTAACAACGCACCGGTGATCTCGTTGTCCGTCACCTTCAGATGGGACGCCAGCTCGGTCGAAAACTCCCCGCCGGGGAGCCATTCCTTGAGAAAGTCCGTTAGGTGGATGTCGTAGATGCGCCGGATATGATGGAGATACACCTGGGAATACATAAAGTAACGCGCGAGCATGAGCGCCTCGGCCGACTCGAGGCCGCCCCGTTCTACGCCGAGCCCCGGCTCCTCAGAGCGGCCGTCCTTATTCGCCGGCGGTAGCAAAATTCGAAGCGTGTCGATCAGCCGATAATGGTCGAATTTCCCGTAAGCTACCCCGACATGATGTGAGTCCCGCAGGAGATAATCCATACGGTCTACGCCGAATGCATCCCCCACAATGACCTCCGATAATATTGCCTCCCAATCCGAGAATTCGAGATCGCTGGCCTTTCTCGGCCCGACCGCCAGCTTCACCAAGTCAGTCGGTCGAAGTGGCGGCGTAACAGAGCACCATATCGACTTCATCTCGTCACTACAGATGAACTCCCGCGTCATTCTTTCATGATCCCAACCTTCCGGGAGAAGCTGCGCCTCGGCAGCGTGGGAAAACGG
>JAKAOO010000127.1 GCA_021812165.1 Pseudomonadota bacterium | reverse complement strand
ACGGTCAGCTCGATGACGCCGAGCCCGGCGCCGAAATGGCCGCCCGTCCTCGAGACGACGTCGATCAGCTCGGCCCGCAACTCGTCGGCGAGCTGGCGCAGATCGGACTCCGGAACTTGCCGCAGATCGGCGGGGACCTTCACCCGGTCGAGGAGCGGCGTGCGGTTCGAGATCAGGTAGCCCGGTTTGCGATCCATCGCGCCCTTCCTCAGCTGCGGCGGGTAACGACAAATCGTGCCGCCTCCCGCAAAAGTTCCGCTCTTCGTTCGAATAAATCAAGATGGGCGACCGCCTGCCGGACCAAAAGCTCGGCCTGCGCGCGGGCGCGGGCCGCGCCGAGGATCGAGACAAAGGTCGCCTTGCCCGCGGCGGCGTCGCTGCCGACCGGCTTTCCGGTCTCGGCGGCCGAGCCTTCGACATCGAGGAGATCGTCGGCGATCTGAAAGGCAAGGCCGAGATCGTGCGCATACCCCCGAAGCGCCAGGCGCAACTCGGTCGACGCCTTGGCGAGAATCGCCCCGGCTTCGCAGGAAAAGGCGATGAGCGCGCCGGTCTTCAGCCGTTGCAGGCGGGTGATGGCGCCGATGTCGAGGATTTGCTTCTCGGCGAGGAGATCGATCATCTGGCCGCCGACCATGCCGCCGGCGCCGGCCGCAGCGGCGAGCGAGGACACGAGCTCGCAGCGCACCGCCGGGTCGCCATGGGTGTCGGGGTCGGAGAGCACCTCGAACGCCATCGTCAAAAGCCCGTCTCCCGCGAGCACCGCGGTCGCCTCGTCGAAGCGGCGGTGACAGGTCGGGCGGCCGCGCCGCAAGTCGCTGTTGTCCATCGCCGGCAAATCGTCATGGACGAGCGAATAGGCGTGCACCATCTCGACCGACGCCGCCACCTGCAACGCGCATCGCCGGGCCACGCCGAAAAGGCGGGAGGCGGCAAGCACGAGAAACGGGCGCAGCCTTTTTCCGGGAGAGAGCACCGCATAGCGCATCGCCTCGAAGACGCGCGCTTCGAGACCTTCCGGGGTGAGGAGAAGGCGCTCGACGACGCTGTCGGTCAAACGCGCCGCTTCACTGAGCGCCTCCGGGAACGAGATCGCGTCGGACCACAGCGTCTCAGTCAAGTTTGGCCGGCTCCGCGTTGACGGCGCCATCCGGGCCGAGGACGATGCGATCGACCCGCTGCTGCGCCTCATTCAGCTTTTGCTCGCAGTGCCGTTTGAGGAGCGCGCCGCGCTCGTAGGAGCGGATGGCCTCATCGAGTTGGACCTGGCCGCCTTCGAGCCGCCGCACGATCTGCTCCAGCTCCGCGAGCGCCTCCTCGAAGCTCATCTTTGCGATTTCGGCCGGAACATCCGTATCAACCATTGCTTTTCTCTGGCAAAAAGGCACCGGGAAAAATCGACCGGAGCGGGCAAAGCGCGCGCGAAAGGCGCCGATCGTTGCGCAATTGCAACAGCCCTTGGAGCCTCTAGGTCGCCATCAGAGCCCGCACATGGGCGGTCGCGGAGGCGCCAAGCGCCCGGTGATCATAACCGCCCTCGAGCGTCGAGACGACCCTGCCCTCGGCATGGCGCCTCGCGATCTCGACGAGCTTCAGAGTGACCCAGGCATAATCGGATTCCTCCAGAGAGAGCTGCGCCAAAGGGTCGTCCCTGTGCGCATCGAAACCGGCCGAGATCAGAAGAAGCTCGGGGCGGAAGGCGTCGAGCGCCGGGAGGATCCTCTCGCTGAAGCCGGCCCGGAACTCGCTTCCTCCCGAGGAGGGCGAAAGCGGCACGTTGACGATGTTGCCGAGCCCGCTCTCGCTCGCCGCGCCGGTGCCGGGATAAAGCGGATATTGATGGGTCGAGGCGTAAAAGAGGTGGGGATCCGACTCGAAGGCCTGCTGCGTGCCGTTGCCGTGATGGACGTCGAAATCGACGACCGCGACCCGCGCGAGCGCGTGAACGACGCGGGCTCTCAGCGCCCCGACGGCGGCGTTGTTGAAAAGGCAGAAGCCCATCGCCCGCTCGCGCTCGGCGTGGTGCCCGGGCGGGCGGATGGCGCAAAAGGCGCGCTTCGCTTCGCCCGCGACCACGGCGTCGACCGCCGCAGCGACCGCCCCGGCGGCAACGAGCGCCGCCATCCCCGAACCCGGCGAAAGAGCGGTGTCCGCGTCGAGCGCGACGCGGCCCAGAGAGGGAACCGCGCCGAGAACGCCCTCGAGATGCCGCCGCGAGTGCGCGCGCAGAAGGTCTTCGCGCGCCGCTTCGGGGGCGAGGCGCCGTTCGAGCGCGGCGAATTCCGGCGCCTCGAACGCGGCAAGGAGAGCCTTCAACCTTTCCGCAGATTCCGGGTGATAGGGGCCGGGATCATGGCCAAGGCAGGCCGGATGGGTGTAGAAGAGCGTCGCCATCGAAAAGCCCATGAGGCAGGGTTGCGAAATTGTCGCACATCCTTGCCGGCGATGGCCAGTCTTGAGGCGAGAAGGCGCCGGAAGCACGCGACTCCGGCGCGCTTGCAAAAAGGAGGAGCGTTGTCCCACAAAGGAGCTGCTGCTGTGGCCGCGGCGCTTCTCGGCTTCGCCGCTGCTGTTGCGACCCCCGCTGCGGCCGCGCCGGCGAGCCTTGTTCTGCGCGCCGGCAGTGTGGAGAGCCTTCCCTACCGCCTCGCGCAAGAGCTTGCCGAAGCGCTTCGCCAGTCGGCGAAGGCGCGGATCGCGCTCAAGGTCGAGACGAGCGCCGGGCCGGCTGCGGACGCCGCCGATGCGATCAAGGAGAACGGCGCGGCGATGTTCGTCTCCGAGCCCGGTTGGGTCCACCAGGCGGAAAAGGGAAAGCAGGCGGGCCCCATCCGCCTGCTTTTCCCGCTTCCGTTTTTTTCGCTGCACTGGGTGGTGCGGCAGGACGGCGGCGTCACGAGCCTCGCCGCTCTTGCCGGACAGCCCTTTGTCGCCGGCGCAGCGGGCAGTTTCACCGCAGAGGAGACGGCGGCGGCTTTGAAGCTCGAAAGCGCCAAGAAACCGATCCGAAATCTGGCGATCGACGGCGAGAGGATGCTCCGGGCGCTTGCCGACAACAAGGTCGCGGGCTTTGCCGAAGCCACGGCGTTTCCCGCGCCCAATATCCTCGCCCTCGCGAAAAAAGTGCCGCTCAGGCTGTTGAGCGTTCCGCGCGGCGAACTCTCTGCGCTCCTTGCCGAAAGCGACGGGGTGACGGCGATGGTCATTCCCCGCCGCACCTATCCGGGGATCAGCACCGATACCGTGACCGTGGCTTTGCCTCTCGGCGTCTATACGACGACGGCGATGGGAAAGGACGAGGCCTATCGCATCACCAAAGCCTTTTGGGCCGAGATGCCGGCGCTGGCGGCGCGCGACCCGCGCTGGGCCGCGCTCACCCCCGACGCGCTCGCCGCGCTTGGCGCCCCGTTGCACCCGGGCGCTCTTCAATATTATGCCGAGCGCGGCCTCGCGAGAGGAATGAAGTAATCGTATAAGTCGTAAAGAACGAGCAGAACATCACCTTTAAATCCCGGGAGATTGGGCATCAGAGCGGCGAGGGCGGCGCGAGATCGACCGCCGCGAGCCGAATGTGCGGCTTCTGCACAACAATGGTTGACAGGCGCGCGCAAGCCTCAGTAGTTTCATTGCGACCCAATTGTCCTACCCGGAACCCCCCAATAATCCGGGACGACACCCATCCCTAGCTCTTATCCGTGCCCCACCGTAGGCGGCTTTGGTCTGCCTGCGGCGACGGCAAGATAGCCCTAAGAAGGAGGGGGTGCCGGATGCTTCTTTCCCGCATGGTCGGCGGTTGCCTTGCGCTTCTCCTGATGACCGCCGCAGCCAACGCCGAGACGCCGAGCAAAATCCGGCCGCACCATCCTCTTCGCCACTCCATCGCCAAATCGATCCGCCACCGCATGCCGAAAAAGCGCCGCATCCTCGTGCGCCGGCGCGTTCGTCCTGTGCCGCCGAGGCCGCTTTTGCGACGGACGCAACGGCGGCTCGCAACGCGCGCCGCTTCCCCGGCCAAGACGCTGAAGGGAGCGCTCCGCCCCGAGATCGGGAAGGCCGCGTGGTACGATCTCGCGGGACGGCTCACGGCAAGCGGCGAGCCTTTCCGCGCGACGGCGGCTACCGCCGCGCACCGAACGCTGCCGCTTTTCTCCTACGCGCGGGTCACCAATCTCAAGAATGGCCGCTCTGTCGTCGTCGAGATCAACGATCGCGGCCCGCAGACCCCTCGGATCATGATCGACCTCTCCGAAGGCGCGGCGGCAAAGCTGCACATGCGCCGCGCCGGGGTTGCGCCCGTTCGCGTCGCGCCGCTCACCCCACGCGAAACGGTGGAAGCGCTCGCCCTTTATGGCAGCGACGCCGACCCCACGACCCGGTAGCCTTTTCTTCCCATACTCGCGTGTCCGGTGCGCGGCCTTCTTCCGGCCGCGCCCGTTGCCGATATAAGAGTCCTGCGCCGAGGCCGACGCTGCGGGGCGCGCAAAATAGAAGGAAAGAGCGATGAACACGGCAAGCCGCTTGCGGTCTTTGCTCCGTCAAGAAGGGATGATCGTGGCGCCGGGGGCTTACGACAGCCTGACGGCGAAGCTCATCGAGCGGGCCGGCTTTGCGGCCCTCTACATGACGGGCGCCGGGACCGCGGCGAGCCTTGGCTTTCCCGATTTCGGCCTCGTCACGATGTCGGAGATGGCGGCGAACGCCGGCCGCATCGCCGCGAGCGTCGATTTGCCGCTCGTCGCCGACGCCGACACCGGATACGGAAACGAACTCAACACGGTGCGCACGGTGCGCGAATACGAGGCGCGGGGCGTCGCCGCGCTCCATATCGAGGACCAGGATTTTCCGAAACGCTGCGGTCATCTCGACGGCAAGCGGATCATCCCGCGCGAGGACTGGCTCGTGAAAATCCGCGCCGCCTCTTGCGCGCGGCGCGACCCGTCTTTCACGATCATCGCGCGCACCGACGCGCGCGCCGTCGCCGGCTTCGACGAGGCGATCGCGCGCGCCAATGCAGCGCTTGCCGAAGGGGCCGATATGGCCTTTGTCGAGGCGCCGCAAAGCCTCGAAGAAATCGCCGCCATTCCGCGCCTCGTCGCCGGCCCCTGCCTCCTCAACGTCGTGCGCGGCGGCAAGAGCCCGGAGATCCCTCTCGCCGATGGCGAAAGGCTCGGCTACAAGCTCGCGATCGTCCCGGGGCTTCTCGTCAAGACCGTGATCGCCGCCTGCGAAGAGATGCTCGCGGAACTCAGGGCGAGCGGCCGCTACCCGCGGCCCTTGAAAGAGCTGAGCGTGCGCGAAATGTTTGCGCGCGTCGGCGCCGACGAATGGGAGGCGCTCGGCGAGAGGCTCTCGAAAGCCACGGCGGCGCGCGAGGCCGCGCAGTAGATGCTCGACGAGCGGGCGTTTGCGGAAACCCTCGCCTCTCGCGTCCTTTATCGCGACGGCCTCATCCTCGTCATCGACAAGCCGGCGGGGATCGCGGTGCATGCCGGCCCCGGCCGCGGTCCCAATCTCGAAGAAGGGTTCGCGGCGTTGCGCTTTGGCCTGCCGCGTCCGCCCGCTCTCGCCCACCGGCTCGACCGCGACACCTCGGGCTGCCTCGTCTTGGGGCGCCATGCGAAGGCGCTCCGCCGTTTGGGCGCGCTTTTCGCCGCGGGCCGGGTCGAAAAAACCTATTGGGCAATCGTCGAAGGCGAACCGCCCGAAAGAGACGGCCGGATCGAGACCGGGCTCAAAAAGCTGGCCTTGGGCGGCGGCTGGAAGATCGTCATCGACGGCGAAGGGCCGCGCGCGATCACGAACTACCGGGTCCGCGGCCGCGAGAGCGGGAGGAGTTGGCTCGAACTCAAACCCACGACCGGACGCACGCATCAGCTCAGGGTTCATTGCGCGGCGCTCGGCGCCCCCGTCGTGGGCGACCCCGTCTATGGCCGCGGCGGCCCCCGGCGTATGCCGGGGGAAAGGACGCTTTTGCACGCGCGCAGCATCGTGCTGCCGCTTTATCCGGCGCGACCCGCGATCGCGGTCTGCGCACCGGTGCCGACCGACATGCTGGGCGCGCTTCTGCGCCTCGGTTACGATCCCGGCCAGGTGAGCGAAGACGAGAGAAGCCGAGGATGATCCCGCGCTACAGCCGCCCGCAGATGGCGCGCATCTGGGAGCCCGAAAACCGCTATCGCATCTGGCTCGAGATCGAGGCGCTCGCCTCGGAAGCGCAGGCCTCGCTCGGCGTCATCCCTGAGAGCGCGGCGCAGGCGCTGCGCCAAAAAGGAGCTTTCGAGAGCCGGCGCATCGACGCAATCGAACGCGAGACGCACCACGACGTCATCGCGTTTCTGACGAACCTCGCCGAGCATGTCGGACCCGAGGCGCGCTTTATCCATCAAGGGATGACCTCGAGCGATGTCCTCGACACCGCGCTCGCGGTGCAACTGAAGGAAGCCGCCGACCTCCTTCTTGCCGACCTCGACGCGCTTCTCGCGGTCCTCAAACGGCGGGCGTTCGAGCACAAATTGACCCTCATGGTCGGGCGCAGCCACGGCATCCACGCCGAACCGACGACCTTCGGCTTGAAGCTCGCCGGGCATTACGCCGAGTTCGCGCGCAACCGCGAGCGGCTTCTCGCCGCCCGCCGCGCCATCGCCACCTGCGCGATCTCGGGCGCGGTCGGCACCTTCGCCAATATCGACCCGAGGGTCGAGGCGCATGTGGCAAAGGCGCTTGGCCTCGAGGTCGAGCCGATCTCGACGCAAGTGATCCCACGCGACCGCCATGCCCAGTTCTTTATGGCGCTCGCGCTCATCGCCGCCGCGGTCGAGCGCCTCGCGACCGAGATCCGCCACCTGCAACGGACCGAGGTCGGCGAGGCCGAAGAATATTTCGCGCCCGGACAAAAGGGCTCTTCGGCGATGCCGCACAAGCGCAATCCGATCCTCGCCGAAAACCTGACCGGTCTCGCCCGGCTCGTTCGCATGACCGTCGTCCCCGCCCTCGAAGACGTCGTTTTGTGGCATGAGCGCGACATCTCGCACTCCTCGGTCGAGCGGGTCATCGCACCCGACGCAACGACCCTTCTCGATTTCGCCCTCGCGCGCCTCACGGGCCTGATCGACCGCCTCGTCGTCTACCCCGAACGCATGAAGAGGAACCTCGAGCGCCTTGGCGGGCTCGTCGATTCCGAACGCGTCCTTTTGGCTCTGACGCAAAAAGGCATGAGCCGCGAGGACGCCTACCGCGCGGTCCAACGGAACGCGATGGCAGTCTTCGAAAAAGGCGGCCGATTTTCCGACCTCGTCAAAAGCGACCCCGAAATCGCGCGCTTCCTCGACGCTCGCGCAATCGACGCGCTCTTCGACGCCGGCGGCCACTTGAAGCACGTCGAAACGATCTTCCGCCGCGTCTTCCCCGCGGGCGACCGCGGCGCATGATGCCGCGATGGGTTCGCGCAGGCCGGCCACCTTGTGGGCGCGCGATCTGCGCCGGTTTGTCGCAGCCTATCCCTCGCAAGGGGCAAACCTGGCATCCATGTTGGGATGAGGCGGAGCCTTCCGGGAAGAAATCCGACCCGGCTCCGTGTGTCTTTCCAAAACAACCGGCTCTTTATCAACCGACCCGACGGTGGTCCTTCCGCCGGGCAAGGCGCCGGCAAGGGCGGAATACGTATTCTTACGTAGGTAGTTTGCCGTAGGTAAAAAACCGGATTTCACCGCTCGCGCGATCCCCGCATTCTTGCGCGGTCATTCTCAGGAGAGAGAGAGCGACGGAGTGGAGGGGCACAATGTATAGGCCGTTGGCGGTGAGATCCGGAATGCTCCAGAGCGACTGGGAGACCATTCCGGAGATCACATGCTCGGGTCAGCTCGGGGCGTTGATCGCGCTCGATCGGATGGGTTCGCGTCTGCATTTCTCGCGCGACGAGGAGGTCTACGCGCAAGGCGACAGCGACGGCGCGTGGTACAAGGTCATCTCGGGGGTGGTGCGCATCAGCAAGCTCAGAGCGGACGGGCGGCGGCATATTGCCTCATTCGCTTTCGGCGGCGACGCGTTCGGTCTCGAAAGCGCGGGCGAGCGCGCCTTCTCTGCCGAAGCCATCGGCGAGGTCACCCTCATGCGCTATCCGTGGGCGGTGACGAAGCGCCTGACCGAAGAGAACCCCGCGGTCGCGCGGTATTTGTGCGAGATGGCGCAAAAGAGCCTCGCCGCCGTGCAAAACCGCCTCATCCTTCTGGGGCGCATGACGGCGCAAGAGCGCGTCGCCTCCTTTCTCCTTGAACTCTTCGAGCGAGATGACGCCGACCACATCGACGTTGCGATGTCCCGCTGCGATATCGGCGACTATCTCGGGCTGACGACCGAGACGGTGTGCCGCATTCTCTCCGATCTCAAACGCCGCGGCATCATCGCCGTCAGAACGCACGCGATCGATCTCACGGATCGCCCTTCGCTCGAAGCGATCGGCGAGGATCGCGAAAACAAAGAAGTGCGCGCCCGCGGCTTTGCGGCGGCCTCAAAGACCGAACTTGCAAGAACCGGGACTCCCGCGCTGCCGCAACCTCTCTGAAGACGATCCATAGGATCACCGCGAGCGGAAAGAACCCTCCACCAGGGCTCCCTTGCCGGCCCGCCGTGATCGCGATTGCGCCCCACACTGCGAATCGCCGGACCGACCCGGCTCCGAGCCACCTTTGCGACCCCTTATCCGGCTTTGAGGGCGCCTATTTTCCCTCTGCAATGGCCTGCTTTATCAGGGCGGGACATCAAGCCCGACCATGACGAGAAGAGGCGTGCCCGCGCGACAATTGGCGGAACGGCCAAAAGCGGCTGACACCCTCAAGCCGGCTGCGGTCGCCGGTGTGATGCTCTTCCTCTCGCCCGAGCACGAGTGGAGCGCGCTCGGGCGAACGCCGGCTCAGCGCGGTGGGGGCGGCGAAGGGGTGGTCGCCGCGCCGGCGACCGCGCCGACCGTGCCGCCGACGGCCGCCCCGATCGCGGCGCCGGTCCAGCCTGCGGCGATGCCGCCGACCGCGGCGCCGGTGCCGGCACCGATCGCCCCGCCGGCGATCGTGCGCTCGGCCGGGTTGTACGGATTCATGTACCCGGCGCAGCCCCCAAGCATCATCGCGAGCGCCAGCGCCAACGCGCCGCGCGCGACTTTCCCTCGCGTCATCCTCTTCCCCCTCCAGTCACATCGCGCCCGCTCGCAAAGTGAAGGCGACTTTCCCCCGAAGTCCGCCCGCCAGCGTGCGCATACTCTCGCGCGGGAATCTATGGTTGCCGGCGATCGAATCAATCACCTTTTCGGCGAACCTCGTGGCAATTTTTAGCCCTGTTGCGGTTTGGCGGGCTTGGCATGGGGCCTTTCCTTCGAAGACCGCGGCGCCACCCTTTGAAGGGGCTTCCCGAGGCGCTGCGGCTCTTCAAAGCTGCCGTCTGATGGCTCGCGCGACAAGGTCCTCGGGTCGCAGTACAAATACGAGGATAAAGACCGCCGGCGCGGAACGCGATGGCCGTTGACACCCTAGCCTACGCGAAGGCGCTCGAAGCCGCCGGCGTCGAGCGCGAAGCGGCCGAAGCGCACGCCGAGGCGCTGGTCCACCCTGTTCTGCCGGACCTCGCCACCAAGGCCGATCTCGATCAGGCGGTGGAGCGGCTGGAGCATCGCTTGACCGTGGCGATTTTCGGCATGATGGTCGGCGTCGTCGGGCTGATGGACGCGATCCTTTTCGCGCTTCTGCGCCTCGTTCATTGAGTGCGGCCGGGCCGCGCTCAGTACGTCCGGAAGGCCTCGGCGATCGCTTCCCGGTCGGCGCCAAGCGACAGCATCAGCATCAGGAGAATGCGCGCCTTCTGCGGCGAGAAGTCTTCGCCGGCGATGATCCCCGCCTCGACGAGGCGGCGGCGCGGCGCCACTCGCCCGCTTGCGGCCCGGCTCGTCTGGACGACCGCGACCCCCGATCGCGCCGCCCTTTCGAGCGCCGCGTACTGCGCGGGGGGCGTCATTCCCGGAGCAAGACCGGCCGAGACGATGCCGCGCGCCCCGGCGGCGAGCGCCGCCTCGACGAGCGCGCCGTCGGCGCCCGCATGGGAATAGACGATATCGACGCGCGGCAGCGAAGCAAACTTAAGAGACGCGAAGGGAGTATTCGGCATATGCGGCCGCAGCGGCGCCCGGTAAAAATGGACGCCGTCGCCGTCGACATGGCCGAGAGCCCCAAAGTCCAACGAGCGAAACGTCTGCAGGCGATAGGTCGAGGTCTTGACGACATCGCGCCCCGCTTGGATCTCGTCATTGAGGACGACGAGCACGCCTTTGCCTCGCGCTTCGGGAGAGCCGGCGACACGCAAGGCGGCAACGAGGTTCATGCCGGCATCCGTTCCGAGCGCGCTCGCCGGGCGCTGCGCGCCGACGAGAACGACCGGCT